>JBMNUL010000092.1:0-10707 GCA_050946255.1 Coriobacteriales bacterium | reverse complement strand
GGCGTCGAGAGTTTCGTTCTTCGAGGTACCTGGTCTGGCAATCTCCTCGACGGATCTTCGCCGCAGGGTATCGGAGGGCAAGTCGATCACCTACCTCACCCCGGTCTCGGTCGCAAAGTACATCAGATCGCACAGGCTATATGTTCCAAGCACAACAGAGAAGGAGATGTAGCTGCTCATGTCGGAGAGCAAGCTGTGGAAAGAATCTAAGATAAAAGGCAGCGATGAGAGGATATTCAGGAAATCGGATATAACAGATACACCTATTCAAGAACTTGTGGATGATCTTGCGGTTGGCCTTTCCGATGCCGACCGTGATTTTATGTTGGAGGCAGCCGAGGAGCTTTCAAAGAGGCTCAAGCCAAAGCGTTTCGCCCATTCGATCAGCGTGGCGAGAACGGCTAAGAAGCTCGCGAAAATATATGGCGTGGATGTCTCGATGGCAACCAGAGCGGGGCTCGTCCACGATTGGGATAAATGCTACAGGGGGCAGGAGACCTTCGACCGCTGCCGTGAATTGGGGATAGAGCTTCCCAAGGGATACAAGCACATGGAGGCATTGTTCCATTCCGTGACCGGAGCGAAGGCGCTTTCGATAAGGTTTCCGCAGCTTGAGCCCCAGATCCTGCAGGCAGTGGCAAGGCATACCTCGGGTGCGGTCGACATGAGCGATCTCGACATGATCATCTATGTTTCCGACATGATAGAACCCCTGCGCACCTATGATTCGCTCGATGAGCTGCGCGATCTAGTTGGCGAAGTGTCTCTGCCGGACCTCTTTGCCAACTGTTTCAAGTCCACGATCATGCATCTGCTCTCGACTGGCAAGTACCTGCATCCGGATACCGCCAGAATATGGAACTCCTGCGTTGAGAGGATGCGCGGGTAAGGGTTCTGCAAGTCGGAACAGCGAGGCAGGGGCCGCAAGCGTGGAGCCTGACGCGCCCGGCGCGCATGGATTTGGTGGACGCTGGCAGCGTGGGTGAAGAGAGCTTTCAGCCTGGAGCTGCAGGGTTAAGGGGCTTGCGGTTAATCGTCCAATACGCTTGTCTCTACGGAAGAAGAGGGTCCGCGGTTAATCGTCCGACCCGTCAGCATCCCCCGGCGTATCTGCAGTGGCACTCTCGACGATCTTGGCGATTCTCTCCGAGTACTCGGGGTCCTCGATACCGGCCTCCCGCACATCCACCAACGGAGCGTCGTTCCAGAGGGTCTCCAGCCTGTAGAAATCCCTGACATCGGGTTGGAACACATGGACGATCACCTCGCCGAAGTCCAGAAGGACCCACTTGCGCTCTTCGTATCCCTCGCGTCCAATCGGGTCTACTCCCACCTCGTGGAGCTTTTCCTCGACCTCGTCTGCGATTGCCTCCACTTGGCGGTCGTTCGCACCGGTGACGATCACGAAGTAATCAGTGACCACCAACAGCTCGGATACATGCTGGATGATGATATCCGTTGCCTTCTTGGAGTCTGCGGCCTTTGCCGCCCTCAGCGCAATTTCCCTTGGATCCAATGTCTACCTGCTTTCTCATGAGAACGACGGAAAACGTCACTGACAAGCATAGCGCAACCTTAAGCTTTGAAAAATGTGTAAAACTGGTGTTTCGTCCATACTGCTGCGGCTGTTGAGTTAACATCGATGGAGCGAATGCGCTTCTGGCATGAAAAGGTCGTGTTGCCGCCATGGTGCTAATGCGCTTCTGGCTTGGAGCAATTGCGCTGATGGCATGAAGCGGTTTTGCTGCTGGCATAGAGCGAATGCGCTGTCGGTATGAAACGATTGCGCTGTTGGCCGCTTATTTCAGCGGCGTTGCCCACCTTTGGAATCAGTTGAGGCGGGCGGGAAAGTCTTGGTAAGGAGTCTGGCGTTGCAAACTGCTGAGACAACCGCAGAGGCTGTGACCTCTGCAGTTCCAGATATCATCTTGAGCATTCTCTTCGCGGTCTTGATCGTCGCCATAGGGTTTATCTGCGACAGATTGGTCGTGAGGATTTTCCGCAAGGTATTCGAGCACGATGGCATCCCAGTGATAGGTGCCAAGCTCACCTCAAATCTACTGCGCGGATTCATATGGGTTGTCGTCGTCTGCGTGATCCTGCAGTCAATCTTCAAGATCGACGTGAACGCTCTGATCGCCGCCTTGGGAGTTGGTGGAATCGCCCTGTCCCTGGGCTTGCAGGACACGATCTCGAATCTGTTCGGAGGGGTGTCGGTTTCCGCGCAGCGTCTGATCGATGTGGGTGACTACATCGAGGTGGGTGGATACTCGGGATTCGTCGAGGACTTCAAGTGGCGCCATACCGTGATTCGCGACGACAGCGACAACACGATCACGATTCCAAATTCCGTCATGAACAGCTCGGCCATCAAGGTGGCACCAGACTACAGGTATGTCGAGGTGCCGTTCTTCGTGAGATATGAGAAGGCGGAGGACGAAACTCTGTCCTCGATTGCCGAGAAGATATACGAACCAGTTCGCGATGCGGTTGCCGAGGCAACGACCTTGGATAAGGACCCTGTGGTGAAATTCGTTGCGTCCGATGCCTTCGGGTATTCCGGGGTCATCTACATGTGCGTGGACAAGAAATGCCTTCCCAGCACAGTGCAGAACGCGGCTTTGAGGGCGCTTTCCGAACTCGACTTGGTCTAGTGGGAACTTTGTGGTGAGTTCCGGCCAGCTTTGTCCTAGGCACCCCAGTCGTCTTGGGACTCGAAATACTCTTCGTTCTCGTCGCTCTCATCTGGGGTGTCCGAGTTTTCTCCCTGATGCTCCAGCTTTTTCTTGATCGCGGTCGATTGCAGGTCGGCAAGGTCCTTGTTCTGCGCCATCGTTCCGGTGTCGCGCCCTTCGAAACGGAGCTCTCTCCCGTAGCGCACGGCTTTCTCACCGAAGCGGTTCTTCACGGCATCGGTTGCCTTGGCGAGGTTGCCACTGTCGGGGGGAAGTTCCTCCTCCTCGTCATCTTCTTCTGGAAATAGCGAGAGCTGTTCCGGCCTTCCCTCGAACTCGGAAACTCCAACTCCCACGAGGCGAAGTCCGATTCCCGGTCTCCAGACCTTGTCCAGCAGCTCGTGGACGATTGGCATCATCTGGCGTTCGTCGTCTATCGGGTGCCTGCCGGTCTTCTGCGCCGTGTGGATGGAGAGGTCGCGGTAGCGCACTTTCACAGTCACCGTGTAACCCGCGAGCTCCTTTCGGCGAAGACGGCGTCCAACTTTTCCGCAGACCATGTCGAGTGCTGCCAGGATTTGCTCGCGGTCGTCGAGGTCTTGGGCGAAGGTCTGCTCGTTCGATACCGACTTCACCTCGCGCTCAGTGGATACCTCGCTGGCCTCTTCGCCCCTTGCGCGTTGAATCATCACAGGTGCGTTGATTCCGAAAATCGACCTGAGGAGCTTTTCGTCCGCATCGGCGAGCTGGCCGATTGTCTCTATCCCGAACATCGAGAGCTTCTCCTGCGATTTCCCCCCGATTCCAGAGATCTTGCCAACGGGAAGTGGGTTGAGAAACTCCTGTTCTCTTCCGGGGAAGACCACGGTCAATCCATCGGGCTTGTCGAGGTCGGAGGCGATTTTTGCTATCGTCTTCGTCGTGCCCACTCCAACAGAGCAGGTTATTCCTAGCTCGCGCACGCGGTCTTTGATGCGCCGGGCGATTATCACCGGGTGGTCTCCCAAGTGTTTCCCGGGAGTGACGTCGGCGAAGGCCTCATCGATGGAGACCTGCTGCACGAGTGGGGTCTCATCGGTTATGAACGACATTACCTTGCGGGACATCTCGGAGTAGCGGGGATAGTTGCCGAATGTCCAGATCGCGTCAGGGCAGAGCTTCTTTGCCCGCCATGAGGGCATGGCGGAATGCACACCGTACTTACGAGCTTCATAGGAAGCAGTTGAAACCACGCCGCGTTTCTCGGCGCTGCCTCCCACAATCACCGGCTTGCCGCGCCATTCCGGGTGGTCGAGCTGTTCCACCGAGGCGAAGAAGGCATCGAGGTCCACGAGGAGGATGGCCTTGCCGTGCCATGGTTCCAGTTCGCCATCGTCGGTGCTTGACATGTTCCACTCAGACACGACAGTCCTCCTCTCTCTGCTCTAGGCGTGTGGTTCTGCGAAAGTTAAGCTGCGGGCTGGCTCCGAGCTGGCAACGAGTCTCGTCTAAACGGGGCTTGCTCTCTTGGTCTAATCCGAAGCGCAACTCCATGATAAATATAATGCGCTCCTGCAGAAATTAGTTGGTTCATCTTGGGCCTAGGTCTTGGCTTATGCCACTCTTTTCTTTGGCAGAATCGGCTTCATCCTGTGCCCAGGCTACAGAAACGGCAGATTGGCCCTGCCACTCTCTTCTTCGGTAGACACAGGCTTCATCCAACCTGCAAGAGCTTGACCAGGTCTGCAGCATTCATCGTTGGAACAGTGGATTTTGCAGCGAGATGCTCATCGCCCGTGACGAGATATGCCACCTCAGATCGCATTGCCACCGCGAGCAACAGGTCATCTTCGAAATCCACGTGCAGTTCGTGAAGATTGCTGGCCAACTCCACATCGTGGCTGTCCACAGAAAGAATTGTTGCGACATCCATGATTTCCCGAGTGCAATTCCAGGCGTAACTCTCAGCTGCCGACGCAAGTTTGTCATCGATTTCTTTTCCAGATTTCCCAGCTTCGCGCTTTATTCCCTGGGCTACAAGATAGTAGAAGTCCTTTAACGACATGGGAGAGACCATGAGTTGCAACCCATTCCGAATCGCATGGTTAACCAGCTTGGTTGCAGACTCGCATCCTGGTCGTGTTGTGTCGAAATAGTCGAGGAGCACGTTGGTGTCCAACATCAATGAAAGGCGTTTCTGCATCAATGCTCCTCCCCATCGTTTGCCAGTCTCTCATCTGCAAGTTGTTCTCGGAGGGCATTGTCCTTGGCTATCTGCTCTGCCAGCGCTTGGTCAAGGTCCTCTCCATCGATATGTTCATACGCAGGCTCTGGCTCTATTCCGAAAGATTGGAGGATCTCGTCTTTGCGTTTGACGAGCAATCCGAGTTCCTTGATCTGAGTTTCGGGGTCGTCATTATTTTCTGCCTCCCCATCGCGAAGGGAGACAACCAGATATTCGATCTTCGAGAGGTCCTTGCGATTTCGATCTGCATAAGACCAGATCAACCGCACCACCTCTGTGGGAGACAGGCCAAGTTGCGAGAATACCATGTCTCCAGATTTCTTAAGGTCCGAGTCGATGCGTATGTTCATTTGAGTTACTGGCATGGCGGTCCTCCAGTCCTCTGGTGTTATATTTCAGCTAACATTTTATCAATCTAATTGATATACGTATATCAACAATCAACAACGCCATCACTGTACCCAAGGTCTTCTTTGGTTTCCGGGACAGGAAATTCGCGTTGGAGATTGACGGCTAGTCGGGTCTGCAGCTAGGAGTGTGGCATTGGGCCAGTTCGCGGAAGCCCGCTTTGAATTCTTCCATATCGAGAATCGAGGAGCCGCTTGGAAAACAACCCAAGCGGCTCCTACTGGATAAGACTGCGACTCTGCTCTGAGAGAATCGATCGCACCCAACTCATGCAATCTTTGCCGGCGTGTACTTCTCCACCGATTGCACCATCGCCTGCAGGTTCTCGAGCTTTGCATTGAACGGCGAATCGCATCCAGAGCACATGATGTAACCTTGTGGTCCGACCTCTGTGATTAGGCGCTTGCAATATGCGTCGACCTCTTCTGGCTTGCTGAAGCTCTGCATCGCTGCGGGCACGTCGCCCATTATCGCCATGTGGTCTCCAATTACCTTGCGCGCCTCGAAGATGTCGGTCATCCCATCTAGGGCGATGATGCCCTTTCGGGCGGGGAGCTCCTTGAAGTATTTGATTCCGTTGTCCCAGTTGGAATCCAGATGGAAGATCGGTATCACGTCATAGCTCATGCACAGGTCGAAGATCTCCTTCATGTACTTCCACGAGTACCTTTCGAACATCTCCGGGTTCAGCAGGTCTGGGGTGCCACGCCAAGCGCCGATCCAGATTCCAATAGGCTTCTGCTCGGGGTTCTTGAACGTTGCCTCAAGATCGGCCAGTTTCTCGTCCTGCACGATGCGGAAGACCCGGTCGACCTTATCTGGAATCTCGTAGAGATCGTCGGCGAAGAAGTTCACGAGCGTGCGACCACCGCAGAACATCTCCACTGGCGAAGAGCCGCTGCCACCGTTGACCACCGGGATTCCCGCCTCGTTGAAACGTTCTACTGCGGTGGGCATGTAGGTCATGAAGTCCATGCTCTTTCCAATTGGGTCGTCCAGCCTCTCTTTCAGGACCTTGTCGAGCCACGGGCGATAGCCTTCTTCGAGAATCAGGTCGTAATCGTCTTGGGTGAGGGTCTCCTGCTCGAACATCTGCCAAAGCTCGTTGTCCCCGATGTCCTCTCCTGGGATCTTCACCTTGCCGAGCCATGAGAGGGACAGCAGGTTTGGTTTGAAAATCACACACTGGGTTCCGTCCACCGTGTCCCCGGCATACTTTCTGATTCCCTCGAGGTTGGTGGTGCAGCAGAGCTCCATGTCGTTTATGTAGTCCGCGATCTTGACTCCCATGAGCTGAGCGTTGACCGCTGAACCAGATGCGATGAACGGCACACGGTCCACCGGTTCGAACTCGATTGCGGCCTTGAAGCGATCTAGATGCTCCTGATAGTTGTTGCCCGGCATGGCTCCTCCTAATTCCGAATGCCTGCAATGAGAGGAAGGGTTCACGGCCTGGTCCACAGCTGCCGAGACGCGAAGCCTCCCTGCAAATACCCCAACACAATGATATGGGCTTGAACAAAAAAATTGAATGCATTTAATAAATTTTGACAGTTTGGTAGTGCTGCCCAAATGCCAGAGTTCCGAGGCGAGGAAAGAGACGTTAGAAGAAAGATTCGCGTGAATCAAGGGTCGTGTGGGGAGAGAGCCACAAGGGAGAGGAGAGGTCGCAAGAAGAAGGGATCGCAGAGATTTTGGAACGGTGCCTGACGTATGGATTGGGAGAACCCGGAAGAGGAAAGGGCCACATGAGCAATGCCCATGTGGCCCTTCAAAACCAATCTTGGAACAAGCCGGATCAAGGTAAATCCGACTCAGCTGCAAGTCGAATTTACTTGTTGCCCTCAGCTCTTGCTGCCTGATACTCGGCAATCAGCTTCTGGGCCACATCGTAGGGAGCTTCCTCATAGCCCTCGAGCTCGATTGTGTAGGTGCCGTTACCGCGGGTCAGCGACCTCAAGTCCTTCGCGTAGGACACGACCTCGGAGTACGGCACACGCGCCATGATCACGGAATTGCCCATAGTGTCGTGGTCCATTCCGGTCACGCGGCCCCTCCTGGTTGAGAAGTCGCTCATGATGGCTCCGTCGTAATCCCCGCTGACAGTGACCTCGATGTTCGCCATGGGCTCGAGGATGTAGGGGTCGGCCTTCTCGCAGCAATTGCGGAATCCGAGCCTTGCGGCCAGCTTGAATGCCATTTCGTTGGAGTCTACCGGGTGATATGAACCATCGTAGACGGCGCACTTGATGTCGACCATCGGGTATCCGGCCAGGAAGCCTTCCTCCATCGCGGCCTGGACTCCCTTGTCCACCGCCGGGATGAACCCGCGCGGAATCTTTCCACCGACGATCTCGTCGATGAACTCGTAGCCGCCGCCCGGGTTGGGCTCGAGCCTGAGCCAGCAGTCTCCAAACTGTCCAGCGCCGCCGGTCTGCTTCTTGTGGCGGCCCTGAGCCGATGCGGTCTTGCGAATCGTCTCCCTGTAGGGCACCCGCACGTCAACGATGTTGACATCGATGTTGCTGCGGTCCTTCAGCCTCGACTTCAGCAAATCGACCACACCTTCGCCGAGTGTGTAGAGCAGCGACTGATGGGTCTCGTCGTTGCGTGTGAGCACGATGCACGGGTCGATCTCGGCCATCTGGGCGAAGAACGTCCCCATCTTGTCCTCGTCGTTCTTGTTGGATGCCTCGATGGCAACCGGGTAGAGCGGCTGGGGGAATGGGATGTCGTTGAACTTGATCTTTCCGCTTTGGGAAAGCGTGTCGTTCGTGCGGACCTCGTTGAGCTTGGGGATGACGACTACATCGCCTGGGCAAGCGGAGGTCATTTCCTCGGTCTTGCTTCCGATCATCGTGTAGATGTGGGCCAGCTTTTCCTTCCGGCCATTGCGGAAGTTGATGAGCTCGTCTCCTGGCTTGAGGCTGCCGGTGACCACCTTGATGAAGCTCAGGCGGCCGACGTACGGGTCTGAAAGCGTTTTGAACACATAAGCAGCTGGCTCGGTCCCGAGGCCGATCTTGACGGAGTCCCCGCCCTCGGTGGGGATGGAGCCGTGTTTGTCTGGCGCCGGGAAGAAGTCCACGATGTCGTCGAGCAGTTCGGACACACCGTATTCCGTGAGGGTGGAACCAACGTATATCGGCATGAACACGCCCATCTCAATGGCGTTTTTCAGGGCGAGCTCCACATCTTCCTGAGTGAGCTCCTCGCCGTCGAGGTACTTCATCATGATATCGTCATCGGCTTCGGCGATGGATTCGATGAGCTGCTCGCGGTACATTTCAGCGGCATCAGCGTACTCGGCGGGGATATCCTGGATCTCCTCCTTGCCGCCGTCCATGATGCGGGCCTTCATGCGCACGAGGTCGATCACGCCGTGGAAGTCGCTCTCGACTCCCATCGGAATTGCCACAGGGCCGACGCGCTTGCCGAAGCGCTCGGTGAGGTTGTTGATAATTGCATCGAAGTCGGAGTTCTCACGGTCGATGTGGTTGATGTAGATCGTTTTCGCAAGAGACGCCATAATGGCGTTCTCCCAGAGCTTGATGGCCATAACCTGGGGACCGGCAACTGCATCGATCACGAAGATGGCAGCTTCACTTGCGTAGAGTGCGGCAATTGTGTCACCGATGAAGTCGGGAGATCCGGAAGTATCCAAGATGTTGATCTTGGTGTTCTTGTACGTCACGCTCCCGAGGCTTGTCGAGATCGTGAACTTGCGCTTGATCTCCTCCGCATCGTAGTCCATGTTGGACTTTCCATCGGAGGTGGTGCCGAGGCGGTCGGTTCTTCCACAAAGATGGAGCATGGCCTCTGCGAGGGAGGTCTTGCCTGCCCCATCTTGGCCCACAAGGACAACGTTGCGAACCTTGTCGGTGCTGAAATCTGCCATCTTTTTTCCTCCAAACTGCATCCGGGGCCCTGGAATACCGGCTGGCGTTCCATCAGGCCAATCTATCAATACTGAAATTTGAACGTTTGACGAAACCTAGGAACCACTATATACCACCAAGTCGGAAATTCGCCCCGCCCTCGAAAAATAAATCTGCTTCAATGTGGCAGCACTTAAAGTTATCTGCCGAATACATGTCCATCTGGAAGAGACCCAAGGGCATGTCCATTCGAGGCAGGTCCATCTGGCAGAGACCAAATGGCATGTCCAACCGGCAGAGGCTGATAGAGACCATCCGGCTGCCAGGAGCACGTCCTGCAGCTCAAAACCCGTGAAACGGCAGCTCACCGTCCAATCATGGAACAAAACGCCCCGATTCGGGGGCTGGAAAGCCATTCGAACTATAATGTTGAACTGCCGTATTCCGAGGTAATGCAAGCTGGGAAAACAAGTTGGCCTCAACTCAAGATTCCGTTGACAGCATCGTTAATAGCATCATCAAGTGATGCTCGGGCGGTTTCACCTCGGGGCATAAGTATTTCCGAAGACGAGACGATTGAACAGGGGCAACAGTGGCTCAAGAGTACAAGAACACAATGAACCTCCCCAAGACCGACTTCCCTATGAGGGGAAACCTCCCCAAGAACGAGCCGAAGCGTCTTGAATGGTGGCAGGAGCACGATATCTACAACGCCGTGCTGGAGCACAACCGTGGAAACGAGCCGTTCGTGCTGCACGACGGTCCTCCATATGCCAATGGCCCAATTCACATCGGACACGCCTTCAACAAGATTCTCAAAGACTTCGTCATAAAATCACACGCTCAGCGCGGGTACTACACTCCGTATGTTCCCGGCTGGGATTGCCACGGTCAGCCAATCGAGCACATCATCGAGGAGAGGGTCGGGACCAAGGAGATGCGCAGCATGCCCAAGGCAGAGGTGCGCAAGCTCTGCCGTGAGTATGCAGAGGAGTGCGTCGATCTGCAGCGCGAGGGATTCAAGCGCCTGGGCGTCAACGCAGAGTGGGACAACCCCTACCTCACCTTTCTGCCCGAATACGAGGCCGGCAACATCGAGATCTTCAAGAAGATGTACCTCGACGGCTCCATCTACCGCGGCCGCAAGCCGGTGCACTGGTGCTCGCACTGCCATACCGCCCTTGCAGAGGCAGAGATCGAGTACGGCGACGAGACGAGCCCTGCAATCTTCGTGAGGTTCGAGATGACCACGGTGCCCGAGGGACTAGAGGCCTGGGAGGGAAAGCTCGATGTGGACATCTGGACCACCACTCCTTGGACCCTTCCCGCAGACGACGCCGTGATTCTCCACCCGGATTCCGATTACGTTGCGGTCGTCCACGACGGCCGTGCCCAAATCCTGGCAGAGGAGCTCGTAGAAGCCTGCACCTCCAAGTTCGGATGGACCGACTGCGAGCTGGCAAAGAAACCGGATGGCGAGGTTTGGCGCATGAAGGGCATCGAGCTCGCCGGTCAGAAGTAC
>JBMNUL010000091.1:0-10729 GCA_050946255.1 Coriobacteriales bacterium | reverse complement strand
GGCGCCAAACTGTTGAATTGGCCGCACCAGTATTAGCCATACCAGCATTTAGCCTCACCATATATTCGGTTTTCCAAATATCTCTATCAGTGCGCAGTTCTATTTCGAACTTTCGAACTCATTTGTAGTAGTTGGTGCCGTAGCGAATAACCTCTGGCTCGCTGATCATCGTCCGGCGCATCGTCTCCTCCACATCCAAGCTCATGAGCACCGCCAGAATCGCGAAGTTACCATATGGAGCGTACTTGTCGATGCAATCGTCGACGCTCTTGCGAATGTCATCCTCGCTAGGGGTGCCCTGCGTCAATGGGGTCAGCGTGTCATAACATCCGAAGAAAGCCAGGTCATCCTTGTGCTTCGTCATGTGCCTGTCGAGGTCGTTTCTCGGCTCGCAGACCTGCCAGACGTCGCACCCGATCTCGGCGAACTCATCCGGGAAGTCGTCCCCCTTGCCGCACATGTGGAACACGACTGGAAGGTCATACGACTTCACTGTCTGCACCATTCTCCTGTGGCATTCCTTGAGCTCGTCGCGGTAGATGTCCATGGAGAAGAACGGCCCGTTCACGGTGCACATGTCATCTCCAAGGCAAACCGAGTCTGGATGGAAGTGCTCTATCACATATTGCAGGAGGTCGACTCGATAATCTGTATAGGCATTGAAGAAGTCCCTGCATGCCTCAGGTTCCTCGAACATGGCAATGAGCCCGTTCTCGAACCCCATTAGATACACTAGGCGGAGAAATGGCCCGGACACTAGGGCATATTCCAAAATCTGCTTTTCTGAATCGTACTTCTCCAGACCGGGCCCGACGACCTTGTCCCAATCGATCTTCGCTATATCGGGAAACTCCACCTTGCTCTCCCACTCGGTGATGTCGTCGAAGACTTCATAACCAACCAGTGGAACCGATGCCCCAAGCGCACTTCGGTTCGGTCCCCATTTCACACCATATGAGTCGAACCCGCCTCCCATCGGTCCAACTTCGAAGTATTCTGCCGTTCCGCCGATCATGCACATGTCGGAGAAAGTCCCCACATGGTCGTGCGGCTCGTGATTGTAAGTGGCCAGCAGGCTCTCTTTGCGTGACATCATTTCAATCGCTCCCTCTTTTGTTGACCTTTGTTTTTACCGATCCCGTATCATGGGGTCGCTTTTCAAATCTCGAGTTCCTGTCTCGCAACTAGAGGGTATGAGAACATTAATTGCTTTTTAAATTTCCAATCATCAGTAAAATGGGAATTAATTGCACGTTTTATTTGAATAGTGCAATCGAATTAGCAGGGCGACTTTGAATCATCGCAATTGCGCTTATAGGCATCTTTGAAAAATGGGACAGGCAATGGTCGAGAGAATGAAGACAAGGGAGCTGCTAGTGGAATCGCTGTTCGAGCTGACAGAGGAGATTCCCCTCGACAAGGTGACCGTGAAGATGATCACAGACAACTGCCATCTCACCAAGCGCACTTTCTACAACTACTTCCACGACAAGTTCGAGCTGGTGGAATATGGAATCAAGAGCCTTGTCTCAAAGTCTTTGAAGCCCAGGGGCGGCAACCTCGAATGGAAGACCTCCGCAAACCAGATGATGAGAAACTTCTACGAGAAGAAGAAGAGCCTGAAGAACATCTGCATGTACCAGGGCCAAAATGATATACAACAGATTCTCTACGAGATGACGATGGACACGTTCTGGGCGTGGCTGGAAACTGGCGGCGCGCTCGACAGATACGATGAGGAGGACATGCACTTTCTCGTGGAGTTCTTCGCCGCTGGCGAGGCAAACATGCTCTTCAAATGGTTCACGGGGAAAATCGATATGACTCCAGAGGATATGGCGTTGCGCCTGAACGTCTGCCTGCCCCCTGCCCTCACCGACTACTTCTACAACGAGGAAGAGGGGCATATGTCCCTAGAGGAGAAATAGCACGGAAGAGGGAGGTGCAGCCAGAAGAAACGTCATGCTTTAAAGGCCTTGCCGATGTCCCAGCACTTGCCGATTACCTTTCCGCAGCTCAGATACTGTGCCGAGCTGAATTCGAAGAGCACCGGGCTGATGGCCGCATAGTCGATTTTCCCGTCCTCGGTGATGTACTCCTCCTGCACATAAGTGTGAACCGGCTCGAGGATGTAATCGTGGAACTTCCCAATCTCAATCATGTCGACCACCCGGCACGTCATGCAAAGCGGGGCCTCGTCGATAATCGGGGCGCCCTCCACATCGTCGAAGTGATGCGCGAACACCCCAGATTTGTCAGTGCTGGCCGCCTTTGCTATGCCGCAATAGTCCGCCCTGACCAGCATGTCCTGGTTTACCAAGCTCACCGAGACCGTCTTGTTCTTCGAAATCGCCGCATCTGTGAGCTCATGGTGTGTGCCGATGCTCACTAGAAGATGCCCGTGCTCCACTACCCCGACATGAGCGATGGCAATCCAATTGACCCTGCCATCTTCGAGAACTGTCCCGCATATCGTGGTGGGAGTTGGGTACAGACCCATCACGGCTCCGATATCTTTCTGCATATTGAATTTCCTCCTCGGTCTTGTTGTCTGCCCGCGCCGCAGCCCACGTCTCATATTTATCAGTATTTGCGCGTATGGGCCCGACGCATTATCTGATCGCACCTTCTTTGTCATTCCCCCGCAGCTGTTTTCCCCAGCGCGTCTGCTTTCATCCACTGCGGTGGTCTTATCGGTTATCCCTGCATGATCTCTATCCACTGGCCGTCTGGGTCCGCGATGAAATAGAGTCCCATGGCGTTGTTCTCGAACACTATGCACCCCATCTCCTCGTGCAGAGCATGCGCCTCTTTGATGTCGTCTACCGTGAAGGCGATGTGCGTATCCTCGCCGCCGTTGTCATATGGTTCGGTGCGGCCCCTGTTCCAGGTGAGCTCCAACTCGAACGGGCTGTAGTCGTTGACCATGAAAGTGTTGGTCCACGACCCATCCTCCGGTCCGAACTCCCTGTCAACATGGAACCCCAGCGCCTTCTCGTAAAACGATATCGTGGCCTCCTTGTCGAGCACGTGCGTGCAGCGATGAACGAACTTCGCCTTCATGATGTCCCCTTTCTCTTTACCGATATCCAGCCTCTTCCTGCCGCTATTCCAGCTGCGATTCGAAGCGCTTGACGCAGAGATCACGTCTGACTCCGACTTGCATTTGGATAACGGGCATTGGAGATTCTCGTTCTGGTGGGAATTATAGATATTAACTATTCAATTAGCTATAATGAACTAAATAGTGCAATACTACCCAAAAAGATAGTATGTAAGTCCAGAGAGACCGAGGAACTGGAAAATGACGAAGGAAAGAGACGACAAGGGACGTCAGCTGTTTCATTGCCCTGTCGAGGCCACGATGAGCAAGATTGGCGGAAAGTACAAGGCGATATTGATCTACCACCTGTCGCAAGACGGGGTGCTGCGCTTCTCGCAGCTGCAGAGGCTTGTGCCGCAGGCCACCCCCAAGATGCTCACGCAGCAGTTGAGGGAGTTGGAATCGGACGGCTTCGTGCACCGCGAGGTATATCCGGTGGTTCCTCCCAAGACCGAATACTCGCTGACAGAAGAGGGCAAGACGCTCGCGCCGATAGTTCAGGCTATGTGCGATTGGGGCTCGGCCCACATGGCGGACCAGATCGTGGAGCCCGCAGAGCATTAGCCTTTATTACAGGAGAACTGCCTTTTCTCCTCCATCCATCTTTTTTGCCAATGAGCGCCTACCTCCTCGGCATCTGCCGGAAACGCTCTGCTATCGCGCCTCAAGGCGTCCCTACCATATCAAGGCGCGCGACAATTGGAAGGAAAAATATTTTCGGGGTGCCCAGAATGAGCTTAAGCTACAATTACGGTCAACGACTGAAATTATATATTCCCGGAGATGAGCCCCGTTTAGACTGGCTGAAATCGATGGGGAGCAAGCCGTTTCCAGATCATTGACAGACCATCTGTGCTCCACAGCCACGCGAGGGCGTGGAGGAAAAACGGGGCAGGAACAGTCTGAGAGATTCGCAAACATTCGGAGGAACAGATGTCGTCGGAAAAATCTCAAAGCGCTTTCTCGCTGAGGAATCTCAGGAAATACCTCCGGGACGACCCCACCTCCGACAACCCATTCGACACACGGGTGTCGCCATCGGGAAGAGCCTCCAACCACTCCCCTGCCTTCGCACTTTGGGAGTCATCATGTCCCCGCGTTTTCCCAATTTGGCTCTGCAGCGGGATAGTCCCCGGTGCCCTTGCTCTGGCAAACGGGGTCTTCGACGGCATCACATGCCTGTTATGCACATTGCTCTGCTGGGCCCTCCTCACCCTCGTCTGCTGGGCCGACGATATCGGAGATGTTGAGAAGGGCGTGGACGGCGATACCCGGCTAGGACCGCAGAAACCGCTCCAACGCGGCGAACTGACGATGGAGCAGATGAAGCATGCGGTTGTAGCATGCATCGGCGTGGTCGCAGTGCTGGGACTGGGGCTTCTCGCATATTCCTTCTGGCGAAACGGGCTGGACTACACTTCCGCCGCTGTGTTCCTGATTGGCGGGTGCATATGCTTAGCCGCGGCACTTGGCTACACGATTCCAAAGCGGGCCTACGGGTACTTCGGGTTCGGCGAGCTGGTGGCCTGGTTCTTCTTCGGGCCGGTAGCCGGGATGGGAGGGTATTTCCTCTATGCCCACACCATTGACCTGGCTGTCTTCTTCCCCGCGTCTTCGGTGGGTCTCCTTCTGGCGGCGTCGATCAACCTCGCCAACATCCGCGATATCGAGAACGACCTCGCCTTCGGAAAGCTCACGATCGCCGCAAGGCTGGGCGCCAAACGGGCCTTTGTGTTTCAATGCGCGCTGATCGTGGCGGCGATCCTTGGATTTGCGGCCTTCCCCATCATTCACGGCATGACCAACCCCCTGAACTACGTATTTCTCGTGGCAGCGTTGCCCTTTGTCAAACATCTAGTAGATCTCAAGCGAGTTGTGGACGATAACGACCCCGAGCACATCAGGATGATGATGTGGCCGTACATGCTCGCATACCTGGCATTGGGGTTGGCGTTCTGCATATGCGTGGTGCTGTAGAAGTGGCTCATGATGACGCATGCTGTTCATGCGATGTTTTCTCGGAGCAGAAATTCGCAGTGACTTTATAGGAGGTGGAGATGGAAAAGAGTGGCAAGAAGAAGGCAGAGCCGCAATCCGGAGCCGGGCATCCTGTCGGGCCTGACGTTCTCGGAATGCAATCCGACCCCTGCCTCGAATTCCGAGGCGGCAGGTTCATGGCCCTCGTTCCCCTGCTCGGATTCCTGTTCTTCTGCATCCTGTACCTCACCGTGTTGCATTCCTACGAGATGTCCAGCCTGGTCATGGGAGCGTTCGTGTCCTTTCTGATTGGATCGGTTCTCGCCAAGCCCAAGCACCGCTCGAACTTCTGGGAAGCCGTGTTCGAGGGGATGCGGTCGGCTATCCCGATTCTCGTGATCCAGATGGTGATAGGGATGTTCGCCGCCCTGATGAAGGCATGCGATATCTCCACCGGCTTCGTCTGGCTCGCGCAGATCACAGGAGTCGAGGGCAACGCCTTCACGGCGTTCACGTTCCTGGCCACGTGCATCATCGCAACCGCTACCGGGTCCTCGCTGGGGACGATCTTCATCTGCTTCCCGCTGTTCTACCCCTCAGGTGTGACGTTGGGAGCAGATCCCGCGTTAATCGCAGGTGCCATCGTTTGCGGAGGAATCTTCGGAGACCATATCGCCCCGGTTTCCGACACCACAATCGTCTCGGCTTCCACCCAACACTACAGGGCGAGCGGAAAATCCTGCGACATCGGTGGATGCGTTGCCACACGGGCGAAATACGCCATCACAGCGGCTGCGATTTCGTTTTGCCTCTACCTGTTCATTGGAGACGGCAGCTCCTTGGCCGGCTCATCTGAAGGCCTAGAGAGCATCGGAGAGGGCAACGCAATATCTCTCGTCATGCTGATCCCGGTTTGCATCATGCTCGCCGTCGCCATCAAGACTCGCGATATGCTGATGGCGACCACGGTTGGACTGGTGATAGGCACGATCGTCAGCCTTGCCACTGGAGTCGTGACGCCTTCGGAGATACTGTCTGTTAGCGATGGCAACCCAGAGGGATTCCTCACCGATGGAATCTCGTCGATGATGCCGGTCGCTGTCTTGACTGTGAGCATATACGGAATCACCGGGGTACTTTCCGCCTCCGGACTGCTCGGAGAGCTCACCGACCGGATCTGCAACAGCCGGATCTGCTCCACACCCAGGGGCGCGGAAACAGCAATAATGCTCGGCATCTCGATCACGACGCTGGCCTTCTGCGGAATCACCACTGCGGCAATCGCCCTGTTCGGCACGGTAGAGGACGACATCGGCAAGCGAACCGGCCTGCACCCCTACCGCCGCGCAAACCTCCTCGACGGATTTGCGAACGGGATCGTGCTCGTGGTTCCCTTCCTCAGCGCCCTCGTGCTAATTGCTGCATCGCTTACCACGGGATACGCCGGGGTTCCAGAGCTCGCCCCGATGCAGATCAGCGGGGGGATGTTCTACTGTTACCTGATTTTCGCCGTGTTGATGGTATCTGTCATAACCGGCTGGGGTCGCATCTTCGAAGAGCCTGACGAAAAGGAACACACCGGCGACAAAGACACCGAAGAGGCGCCGGGGAACTGACAAGACGATGTGATAAAGTGAGTCAAGTGTGCTTGCATTTCGGATTCGAATGTAATCCAAGTCCAGAATGGGACTCGGATTGCTGCTGGAGGTGCCAGGGAGGCTACTCTGAGACTCCTGCCAGGCTTGCCCTGCATCCCAGCCCTCCGAAACATGTCAGTTCCTGGCACGGGATTTCGACAAGTCGATCAGCGGGGAAATTGACGTTGACGCGAGCACGCTTGAAAGCAGGAGGGGTTTTATGGGGAAAGAAATGAAAAGGGAAGTCCGGCTGGCAGATGCCACCGCGTTGGAGCTGTTGTACCGCGAGCTCACTCATGGCCTCAACGAGAGGTCTGGGCTCAACATCACACAATACAGGATCCTCCAGAAAATAGACGAGCTGGACAACCACGCCAGGGTAAAGGACATTTCCTCAGACCTGAAGATGCGCTCCAACGTCGTCTCGATGTCCGCAAACTCGATGGAGAAGTCAAAGCTTGTCAAACGCGTGCGCGACGGTAAAGACGACCGCGCGACATACATCTCCATGACCCCACTCGGCAAGAGAACTTTGAAGGGCGTAAACGAGGACATCACGAAGCACTTCGACAGCCTGTGGTCAGATTTGCCGAAGGACACAGCCGAACGCGCACAGGCTACGATGGTGGCAATAGGAAAAGTCCTCACCGATGGCCACCATGAAAATCAAGACGGCTTCATGGGAAGCGATTACATTACCACAATCGTCGAGATCCATGACAGCATTGGCGAGATTGTCAAGGGAACCGCCAACATCACCTACACCGCCTGGCGGGTGCTGCGCTTCCTCCATGACAATGGCGGACAATCCCGTATGGGAATCGTGTCCAGCGGGCTGTTCCTGCAGCCGAGCACTCTCACATGGATCGCAGGTGAGCTATCGGAAGCAGGGATGGTCAAGCGCGAGGCTGATGAGAACACTCCCAACGGAATACTGCTGTCCATTACCCCGAAAGGTCAGGAGATCTTGGACACAGTGCAGAAGAACATCGATGCCACGGTGGTGATGAGAATCTGGGGCCATCTCTCTGATGACCAATACATCGCGTCTCAAGAGGGAAGCGACGGGCTGGTGAAGGCATTTGCCGCGAAACGCGAGGTCGAGGAGAACTCAGAGTAGATAGTGGCACAAGGCCAGCTCGGAAGTCTACAGAACGAGCACATTGCACCTGTAGGCCATGTTGGCCTACCCCGAACTCGGACCGGCATTCCGACCTTCCACCACTCTCAAAACCCGGACTTCTCTCCACGATTTGCATAAGGCTTTGCCACACCCTGTAGCTTCTACTCTAAATTGAGCTTTCTCAAAATTTATTAAATCGTCCATATTTTCATGTTTTTCATGAATTTCAAAAACTCGAAGCTCCAACTAAAATCGCTGGTTTACCATAGTTGAACAAAAATATCACTGATGCAAAAGACTACCAATTCATCAGATTGATATTCAGTCTTTCAAGTGTTCTTCGAGGACGCTGGACTGGACCACCCCTCGAAGTGGATATCGGAAGAGAACAACTGCGAGGGAACGCGACTCCAAGGAAAATTTGATACGGCAACCTCCCCAGTACGACGGTCGAGGAAGCGGGTCAGCTGAAAAACAGACCAGCCGATAACTATTTGGCTGGAGAGGCGAATCTGCCGAGATGACGACCGCTTGAGATGAAAAGGGTGAGGAGCAACATGAGAATTCTCCTGCAAGCAGGAAATTTGGATTGTCGGAACTCTAGAGAAAGGAGACCAGCGAGATAGAGGCTTCCAACTGTTCTGTCAGATGTGGTTTCAATACGTTTATTCGGAGAAGTCACTAGAGAAAGGATAGAAATGGCTCAGTACGACGCAATCGTCATTGGTTCAGGGCCAGCTGGTTCGGTAGCGAGCTCTTATCTTGCCAAAGGAGGGCTGAAGACCGCGATATTCGAGCGCGGCCCCGAGATTGGTGGCACCCGTTACGGCGGGTTCACCCATGACGGTTTCCATCTAGACCGTCACATCCACGTCCTGCTATGGAATATCTGCTTGAACGACGGCATGGGGAACTTCCCCAAAGTCGCACGCGAAGTGGGAGCTGCTTTCCAGTGGCAGGTCCTACCGCCAAACGCAATCTGGATGAACAACCAGGAGATTTTCTTCCCGTTCTGCACAACCGGCGAGGCCTGCGCTGACTTCATCTCGAAGATGATGGGCGGAGGAATGCTCCCAGAAGAAAGCCTCAAGGAAATGGTGAAGGTCGTGGACGAGGCAATTGCGACCCCGCCTGACGTCCTTTGGTCCGAGGAGTACGAGCACACGCCCGCCATCGATTGGCTGAAGGACATCACCGACGACGCTGTGGTGGAGATGCTGCTCCGCCATTTCGTGGCGATGACCATGGTAGTGCCCGATGAAGTAGCCCTCGAGAAGGGCTCCGTGCAAGCACTTCTCTCCTGCACTCTCGCCGGACAGTTCGGCGCGAGGCACCAGCTCACCAAGGTGATCAACGACACCGCAGACGCCATCCCCCGCGCTTTCGTGAAGGTGGCAACCGACAACGGCGGCGAGATGTTCCTCAACCAGGAAGTCGACAAGATCAACATCGAGAACGGCAGGGCAGTCGGCGTCACGATGAAGGACGGGACGGTTCACACGGCCGACTACGTCGTGTGCGCAACAAACTTCCCCCAGATCCGTCCGTTGCTCGGCAAGAACATCCCGGCGGACATCGACAAGCTCATCGACGGTCTCTGGGAAACCAACACTATCGGCCTGGACGTGCACCTCGGGCTGGACTCGATCGTGCTCGATCACCGCTCGGCACAGCTGATGATGGTCACCGACGACCTTATGTACGACGGCGTGATCGCCACGTTCTCCAACCTCGACCGCTCGTATGCACCGGCCGGCCAACAGGCCATCAACTCCGAGCTGTTCCTCAGCCCAGACGATTACAAGTCCAAGTCTCCTGAGGATTGGTACGCGAAGATGGAAGACGCCGTCTACAAGCGCTGGCCGCAGGTGAAGGACCACGTGATGTGGAAGGAGACTTTCTTCGAGGAGGCTCCTGTGCACCACGGAATCTACTGCTGCCGCAGGCTCCCGAACTTCTCAGGGGTCAAGGGCCTCTACTTCGCGGGCGACTGCACGGTTGGAACCGGTTACTTCACCGAGCGCGCGATTATTTCTGGATCGAACGCCGGCAAGCTCATCCTCAAAGATGCGGGCAAATCTTTCTAGGGAACCGATATAGAACATTTCTGTAACCAAGATACACCGCACTTCATAGCCGGGAGCACGCCAACATTCCGGGCTCCCGGCGAAATCGCAGCACCGCTAACAATGACATGGAGGTTGAGAAGATGGGACTGTCGAAGGAATCGAAGCTGAAGGAGGTCACGGCTGACCCCCGTGCCCTGGAAATCCTGGAGAAATACATCCCCGGTTGCAGCGAGGACAAGCGCATGAAGCTCATGGCAGGACTGACGTTGACTCAGCTCCAGCCTATGTCGGGAGGTTTGGTGACACCCGAGATGCTAGAGCAAATCGATGCGGAGCTGCGCGCCCTCGGGGACTGACAGAGATTGCAAGGCTTGAAACGCCCTAAAGGTTCGCGGATTGGTGTGGCGCTGAAGAGCTGACCGCGGAGGGCCGTCTGGAAAAGACGGCCCTCGAGCTGTTACAGCGTGACTACCATCAGCTGTAGCTGGCGCAGTAGGATGCCAAGCTAGCTGCCGCAGAAACAAGCACGACCTTGCACGACCTAAATAGTCGGCCTGGTCCGGTTGACCGAGTTGTTGCAGACGCTCGGGACTACAGGACCGGGCCGACTTCCTTTATTAAGCGATACTGTTGTTAAGGAAAGAGGAGCATCCGCTCATGCTGATTCCCGTCTGGGACATCAGGGACGCATTCTAGCCACGAAAATGCCCGACCAGGCCACACGCGACGGCAGCTGAACGGAACATCCCATGTGGAAGTGAATGGAGAAAAGGCAAATGGGCAGCGACGACATCGCGGAAAGCGGCAGCTCAGAACAGTT
>JBMNUL010000090.1:0-10746 GCA_050946255.1 Coriobacteriales bacterium | reverse complement strand
TCATTGTCTCAGTCATCGTTTTCCTAATCGTGATGTTCTATGCATGCAAGAAGATCGAGCTCGTGCCCAAAAAGACCTTCTGGGCAGGCGGACTCGACCAACTCTTCGAATGGGCCAGGAAAGACCTTGGCTATAACACCATCGGACCTGACGCGGACAGGCACATGCCCTTCCTGCTCACGCTCCTCTTCTTCATCCTCACATGCAACCTTGTGGGCTTGATACCGGGAGTGACAGTGGCAACGGGAATCATCGGGTCCACGATATCGCTTGCAATCATCTCCTTCGTCTACTTCAACTACTATGGAATCAAGACGAAGGGATTCGGCAAGTACATGGCCTCTTTCATCCCGGCGGGTGTTGCGTTCCCGATGAACATCTTCGTCTGGGTCATCGAGATCTTCTCCTGCATCCTGAGGCTGTTCACGCTGGCCATTCGACTTTTTGCAAACATGTACGCTGGACACCTGATCCTCGGCGCATTCGCAATACTCACGACGGTTTTTGTCACCCCGGTTTTGCAGTCGCTTACCGCGGCCACAATCGCCGGGGTGGTCGGCGGAGTGGTGTGGATGGTGTTCCTGATTCTCATGTACTGTCTGGAGTTGATGATGGCGTGTATCCAAGCGTACGTGTTCACGATGTTATCGGCTGTGTACATACAGTTGGCGACATCTGGCGAATAGGGCAATGACGTCCGTCCCATCGGGCGGGCTTCAAGGGCAATAGGCTCCGTGGGAGTTCCGCGGGCCTGGAATTTTAGGAGGAATCGTGGGAGTTATCGGATATGGACTTGGTGTCATCGGAGCAGGTATAGGCATCGGGCTTGCCGCCTACGGTGCCGCAACGGGGATCGCAAGGCAGCCTGAGATGCAGAGCCGCCTGTTCACCGTGTTCATCTTGGGCGCGGCATTCTCGGAGGCACTGGCATTGATTGGCTTGGTCCTAGCGCTCATTGCCGGGTAAGGCTGCTGTTTTTGTTTTCATGAAATGGCAGGCTGGAGGTAATTTCTGTGAGTAGAAGAAGACTGGCGGGCAATATAGTTTCCGCACTGGTGTTGGCATGTGGCACCGGTCTGCTTGCGCCTCTGTCGGCCCTTGCAGAGGAGAGCTCGAACGCCGCGCTGATGATTCCGAACATGACGGAATTCATCCCGATGACGATCGCGTTCTTCGCACTCTGGTTCATCTTCGCCAAATGGGTTTACCCGGTGGTCATGGGAATGATCGACAAACGTGCCCAGACGATCACCGACAATCTCAAAGACGCCGAGAACAGCAAGGTCGAGAGCGCCAAGATGCTGGAGCAGCGCCAGGCCGAGCTCGATCAGGCCAAGAACGATGCGGCAAAGATCATCGCCGATGCCAAGAAGCAGGCCGAGGAGGTCAAGGCTCAGATCGAGGCCGAGGCCCGTGAAGAGGCCCAGGCCATCATCGAGAAGGCCAACGCCTCTGTCGAGACAGAGCGCAAGGCTGTCAAGCTCGAACTTCAGAGCTCTGTTGCCGACATCTCCGTGCAGGTTGCCGGAAAGCTGATCGGCGAGGATCTCGACGATGACGCGCATCGCCGAATCATCGAGCGATATGTCGAAGAGGCGGGAAATCTGAATGCCAGCTGATCGCAACATTGACAAGATGAAAGTCGGCATCTACGCCTCTGAGGTTCTCGAGTGCGCCGGCTCTGATAACGAGAGGATTTTCGATCTCGACGGGCAGCTCCGTCAGATCGTATTCCTCTGTTATGGGAGCGAGACCGCATCGAGCACGTTCGACGACATGACGATCGACGCGGAAGACCGCGAAAAGCTGGTTCAGGCGTCCTTTTCGGGGTTCGACCAGGATCTGGTTGCCGTGTTGAAGGTGATGGTGTCCAGGGGAGACTACGAGTTGCTCCCGAGGGTGCGCGACGAGTACACGCGACTTGCGGAGGAGAAGCTCGGTTCGGTCATAGTGGATGTCACGACCGTCGTGGAACTGGACGACAGGCTCCGCGGTGTGATCAGCGATAAGCTGTCATCTGACTTCGGCCAGCCGGTGATTCTCCGCGAGAACATCGACCATAGCATCGTGGGCGGAATCATCATGAGCGCGCACGGGCAGCGCATAGACGCGAGCATTCAGACGCGTTTGGAAGAAGCCCGCATTGCACTATCAACTTCACCTGATGGAGATGAGGTTTAAATGGAAGAAATTACCGCAAGTTCCATTGATGCGGCACTGCGAAAGCAGCTCGACGAGCTAGAGACCAGCGTCGAGTCGAGAGAGGTCGGTAACGTCATCCAGGTTGGAGACGGAATCGCCCGCATCGACGGCCTCACTGGGGCAATGGCAGGCGAGATGCTCGAGTTCATCAGCCAGGATGGTCGTAAGGTCTACGGACTGGTCCAGAACCTCGAGGAGCATGAGGTCGGCGCCGTTCTTCTGGGAGATGTCACCCTGATCAAGGAGAACGACGAGGTTCACACCACCGGCAGGGTCGTCCAGGTGCCTTCGGGAAAGAACTTCATCGGGCGCGTCGTCAACCCGCTGGGCCAGCCAATCGACGGCAAGGGCCCGATCGAGCCCGACGGTTACAGGCCGATCGAGTTCAGGGCCCCCGGCATCATCGAGCGCCAGCCCGTGAACGAGCCCGTTCAGACCGGTCTTCTGGCAATCGACTCCATGATTCCAATCGGCCGTGGACAGCGTGAGCTCATCATCGGCGACCGCCAGACCGGAAAGACCGCAATCGCAGTCGACACGATAATCAACCAGAAGGGCAAGAACCTCCTGTGCATCTATGTGGCAATCGGCCAGAAGGCTTCCACCGTCGCCACCGTTGTGGAGACCTTGGAGCGCTACGGTGCAATGGATTACACGATTGTGGTCTCGGCCACCGCATCCGATTCCGCCCCGTTGCAGTACATCGCCCCTATGGCAGGTGCTGCCATAGGTGAGTACTTCATGTACAACGGTGAGAACGGCGAGCCGGCCAGCGAGACCAATCCCGGGCGCCACGTTCTCTGCATCTACGATGACCTCTCGAAGCAGGCCACCGCATACAGGCAGATGTCCCTTACCCTCCGCCGTCCGCCTGGACGCGAGGCATACCCCGGCGACATCTTCTACCTGCACAGCCGTCTGCTCGAGCGCGCAGTCAAGCTGTCGGACAAGAACGGCGCAGGATCGCTGACAGCTCTCCCCATCATCGAGACTCAGGCCGGCGATGTGTCGGCATATATTCCCACGAACGTGATTTCCATTACCGACGGGCAGATCTTCCTGCAGACCGACCTGTTCTTCCAGGGCCAGAGACCTGCAATCAACGTTGGAATCTCGGTCTCCCGAGTTGGAGGAGACGCGCAGATCAAGGCCATGAAACAGGTCGCCGGAACATTGCGACTCGACCTCGCATCCTACCGTGAGATGCAGGCGTTCGCCCAGTTCGGAAGCGACCTTGACAAGGCCACTCAGGCCCAGCTCAACCGAGGCGCGAGGATGATGGAGCTCCTCAAGCAGGGCCGTTATGTCCCCATGCCGGTTGACGAGCAGGTCATGGCGATCTTCGCCGGTGACGAGGGGTATCTGGATGAAATCCCCGTTGAGGATGTCACGAGATACCGCGACGAGATGAGGGAGTACATGCGCAGCATGCATCCCGAGATCGGCAAGCAGATCATGGAGAAGCTCCAACTCGACGATCAGATCAAGGCCGACCTGCGCGCCGCGCTCGATGAGTTCGCCATCAAGTTCAACCCGAGTTCTGAGCGCTAGGAGAATTCGAGCATGGCCAATCTCCGCGACATAAAGAAGCGAATCACCTCGGTGCAGTCCACCAAGCAGATCACGCGCACCATGGAGATGGTGTCATCTGCGAAGATCACCAGCGCCACGAGGAGGGTGGCTGCGGCTACTCCTTACTCGGAGGCCATGAACGAGATGCTCGAGAGACTGTCGGAGCAGGTCGCGTCGTCTTCGCACCCGTTGCTGGCTAAGCACGAGGAGATCAAAGCGGCCATAATAGTCGCGATTGTCTCGGATAGGGGACTCGCTGGAGGATTCAACACCAACGTGCTCAGGCATTGCGACCACCTGGTTCGCAAGCTCATGCACGATGGGGTGGATGTTAGCCTCATCGCCTGCGGCAAGAAGGCAGTGACTTACTTCAACTACCGCAAGTACAGCATGATCAAGGAGTTTCGCGACCTATCTGCCGACCCGACTTTAGACGAGGCAGTGGAAATCGCCTCGATTTGCTCCGAGATGTTCACGTCCGGCAAGGTCGACGAGGTGTTCATGGTCTACAACCATGCCCGCAATTCTGCCGACCAGGACCTGCGCGAGGAACAGATTCTCCCCGTTGACCCGTTGGGCAACAAGAAGGTCCCGCAATATTACGAGGATCCGGAGAAGGCCGCACAGAGGAAGAAGGAGGCCGAGCCAAAGAGCCCCTTTGAGTTCGAGCCGGATGCGGACAGCGTGCTGGTGCAGCTGCTGCCTAGCTACTTGCAGACGAGCATCTACCATGGGCTGATCGACTCCGCCGCCGCCGAGCAGGGCGCGAGGCGCAAGGCCATGAAGGCTGCAACGGACAACGCTTCAGATATGATCGACACCCTCACAAGGGTTTACAACAGAGCACGTCAGGGCGCCATCACCACCGAGATCACCGAGATCGTCGGCGGTGCGGCCGCCTCGGAATGATGGTTATAGATTGAAGAGAAGGATAATACCATGAACGTTGGACACATCGTTCGAGTCGTTGGACCAGTCGTGGATGTGGAGTATCCCGCGGACTCTCTCCCGGGAATCTACAACGCACTGAAGATCGACGCCGATACCCCAGTTGGGCATTCGAACGTCGTTCTGGAGGTCCAGGCCCATCTCCCGGGCAACATCGTGAGGACGGTTGCAATGTCGTCCACCGATGGCTTGCAGCGTGGGATCGAGGTGGTCGACACCGGCGGACCGATCATGATGCCGGTTGGCCCCGAGACCCTGGGCAGGATTTGGAACGTCACCGGCGACATTGTCGACGGCGGCGAGATGCCCGACATCAAGGAGCATTACCCGATTCACAGGCCCGCTCCAGAGTTCGACGACCTCGTTACCAGCACCGAGATCTTCGAGACCGGGATCAAGGTCATCGACCTGCTCGAGCCCTACATCAAGGGTGGCAAGACCGGATTGTTCGGCGGGGCAGGAGTCGGCAAGACGGTCCTCATCATGGAACTGATCAACAACCTCGCCCAGGAGCACGGCGGAACCTCGGTGTTCTGCGGCGTGGGCGAGCGCACCCGTGAGGGAACCGACCTGTACCTCGAGATGACCGAGTCTGGAGTCATCAACAAGACCTGCCTTGTCTACGGGCAGATGAACGAGCCGCCTGGAGCTCGTATGAGGGTCGGGCTTTCCGGTCTCACCTGCGCGGAGTACTTCCGCGACCAGGGCCAGGACGTGCTTCTCTTCATAGATAACATCTTCCGCTTCACCCAGGCTGGTTCCGAGGTGTCCGCACTTCTCGGACGTATGCCTTCCGCAGTAGGTTACCAGCCCACGCTGGCCACCGAGATGGGCGACCTCCAGGAGCGCATCACCTCCACAAAGGAGGGGTCGATTACATCGGTCCAGGCTATTTACGTTCCTGCCGACGACCTCACCGACCCCGCTCCTGCCACGGCGTTCACGCACCTCGACGCCACGACGGTTCTCGACCGTTCGATCGCAGAGATGGGAATCTATCCGGCAGTGGACCCGCTGGCATCTTCCTCGCGTGCCCTTTCGCCCGAGGTGCTCGGAAAGGAGCACTATCGCGTGGCAATGGCCGTGCAGGAGATCCTGCAGGAATATCACGATCTGCAGGACATCATCGCGATTCTCGGTATGGACGAGCTCAACGAGGACCAGAGGCTCACGGTCAACAGGGCAAGGCGCGTGCAGCAGTTCCTCGGCCAGCCGTTCCATGTGGCCGAGAAGTTCTCTGGCCTGCCCGGCGTTTATGTGAAACTCGAGGACACGATTCGCTCATTCGCCGACATCATCGACGGAAAGTGCGACGACATCCCAGAGCAGATGTTCCACAACAAGGGTTCGATCGACGAGGTCTACGAGGCCTACGAGAAGTCCAAGAGCGAGGAGAGCTAAATGTCTTCGCTGCAATGCGAGATAGTCACGCCCGAGCGCTCTCTCTACAAAGATGAGGCGTCGTTTGTGGTGGTCCCTGCCGAGACCGGTGAGATTGGCATGTACGAGAAGCATGCCTCGACAATCGTCACCCTTGGGATGGGTTGCGTTCGCGTTACCGAGCCCGATGGCGAGATCATGCGCATCGCAGTCAATGGAGGCTATGCCGAAGTCGACGGAACGAAGGTCATCGTGCTTGCAGCTCAGGCGCAACCGCTTTCCGAGCTAGGGAAGGATGAAGTTTCCGCCAGAATAGATGCTCTTGACAACCAGATCTCGGGAATGTCTGAGGATGATGTCACCCTTCCCTTCAATAAGAGTCAGTTGGAGTGGAACAAGCTCCTGCTCAAGCTCTTGGAAGAGGATTCCGGCAAGTAATACACGAGGAGTCTCGACACCACATAGTTTCCAGCAGCATGCCAGCTGACTCTCCACTTGTGAATTTCTTTCAGCTTTTTCAGATAATTTTCAGTTGTTGATATATTAATTAATGTTATATAAATGACTGTAGTTCATTTTCTGAAGAATCAACTTACAGTTGGAAGAATTTCAAGTGAGGGGAGATCCAGAAATGGAAAAATCTTCTAAGAGAAAGTTTGGCAACTTTGGAACCAAGGTGGTTTCAATGGTCGCGGCGTTCTCGATTGCGCTGTGCGGGGTTCCTTCGATTGCCCTGGCTGCCGACACCAGCGATTATGACTACACTGGCAGCTATTCTGCCACTTTGACTGCAGATGGGGAGGATGTAACCTCGGATTCCGCAACCATCACGTCCACGAGTTCGAACTCCAACGCGGTGCTGGCTGAAAATGGTGGAACCGCAACGGTTACCAATGCCACAATCACTAAGTCGGGATCTTCAAGCAACTCCGACAACTGCAACTTCTATGGAGTGAACTCCATCGTCCTTGCTGTCGGCGAGAGCTCGATGATCTATATTTCCGACAGCGTGTTGAGCGCCACGTCCGAAGGATCCAACGGGATCTTCGCAACCGATTCCGCAACAGTCTATTCCAACTCCAACACGATTTCGACAACTTCGGACAATTCCCGCGGGCTCGACGCCACCTATGCTGGAACGATCGTTGCAAACGATACCAACATCACAACACAGGGCGATCACAGCGCAGGCGTGGCTACCGACCGCGGAGGCGGGTATGTCTCGCTGACAAATTCCGAGATCAGCACTGAAGGGGATGGCTCGCCGATCCTCTATTCCACCGGCGACATCGAGGTCGACAACGTTACCGGCACGGCCTCTGGGTCGCAAATCGCAGGCATGGAAGGCCTCAACACGATAATGATCGCCAATTCCGACCTCACATCCACCAACACCGGAAGGTCAGGCTCCGATCCCGTTGCGAACGGTGTGATCATCTACCAGTCCACGTCGGGAGACGCGGACACCTCAACGGGTGAAACCGCGCTGTTCCAGGCAGTTGATTCCACCCTCTCTAGCTCGATAACTTCTGGATCGATGTTCTACCTCACCAATACCACGGCAAACATCGTGCTGGACAACACCACGCTCGACTTCGATTCAGATTCGGCAGACCTCCTGATGGCCGTCGGCAACGATTCCAACAATTGGGGCTCCGCCGGATCCAACGGTGCAACTGTTAACTTCACGGGAATCGGCGAGACCCTCTCCGGTAATATCGTCGCTGATACGATCAGCTCCGTTGATGTCTACCTCACCGATGCAACCACCTGGACTGGAGCCGCCTCCATCGAGACGAACTCCAGCGCCACCACCACCGTTACCGATAACCTGTCAGTCAACGTCGATTCGACTTCTACCTGGGTCGTCACCGATGACTCCACCGTCTACAACCTCAACGTTGCCAGCGGCGGGTCCGTCGTCGATGAGTCCGGCAATACCGTTAAGGTCGTCAACTCTTCGGGCACCACGCTCGTGAGCGGGACCTCTAGCGTGACGGTGACTGTCAAGGGAAGCTATTCCACGACCGTGTCCACCTCGAGTGCCAACGAGGTGCAGGATGCCAACATCGACCGCACTGCATTCGACAACTATTACGGCACCAGCACCGAATTCGGCACCAACACGAGCAGCGATTCTGATGACTCGGTTTGGACGCGTCTGTATGGATCCGATAGGTACGGGACGATGAGCGCGATTCTCGATGCGACCTATGAAGATGGAAGTGCCAGCACGATAGTCCTTGCCAGCGGGGAGAACTATCCAGATGCCCTGGCAGCGACGGCTCTTTCCGGATTGCTCAATGCGCCGCTGGTCATCACCGAGACCGACGAGCTCTCGGATACTGTTTCCGATGAGATAGAGGCCCTGGCATCTGATTCTGGGGCGAACGTGATCATCGTTGGAGGAACCGCAGCCGTTTCCGAGTCTGTGGCCAATGCGGTAGATGCCCTGGACGGCATCTCGATTGAGCGCGTGAGTGGGTCGACCAGGTACTTGACCGCAGATGCCGTTTACAATTACGGCACCGATACAGGTTGGGGCGATACCGCAATCGTCGTGTCTGGCGACAACTACCCAGATGCTCTGTCCGCATCTGCCTATGCCTATGCTGCCGATGCCCCGATTTTCCTCGCAGAAGACGGTGAGCTCTCCGATACCGAGGTCCAGGCGATTCAAGAGGGCGGCTTCACACAGGTCCTGATTCTCGGTGGTAGCGCTGCAGTTGATTCCGACTCCGTGGAAGATGCAATTGGAGATGACGTCACCTACACGGTCATTAATGGCACCGACCGCTACGAGACCTCGTCCAAGTTTGCAACTTGGGTTACCGGTGGGACCGTATCTGGTGTGAGCACCACACCGGAGGTCACGCTGAGCTGCGCCAATCTCACGGTTGCATCTGGCAAGAACTTCCCGGATGCACTCACCTCGGCTAACCTCACGGGTGCAAAGGGCTCTCCGCTTCTTCTGGTTGCCGATGGTTCGTCGTACGCAACTGCATTCGTCAAGACCAATGCAAGCTCGATAACCAGCGGTTACATCATCGGCGGCAAAGCGGCTGTTTCATCGAGCATTGAGAAGACTCTGGAGTCCCTCGTCTAAGGGAAACTTCCAGCTCCATGTTCTGAGAACGTAGGTGCAATTTTCGGGTCCCGCACGGTTCAACCGTTCGGGACCCGTTTTCGTGTCTGGGATGTTCCGGCACCCTAGCTTGCAGCCATCTCTGTCGTTGCCATCCGGCGGCTCTGGTTGTGTCTTTCGGCAGCTTTGCCCGGCGAAGTTGGGCAGTTCCGTCGTTTCAGGTAATCTCACCCGGAGCCGTCACTCGGTGGCATTCCTGCATTCAAATCCGGTGCCGTAATCCACTGACGCCCGTCAGTTTTATCCGGCTCTGTCACTCGGTGGTGCCGGCTGCATCAAAAAAATGCCCCACCCGCTTGGCGCGCTCCAGCGGGGTCACCTGCCTGCGTTGCTACTTGTCCTCGACCTTCGGGGGCAGCCGTCCGCCAGGCTCGGCTCCAGCGATCCTGTGCAGCTTGAGCTTGGGTTCCCACCTGACCTCACATGTGAAGAACTGGCAATTCTCGAGATGGTACTCGAAGTAGCTGCGCCCCTCGTCGTTGAAAGCCCCCATGACCGCCATGATCGTGCCGCCGTGGACCACGAATGCCAGACGTTCGTCAGGGTCGCAAGATTTGATGACATCCTCAAACGCCGCAGAGCATCTGTCGTGGAACTCCGCCATTGTCTCACCATCGGGCACCGGGCCCTCGCACATTGAGTCCACCCAATCCCTATATGGCTTGAAATCTACCATCTCGTCGGCAGTCTTGTTCTCGAAGATTCCGAAGTCCATTTCCCTGAGGTCCTCGACTTCGGTGTGCTCCATTCCGGGATACATGATGTCTGCCGTTTGAAGGCACCGTGTATATGGGCTGACGAAGACCTTGTCCACTTCGGGTACTTTTGCCCTTGCCGCCTGTCTCTTTCCCTCATCTGTGAGCAGCTGGTTGGTCCTGCCGATGTAGCGCCTGTCGATGTTGGCCGGTATCTGGCCGTGTCTGATAAGAGTTACGAGCATATGCTCTCCAATTCGCTAGATGTTCGGGCAGGCCGAATTGTATGAGAGATTCCATCCAAGCTCGGCCAGTTCTGGGACCAAGCCCGCCCTGATCAAGAAAAATCGCCTTGCTCTGGGACCAAGCCCGCCCTGATCAAGAAAAAATCGCCTTGCTCTGGAACCAAACCCACTCTGCCCTAGAACTCGCGATATCCCATAGCCCATCTTGCGCTATAGGTCGCGATGTTCGAGCAAGCCAACTTGTCCGCCAAATAATACAATAGTACACATGCAAGGCCCTGGCAGGCCAATTCTCATCACATGATTTCGGAGGTTTTCCATGCAGGCTGGAGGTCTCATCCACGTTTACTACGGATATGGCAAGGGGAAGACTACGTGCGCGCTCGGCTTGGCGCTTCGTGCCAGCGGCAGGGGCTACAAGGTAGTGATCGTGCAGTTTCTCAAGGATATGGTCACAGGCGAGCTCGCCAAGTTCGACTGCCTCGATAATGTCACGGTGATAAGGGGCAAGGCGGCCCCGGCCTTCATCAAGGATATGAACGAGGAGCAGATTGAGGAG
>JBMNUL010000089.1:0-10940 GCA_050946255.1 Coriobacteriales bacterium | reverse complement strand
CGGAAAATTTCGGCCGAGGCCATGGAGTTGAGAGCGAACTCTGGCGCACTGAACGAGAACATCATCGTGCGCATGTCCATAACGTCTACGAATGCGCAGGCCACAAACGGGTATCCCCTGTAAATCAACTGCGATAGGAGGAGACCCAGGAAGCAGTCGGCGAGAGTGGCCACATAGCAACCTGCAATCGTGATCGGTCCCGTGGCGCCCATCGATGGGGCTCCTAGATACACAGTTGGGATTCCGTGCTCGACAAGGCTCATGAATGTATCGAGGCTCTCCTCAGTGTGCCCCAGTGGAGAGACAGCCGTCTGGCTTCCCAACACGTAAGGCTTCTCTCTCAGGGCCTCCTCGCTACCTCGAACAGCAGCGAGCATCTCGACCTCTGCCTCGACGGATTTCGGGCTGAAACTGTTGATCATGAACGGCTTGTGGGTGTTTTCGATCATCAGAGCGGTCTCCACAACGTCTTTCACGGACTCATCGCAGTCGGAAATCGAGGTCATGCTGCAGGCAACGTCGATGTTTTCCAGGTTGTCCTCGAGAACAGCAGCCTGCACGATGTCCGCCCTAACGCTGGGACGGCTCTTTCCCGTTTCGAGGTCCACACGATGTGGAGAGCTGATGCCAGGTGCGATATATCGCGAATCAGAATGCGCAGAAAGAGTGACAGCAAGGTTGCCTTCCCTGTCATATAGGGAAACTTCCTTCGGGACGCTGGCAATAGCATCGTGCATCAGGCTGGACGGAATCTTGACGATATCTCCTTCAACCTTGCATCCTGCGCTTCCCAGGATTTCTTTTGCACGTGCATTCTTTACCCTGCAGCCGGTTTTCTCCAGAACCGAAATCGCCGATTCGACGATCTTGGCGCATTGATCTTCTGTGAAGAAGTTGAGCCCTACTCCGTTTTTCCGTTTGGTCTTCATCCCAAACTCCCCTTCCCTAAAACTTGAGAACTGGAACAACTCGACTCGCAAATCTGCGGATCCAATGTTTGATGTCCACACCGGAATATCGAGAACGACAGCACTGCAACCTGAGCCCTTGGAAACCCGCTGAATCGTTGGCGAAAAACCCGCTTTTCATCCGGTTGCAGACATCCTAATGCGCAGGTAAACCCCATTTCTTCGTACGATTGTTATGGTTTTGAGGTCTGGGGCGAATTTTCAGCGTCTCATACTTTTTGTACGATGCGATTTTCGGGAAAATCTCGAATATGGGGGAATATCGGCTTATTTATCCGAAGATTTTTAATATTTAGCGGAATTAAAGTTTGGTCATCCCAAGTGCGAATAGCCAAATCGGAAACGGTTTCAAACAAACATTCGCATATGGAAATCGTTCAAGGGAAATTCGACAAAGCCGGGGGATTTGAGAAGCGTTTCCAGACTGCACGAAGAATACCGCTAGGATTATCGGACAGTTCTCGATGAGCCCCGCATGCTCGAATCCAGATCGGTTGTGCAGAGTCGGGTTTCCAGAAAGGGGAGAGGGATGACTGCTGAAGTCAAGAAAAAGGACAAGGACATATCCTCCAGCGCCCTATTGAAGGTAGTACTTGTCTTCACTAGCATCGCGATGGTCAACGATATGATCATTTACCCGGTTGCAGAGCCGATGTTCGGAGAGTACTGGGGCCAGGCAAGCGATTTTGTATTGAACGGGATCATCTCCGGATCTGGCCTCACCTGCATTGTCGGTTCAGTCCTTGCCGGAGTTCTCGCATTCAAGTTCGGGAAGAAAACCCTTGTCGCTTGGTCATATGCGATTTGGGTGTGCTCCACGATTCCAAATGCCTTCATCGGGGATCCGAACGCCATTTTCGCCATGAGGCTAATCTCCGGCCTAGGCATGGGGGCGATCAGCACGCTCGGCGCAGCACTGATTGCGGACTTCTTCCAAGATGAGAAGCAAAACTCCAGAATGATGGGCTGGTACATGGCAATGATGGGCCTAGTTGGAGTCATCGTCTCCTATGCATCTGGAATCATTGCCATATCCAACTGGCACATGGTGTTCTGGCTCTACCTCATTGGCGTGCCGGTGCTAATCGGAATCATCGTTGTGGTGCCGAACAAAAAGCCTGAACAGTTTCAGGAAGAGGCTGCAGAAGAGGGCGCAGGAGCATCTGAGACCTCCACTCCGTGGGGCAAGATCATCGCCGCAGTGCTCGCATGCTTCGTTGTCAATCTGCTTTTCAGCTCGTACTTCACGATGAACGGGATGTACGTCGCAGATTCCGGATTGGGCGACACGAGCATCGCAGGTGGAATCACCTCGCTGATCTCGCTTGGATCCATGGTGCTCAACTTCTTCTTCGGGTTCCTCTTCATGAAGATGAAGAGAGCAATGCCGATTCTCTTCGCATGCCTGTTCGCCTTTGCGCATATCATTGTCGGTACCGTGCTGCAGGTTCCAGTCGTCTATGTCATGTCGGCGATTCTTGGTATCTGCTACGGAATGAGCTACACCTATTACCTCACCTACGTGGCAATCATCACGCCGCCCAAGCACAATGCGCTCGCGCTTGGGCTCGTCAACGGAGTCGTGAGCTTCGCATTCTTCCTAGGCCCGTACGTGTCACCTGCAATCAATGCGATTACCAACACCACGACCTATGCACAGTCCTATGTGGTAATTGGAATTCTGTTCGTGGTATTCGCAATTCTCTCGATCATCCTCACGGTTGTCCACGTGAAGAAGAACGGGTCTGTTGACATCGTCCCGACAACTGATGCTGCAGCAGAAAATTAGAGGGGTTGCCGGCAAGGTGGAATTGGCCTTAGATTGAAACCACGCCGAAAATCCTTCATCAGACACAAAGCCGTTGTAAATTAATATGGCCGTCTGGGACCTCGTTATGAGTTCCAGGCGGCCTTTCTCTTTGCTTTTGTGAAAGGGTCTGAACGCTCCATCATGAAAAATCCTCGGTATTTACAAAATCCAGAAAACTGCCTTCCATTTAGTCATTTTTGTGCATGCCCATTTTCGCAACAACAAGATTCAGTTGGAAACTTAATTGGTTCGCAGACAGCATCTCCTTTCTGGTTATAATTGGAATCGCGAAAGTTAAAACCCGTCAATTTTTTAGGAGGACAAATGCGTATAAAAGCAGCTGTTACCTATGAGAAGGGCAAGTTCCAGTTCGACGAGATCGAGCTCGACGAGCCGAAGTCAGACGAGGTGCTCGTCAAGATGGTCGCATCTGGATGCTGCCACACCGACCTCGGTGGGCGCGACCAGATGGCTCCGTGGCCTATCCCCGGCGTTCTGGGACATGAGGGAGCCGGTATCGTCGAGAAGGTCGGCGACATGGTCTACGGAATCAAGCCAGGCGATCATGTGGTGCTCTCCTATCAGTCTTGCGGTCACTGCGACAACTGCCTCGAGGGACATCCTGCCAAATGCGACAGCTGGTACCCCCTGAACTTCCTGGGCAGGCTCGCCGATGGAACCACCCGCCTGCACACCACCGATGGCAAGGACCTCTCCGTGTTCTTCGGACAGTCTTCCTTTGCAGAGTACAGCGTTGTCAACCAGCGTCAGGTTGCAGTTGTCGACCCCGAAGTCGACCTCACCTACCTTGGCCCGCTGGGCTGCGGTTTCCTGACTGGATTCGGTTCGATCGTCAACGTCCTGAAGGTCGGATTTGGCGACACCGTGGCAGTCTTCGGAGTCGGCGGAGTCGGTCTAGCCGCAATCATGGCAGCCCGCATTGCTGGTGCACAGAGGATTATCGCCGTTGGACGTAGGCAGCCCAAACTCGACCTCGCCCTTGAGATGGGCGCTACCGACGTCGTGAACTCCAAGGAAGTTGACCCCGTGGAGGCTATCCGCAACATCACCGGCGGCAAGGGCGTCAAATATGCATTCGACACCTCTGGTGTCGCAACCGTGATCAAGCAGGCTGTTGACGCATCCTCTGCTTATGGCACCATCTGCACCGTTGCAATGTCCCCCGACAACCTGACACTCGGCATCGAGCAGGACCTCATGGGACCGGGCCGCACGGTCAAGGGTTCCACCGAGGGCGACGCCGTCTGCAAGACGTTCATCCCCAAGATGGTCGACTACTACAAGCAGGGCCGCTTCCCGTTCGACAAGCTCTGCAAGGTCTACGATTTCGAGAACATCGAGCAGGCTTTCCAGGATTCGATCGACGGAAAGGTCATCAAGCCAATCGTCAAGATCAGCTAATCCTGCTATTCAATAGCGCTATAGACAAGGGCACGGCTTGGGATAATCTCCCGGTTGTGCCCTTTCATGTTTGCTTGCTGGCAAATCGAATATACGCTGCTAGCGTATTTCCTCTTCACGCACGTATACGTTCTGGGGCCGCGTATGAGACTTATAAAAAATCGGCAAACGCCTTCCCGCGTGTATACGTCTGGGGCTTTCCCCTACAACGCTTCCGCTTCTTTCGTGGAATCTGGATTGTGCTCTTTCAGATAATTGCATAAGCGGTCGACGGTATCATCGCTAATGGCGTGCTCCATAATGCAAGCCTCTTCCTCGGCGACGTTCTCCTCGACCCCCAGCTCATCTGTGAGAAAATGCATGAGCAGAATGTGACGTCTCAGAACAGAGCGCCCATACTCCAGGCCAGATTCGGTGATGAAGATGTCACCATAAGGCTGCTGGGTAACATAGCCGCGTTCTTTCAGCACCGAAACCGCCTTGTTGACGCTCGCCTTGGTCACGCCAAGTTTGTTTGCGAGATCGATGCTCCTTACCGGATTGGACTGCCCGCCGCTGAGCTGATACACAGCTTCGAGATAGTCCTCGTTAGCCTGAGTCATGCGAGATTTCTGATCCATCTCAAACCCCAAACTTCCCATACTTCCCAAGTCGCATTCTTTTATGAACTTTTAATGCGATTAATTTACATTGCCCATAATTATACGCCCAGATATCAAGTCTCTAGCGCTGACTGATCCAAACCAACACTCGTTTCGTGAAGTTCAAAATATCCACAATGAACCGAACCAGAAGTTCCTTTGATTCCAATAGGTTAGTCTTGATAAACTCCACAGGCAATTGAAAACAAGCTGCATGGCTTCATTTGAATGCCCTATTAAGAAAATAGGTTTCCGCTACCATGCGGAACTTGCAAGCCCAAACACCTGTGGCCATGCCTCTATAAAGAAAATTGGCGTAAAAGATCATGTGACACTCGCAGGAAAAATCATTTCAGGCTGGTCAATAACAGACCCAACCACCTGCAAGCCCAATCAATAGCCACGCTGCCCGAAAGGGCATTGACCGTCCGTTCCTCAATTGTCACAATAAAATTGAATTGTTGGTGACAATCAACGTCCGAACTGTTTCCATTCGAACAATAGGAGGAGAAAATGACGACGGAAGAGCTTACCGCCACATCAGCTGCTGCCTCATCCAAGGCAAAAGTTGCAATCGACGCGCTGCTGATCGCCCTGTTTGTGGTAATCATCACTGTTTGCGCGTGGATCAAGATTCCCGGACCGGTGCCTGTCACGCTGCAAACGATGGCAGTGTTCATGGCGGTTTCGATTCTCGGAACCAAGAGGGGCACCGCCGCAGTTGGAAGCTACATTGTCCTCGGACTCCTAGGGCTCCCCGTGTTTGCAGGATTCGCCGGCGGGTTCGCGTACCTGTTCGGGCTGACCGGTGGCTACATCATCGGCTTCCTCCCCACCGCGTTTCTTACCGGCTGGCTCATCGACCGCTTCGGCAAGACCGTTCCTGTGATGATCGGGGCAATGTTTGCCGGGCTGCTCGTCTGCTACGCATTCGGAACCATCTGGTTCATAGCAGTCTCTGGCAGCGCCTTTGACGCCGCAAGCCTGCAGTACGTGCTTTCCCTCTGCGTGTATCCTTTCATCATTCCAGATGCCATCAAGATTGCCGCAGCAGTTTCTGCAACCAAACTCGTTGGATTCGTGGGCAAGGCCCGCACGAAGTAGAACCCTGCTGACGAAAAATCAAATGCCGGATAGGAGCCGAGAGCTATAAGGCTATCGACACCTCTCCGCCATGAAGCACGAGGCGCTCCCCGCTGTCATCCTCGACGATCAACCCCCCGGTCTCGTCGATGTCGATAGCACGCGAGCGCCTCTTCTTTCCCTCGAGCTCGAACTCGACTTCCCTTCCGAAGACCAGCGAGTAGGAACGGTATTGGTCGAGAAGAGACTGCTTTCCGCTTTTTCTTTCACCAGTTTCACCAGATTCTTGCGAGCTCTGCTTCTGGTCGCTAAGGGTGTTGAGCTCCAGGAGATTCCCGATCATGGCGGCCACGAGCATGTTCCTGGTGAACCCCGGCTTCAAACTCACATACCCAGCTTTCTCCGCAAGCTCGGGGGGAAACTCCTGCTTCCCAACGTTGACGCCTATTCCAACCACCACGCTCTGAATCGAGCCGGTTTCGAGATCCGATATTCCCTCAGTCAGAATCCCGCTTACCTTCTTGTCCTCCACGTACACGTCGTTCACCCATTTGATCTTCGGCTTGTCCGAGCAGGACTTCTCGATTGCGTGCACGGTTGCGAGAGCGGCGGCCATTGTGATCAGCACGGCATCGGAGGTTGTGGATTCGTTCTGCAGAATCAGCGTGACATACACTCCCCCGCCCTTTGGGGAATAGAAGGACCTCCCCCTCCTGCCACGGCCGCCGGTCTGGCAATTGGCGACTATCGCTGCAGTTCCAGAGAATCCGGCAGCCAACATGCGCTTTGCCTCGTTGTTGGTCGAGTCGATCTCATCGAACACATGCAGTTCGATTCCACTGGCAGATTTTGGAAGGTAAAGCCGAATCCCCTCTTCGGACAGGATGTCGTTCTCATCTGAGAAGACATACCCCCGATTGGTTCCGGAATCTATTCTGTAGCCCTCCTCGCGAAGGGATTTCACCGCTCTCCATATCGAGTTGCGCGACACTCCAAGCTTCTCGGCCAGTTCCTGACCGGAAACCACGATCCCCCTGTTTTTCTCGAGACAGTCGAGAACCTGCTGCTTCACGGACATCCAAACCCCTCCAAACTCGCAATGTCATATCTGTGGGTTCCATCTCACAGAATACTTAATACTCGCATTCTCGGGAACTGTTTGGCGAGAGTTGGAGTTTGAGGTGTTCGAACAGATTTTTTTACCGCTCCTCACGGGGTGGCCGTCTGATACTGCTCCTCACGGAGTGGCCGCCTCATCAGGGCAGCCTATTCTGGATGCCGCCTAGGAGGTGCTATGCCCATTAAAGATGCCGTCTGCGAGGTGACGAGGTGCCGGGAGTGCAATCTTGCATGAGGATCGCACCGCATGTCCCAGTTCTAGATGCTGCAAGAAACAAGTCTATGCAGGTTTCTGCTCCAGTTCGACATCAGAATCTGCCCCTGCATCTTCCGAGGAGACGAACTCGTCCATCAGATACCTGACGATATCGCTCCTGCTGACCGTTCCAACGATCTGCCCATTATCTAGCACGGGGACCTTCTTGATTCTCCTGGCACGCAGCACGTCGCACACATGGTCGATAGAATCTCCCACCTCCACGCTCTCCACTCGTTTGGTGGCGATTTCCATGACATTCGAGGCGAGAAGGTCTTTGACCCTGTTGGAAAAGCCCTCATCCTCACCATATGCGCGGAAATATGCGCCCAGGTCCACAGACGGCTGGTCTTGGCGCGCGAGACCCCGCATTATGTCCCCATCCGAGACGAACCCCACCACATGTCCTCGGGTGTCCACGACGGGAACACCGCTCGTGCGGGCATCCACGAGAAGTCTTGCGACCTCTCTCACGGTTGCTTGCTCGTTCACTGAGAACACGTGGGACTTCATGACGGTGGCAAGCTCTGGAGCTGTCTCATCGGACTCCTGAGCTGCGGAATGAAGCGGGATCTTGTGCATGTGGAGTGAATATGCGATCGACAGCACCAGCCCAACAGCAGCGATGCCCGCGGCCACCATCACCGCTTGAGAGAATCCAATGGCCTGAGCCTGTGCGTAGGCGATTCCAGTCGAGGTTGCACCGGCGGCAGATGAGGAAAGGATTCCTATGAAAAGGGATGGCCCGATCGAGGCAGAGACCATGATCAACGTGCTGATAATCGAGACGCCGTGCGGGTTCTCCGGGCCAGGCAATGTGCGCAACCCTGCAGTCTGCGACTGGGACTGGGAGATTCCCACGCCACAGTAGACGAGGATCGAGGCGAGCATGACCCCGATCATCGACATCGATCCCCCAATGATCGACACCGCAATCTGCCCAATTAGGATCAACGCCAGGCCAATTGGGATCAATGGCCATTCTCCCCATTTGTCGAAAGCACGACCGGCAAAAATGTTGGTTACGGCATTGACAAGAATAGGGGGCAGCAACAACATGCCGGCAACCAGTGCGGTCTGCTGGAACACGCTCTCGAAGTAGAGGGGCAGCAGAACGCTCATCGAGAACGTCTGCATCATCGTGATGACAATTAGGAGGGCAGCTGGCCAGAAATTGGGGTTCTTCATTGGATGCAAATTCAAGAGAGGGTTCTCCAATTTCTTCTCCCTGAAAACGAAAATCACCAGAGCCACTATGGAGACCGCGACCGCACCCAAGGCAAGCGGAAGGTTCACGGTTATCTCCCCCACTCCGTAAACGAACAAGGTGAGGAATATCGTCATTAGAACGACAGATGGAATGTCGAGCTTCGGAGTCCCGGTATCCATGACGTTGTGGATAGTCTTTGTCCCTGCCAGAATCAGCACCACTGCAGCCAGAGCAGGGAAAATGAAGATAGCTCGCCATCCGAGCATCGTGGCCATGACGCCACTGACGACCGGTCCAAATGCGGGCCCGAGGGCAATCATCGCGCCTCCTGCAGCAAGGTAAGTCCCAAGCTTGTTGCGAGGTGCTAATACCAGAACAGAGTTCAGCATCAGCGGTGCTGCAATGCCAGAGCCTGCAGCCTGGAGAATCCTGAACGTGAGAAGCAGCGGGAACGTAGTCACGAAGTAGTCCGGAACGAGTCCCAGAAGCATTACTCCCAACGAGAAGAAGAAAAGAGAACGCGTGGAGAATCTCTGCATGAGGTAGGCCGTCATGGCCGTGACGATCGATGTGACGATCATGTACCCGGTCACAAGCCATTGTGCAGTGGTCTCTGAGATGGAGAACTCGTTCATGATGTCGATTAGGGCGACATTGATGATGTTCTCGTTGAAAGCTGTGATGAACGCGGTCGAATACAGCACGATGAGCATAGCCATCGCGCCGGTCTTTTCTGCCTTTCCCATTAGGCGAAACCTTTCCAATCCTATTAGCTGTTAGATGGGACCGGCTGGTTTCCCTCTAGCCCAACCGGTCAGGCGACCGCAGGCATGAAAAAGGCGCGGTCGCATCAACTGGACTTACGTTGACTTGACTGCGCGTTGACAAATTCATGATATACGTTCGAATGCATATTTCAGGAAGAAGAATATCCCGAGCGGTTTAGACGCCTTACCGCCACTTACCTGCAAGAGATAAACATCATGCTGACGACCTGCAGCAAAACGACCTTGTCTATGCTTATGCCGCTTATACGCCAAAGATGCACATCCGCAAGTTTCGGCACACTATCAAAAAAATTAGTTATTGACATATGCCAAAAACCTTCTATTACTGACATATGTCGGAAACAGGAGGAATTTCTCATGCCAAGGCCAAAGCTGTGCAGAAGAGTTTGCGGATTCCCACGTTGCATGAGCTTCGCCCCAGAAGATGACGGCGGAACTGGATTCGTGGTCCTCACGATGGACGAATACGAGACCATACGTCTCGTCGACTATGAGAAGCTCACCCACAGCCAGTGCGCAGAGCAGATGCGGGTGTCCCGGACAACGGTCACCGACATCTATGAACGGGCCAGGCACAAGATTGCCGAGTGCTTGGTCAACGGGAGAAAGCTCGTCATAGCAGGCGGGGACTACCGGTTCGATGGCCCGGAATCTGAATGGCAGGAGAACTTCCCACAACAGAAGGAGGATGGCACGATGAGAGTAGCCGTAACGTATCAAGACGGTCAGGTGTTCCAACACTTCGGACGCACCGAGGAGTTCAAAATCTACGACGTCAAGGATGGCAATGTGGAGGAGCTCGGAATACTCCGCTCAGGAGATTACGGTCATGGCGCACTTGCCGGTCTTCTGGGTACCGCCAATGCAGACGCTCTCATCTGCGGGGGAATCGGAGGAGGAGCCCAAATGGCGCTTGCCCAGGAGGGGATCGACCTATACGCAGGAGTTTCGGGAAGCGCAGATGAAGCAGTGAGGAAACTTGCCAACGGAACGCTCGAATATAGCGACTCGTCCAATTGCTCCCACCACCAGAACTCCGATGGGAGCCCATGCGGTCCGGAGGACGGAAGCCCCTGCGGATCCCACAATGGAAGCGAGTGCTGCCACCGCTAAAGACATAAGTCCTGCACAAGTTCTTGCAATCGAAAATAGAGGGGAGATCGCAAATACGGTCTCCCCTCTTGGTATCTGGAAACTACTACATGAGCGACAGGGTACAACTCACTATATATAAATATGTATAGAAGTAGTGACTGATTGCCCTCTCACATTGGCTCATCAAGTACATTTCATTTTGCTGAGAGACGAGAAATCCAACAAAACACGAGGTAAAACCAAGGTTTATCAATCAATAACCAGAGGTTCACTTTCAATAAGCCAAATCAAAACTTCAATAAACTTGGAGTAATGGGAACCATATCCCAGCAGTCTGGAAAACGAAGAATAAGACTTTAAAAGCCCTAAAATGGCGCTCAAGACATTATGAAATTGCAAATTGAAAGCATTTAAGCGGAAATATTCATTAAATCCTAATTTATATATCTAAATATACTTTTTCAGCTTTTATAAATATCTCCCAAAAAACCCGTACTTACGGGACGTTTGTCTAGTAATTTATCTTAATATAAATATTTTTTATCTTT
>JBMNUL010000088.1:0-10940 GCA_050946255.1 Coriobacteriales bacterium | reverse complement strand
TCCAGCCTCTGATCGAAGGTGGTGTGGGCTACTTCACCGAGTAGAGACTGTTGCCGTGGAGTCGCTCCTCGAGATGTGGGCTACTTCACCGAGTAGATGCAGTTACCTAAGCGTCACTCATCGAGAGTGGCGTTCATGCTGCCGCAATGCACAGTATTGCCAAGATTTTGACCCTGGTAGGTTGCCTGTTTCATTTCTCATGAACGCGGCTAAACCAAAAAGAGCCCCCGTCCCGATGCATCCAGCTTTCGGAACGGGGGCTTTGCCATCATGCAGACTGACTTTCAACTGCTAATGTTCTGGCTTGACGATAGAACTCGAGCCTGGTCTTTTCCCATCTGCCATCTTTGAAATCTACAATCTCCGGGCTGAAGCGGTGCAGCTTTGCATACTTTAGATAGTCGGCTACCACAGATTCCAGCTCATCTTCGGTTACTTCTTCTTCAAGATCTGGATAAATCTCCACGATGATATCGTCCCCGCAAGCTTCAATGAGCTCTTTGAGATCGTAAACGTTGTATTGTGCTTGCCAAACCCTGACGCCAGTAGCCTTGTAAGCCGGAACAAGCTTCAACCCATTGCCGCAACTGTGAAACATAGGGACAGCCCCTCGAGATTTGATGTGATCCACGAGCTTCTTGACTGGGGGAACCAAGACGTTCATTGCCGTGTCCGTTGAGAAGAACTGACCGTTTTGAGAGGACCAGTCATCATGGAAGAGAATGCTGTCACAGCCAAAATCGTCGATGTAGTGATCGGCCATCTTGATGTTCACATCGGCCACCGCATTGAGAAACTCAACTGTTTCCTCTGGGTCTTCTAACAAAGCCATCGCTGCATTCTCGAAGCCCATGAGGGAAATCATCCGCTCGAAGAACCCGATCATGATGACTCCCCTGAACGAGCGGTCGTCGTCTTTGTAAAACTCGCGGTATCTCTTGCTTTCCTCTTCCCATCCCCAACTATCAACATCTGGGAACTCGAGACTGCGCCAATTGGAAATGTCATCTAGTTTTATCACGCCCTCCTCCGGAAAGGCAGGGAGCTCTGGATTGGGGCCCAGCACCCAATTCACTCCAAAAGAATCCTTTCCGCCTGAGAAGCCACAGGCTACTATATCTGGAATGCAATGTGGGGTGATTTCCACCTTGTCAGCATGCACGTCTGGGACCCACTCGTAATCTTTGCCGTTGAGGTAGTTGAGGTAGTTTTCCTTCGGGCTTATTGGAGTGTTGATTCTCTGCACCGGCGCATAAGGGTAGCCATACCAATCATCGAGCTGACCATACATTCCCTTTACTTTCATCTCTGAATCCAAATTCATGGGAATCTTCGTCTTGTTCATTATCTTTCTCCAATTCAATCAAAGCATTTGGTGAAGTTGTGCATACCAAAGTGCTTTCGCTATTCCTTTTCAGCAGCAATAGGAGCCTTTTCCGTAGCAGCAGAAGCCTTCTTCTTCGCTGAAATCGTGAGGATAATTGCAAGCGCTATGCACACAAGGCAGATGACGCCAACGTAAGGCATGACCTGAGAATGAAGGTCTGTTCCTGCAACAATCATCATTCCGGTGAACGCATAGGCCGATAGGAAAGAGCCGATGCTGAGAGCAGCGGTAACAAGATTGATTGAGGAAGATACATGTGATGGCGGAACGACTTTGGTTACATACATCATGTAATAAGTCATGCTCATGCTATAGGCGTATCCGCACAAACACACAGCGAGCCCAGGCGTTATCAGGTTGTTGGTGATAAAGAGCAGCAAGAATCCGACTGCCTCGCACGAATAGAAAAGAATTGGAGTGGCACGTTTGATTTTGCGTTCGATCATCGGGTACATGAAAGCGCCAATTGCACCGGCAAAAGTGGCTAGCGACGAATATAACCCGGCAAGCGAGGCATCACCCAAGCCGTTCTCGTCGACAAAAAAGCTGATTCCCACAACGCTGATCATGTAGAAAATGGAAATCACGAACATGCTGGCAAGAGTGGCAATCATTGGCCACTTGCTCCACTTTTCTGGAGCAGTGGCAAGATCGCCTTGTTCAATTTGCGACTTCTCAGCAGGAGTATGCGGCACGAAGATAATGACAAGAGCCAACATCAGAACGGAAATCCAGTACATTCCGAATACGTTTTTCCAGGCGCTCACACATAGAATTCCAGCTATCAATGCGATGAGGCCTCCGATTACCGCACCGACTCCATTGTAAACACCGGTAAGAGTATTGCATTTTCTCTCATCGTCGCGGTTGAACTCAACAATCAATGCAATCGAGGTCGGTGCCATGCCACCAATAGAGAAGCCGGAAATCGAGCGCATAACTGCAAGATAGTAAACATTGTCAACAACGCCCATGATTAAACCAGTAACACAGAACAGACCGCTGCAGAATATCAATACTGTTTTCTTGCTGGCCCTCGTCACCAACCACGCACAAAATACGGCTCCTAGAAAAATAAAGAACTGAGGACCAGTGGCGACATAATCCAGTATTGCCGAAGGCGCATCAGCGTAATAGGCATAAATCTGATTCCAGACTGGTGAGTAGGCAAGGTCGAAATAGTAACCGATGTTCAATGCAAACAACGCACACAGAGCCATTGGCCCGAGCTTTTTCTTTAGCTTTTCCATCTTCCAAATCCCTCATTTCTGCAAAGAGCATTGCGTCTAGTGCATCTAAGGGAAGCGGAGCATTATAGGCTCAGAGCTTACCAGGTTTGCAATTGACGCAAGCATGGCTTCGCTAATGAATTAGACAAAATGTATATATGGAAGAGCGGTCTCGAGAGCCTTTCTTACCTGTGAATTAATGTAAATTAGGAGTTTTAAATTTTATAGACTATAAATTGCAACAAAATATATTGTGGATTTGTATACTTTATACATATTCAAATTGGAGAAAATGATGAACTTGAATCTTCAGATAGTTATCGGAGAGTTGGAGGACCACAAGTTCGAAGGATGGTTTTCAAATGCCTTCGACGAGTTTCCCTGTGCATATCCAAAGATTTATGAAGGGGGGAAATTTGAAAGCCGGCCTCTTTATGTTGCAAACGCAGAACAGCTTCCGGAAAATCCCATTGCGCCAGACGGCGCCTCAATAGTATGTTTGGGAAACCCTCCTGAGGCCTATTTTCAATATCCGTTTAATATCATCAGCACAAAGGAACAACTTTCCCTCGTTTCTGTTGAAAACGAACTGCTCGATATATTCGATCGTTATGAAACATGGCGGCAATCCATAGACGAGGCCATCGAGAAACACCTGCCTCTAAAAGAGATTGCTAGAACTGCTGTTCCAATAGTAGGCAACCCCATTCTCTTGCAGACGCTCGATCTGTTCATGCTCTTTCACCTAACAGATTGTCTAGAAGGAGCCTCGCCAGAACTGCTGAAGAAATACAGTGAGTTTTCCGGAGTTCCGAAAGTTCCGATTCCAGATAACTACCACATTGATTATGACTACATGGTCGAACTTGTCTCGGACCCAATGTTCGAGGAAGCCGACAGAACGGTCAAACCGAAGATGTTCGACAGCCCAAGATTTGAGTTCCGCTGCCTCTACTACAACATAGTGGTTGACGGCCGTTATGTTGCCAGAGTGCTGTTCGACGAAGTCACGCGCAAATTCTCATCAAAAGACTATTCCCTAATCGTGATACTTGGGCAATATCTTGGTAAAGCATTGAAAGACATGGACACAGAGAAGCTGGGCTGGCCTAAAGACTTCGACATCGTAGTTGGAGAGTTGCTTTCGCACAAACTCGTCAAAGAATCGAGAATAATTCAAGTTCTGAAGCTCATGGGATGGGAGATTCATGACGAATACTGTTGCGTAGTTCTAACCGCGATTGCCTACGACACCAGCGAAGGGCTGTTGAGAGAGAGGGCGCAGGTTGTTTCAAAAGCATTTCCCGCTTGCACTTATCAAGTCGTGGACGAGAAAATCGTCCTTCTCATCAACATCTCGAAATCGAAGATGTCACGTAGTGAGATGATCTCCACCTCGGCAACTGAATTCAGAGACAGCCTTCTAATAGCTGGATACAGTTCGTCTTATGACAATTTCATGAATCTCTATTATTACTATCTACAAGCATGCAAGACCCTTGAAGTCGGAAGGAAACAGGACCCGACTCGGTGGGCTTTTAAATTTGAAGATTACCAGCTCTTAGCCGAACTTTCGGAATGCAAGGGCAGGCTTATCCCAGAGGCGCTCTACCCAGAAGGATTGAAACGCCTAGTGGATTACGATAGAAAACACAAATCCTGCCTCGTGGATGTGCTGAGGATATTCATAGAAAACGACCGCAACATCGCCGCTACAGCCCGTATTGGTTATATGAATAGAAACACATGTCTCTACAGGCTGAAACGGATAGGGGAGATTTCGAAAATGGATCTAGATGATCCGAACGTGCGATTGGTTTTGGAGCTGGCCTTCAAGATTTCAGAACATGAAGAGAAGGAAAACGCTGAAGATACCTCAACCATAAAAACTGATGGGATCTTGCAAACAAACACTCCGCTTTCTCGATAGTCATCCAGCCTCTAATCGAAGGTGGTGTGGGCTACTTCACCGAGTAGAGACTGTTGCCGTGGAGTCGCTCCTCGAGGTGTGGACTACTTCACCGAGTAGGAGCAGTTACCGCGTGTTACCGCGGCGTCACTCATCGAGCGTGGCGTTCATGCTGCCGGTGCGGTAAGCATCGAGATCCATCGCAACGAACTTGAACCCGAGGTCGTGGAACTTTTCCACGACCTCTTTTCTCTGCTCGGGCTCCACAAGGTCTTCCATTTCCACGGGCATTATCTCTATGCGCGCGATATCACCGTGAACTCTCACGCGAACCTGCTCGAAGCCAGCGTCGAATAGAACTTGCTCGGCCTTATCCACCTTGTCCAGCTTTTCGAGGGTGAGCTTCTCACCATACGGGAATCTGGTGGCCAAGCATGAGAAAGAGGGCTTGTCCCAAGTTTCGAGCCCAAGAGACATCGAGATTATGCGAATGTCGTCTTTCGTGAGACCCGCATTGAGAAGTGGGCTTATCGCCCCAAGCTCCAAAATCGCCTGATGACCTGGACGATAGTCCAGATCGTCATCCAAATTAGATCCTTCTGCTACATGCTCGATTCCATGTTCCTTGGCAACTTCGAAGATATTCTCGAAGATATATTTCTTGCAAAGGTAGCATCGGTTGGACGGATTGTCCTCGAAACCCTCGACAGAAAACGGATCGATGTCCACGACGAACTGCTGGATTCCGTTTTCCTCGCAGAATTCCCTGGTAACTTCAAATTCGCGCTCGGGGAATGTGCAGGCTCTGGCAGTGATTGCAACTGCATTGGAACCAAGCTCCTCATGAGCGACCTTCAGCAACAAGGTGGAGTCGACACCACCGGAAAACGCAACCGCAAGATTCCCCAATTCAGCCACATCGACACGCAGCTGGTCATATTTAGCCTGAACTTGGCTCAAAGTCGATGCTCTGTTTGCCTCGCTCATGTTCCCTCCTGGAATTCCCAATCTCGAAAATCTAAAGGAATGGTATCTGAACTCGCACTACTCACGGCACACCGAATATGCAGCAGGGGCTATTCGAGCACGACACCCGTTGGCTTCCCCTTTTGTAACGGTTCTCCACCAACATTCCCTCTTCGTGCCGAATGATAACACTGGGGCATTTCCCGCTGCCCACTCATGCTCCGAGCAGTGGGAGATCCAACGCGAAGAGCATCGTGTTGATTCGCATGATGTCATATACCCCATTCGTAATGTAGTACTCCACCACTACGTCGAGCTTGGAGGCATGGCTTATTGCAAACCCAGCGCGGGCCAGCAACATGCGCGTTTGGTCGATATCGAGTTCGAGCGCAATCGCCAGCGCAAAGACGGTCTTCTTGGTTGGCTGATATTTTGGGTTGGAACGAATCTTGGAGAAGTGCTGCCTCGTGATGTTTGCCCGCTTGTAGACATCTGAGTCCTTCATCCCGCGCTCGTCTATGAGCTTGAGAAGTGTCTCGGAAAATCCCGCATCGAGCGATTCCAGTAGCTCATCCAGCTTGTCTTTTTCGGGAGCCTCCGCAATCGATGCTGCCTTGGAAAGATCTTCCAGCGAGCCAATCTCTGGAAGAGCTGAAGTAGAAGCAGCCACGGAAAGCTCTTCCAAGGTGTCCATACCTGGAGCACTTGTCACAGTAGGGGATTTTCTATATGAAGCAGGAGAGGAGAGCGCCCTCTTTGCATGAGGTCTTTCGGAGAGGGTACTTTCGACCTGGAGATTTTCCGCCGTGTCGACTTCCGACTCAAGTTCCGATTCTCTTTCCTCGAAATCGAGTCCTCGATTTTCCAATGAGGCCGAACCGGCTACGAACTCCGCCACACCCTCCTCGATGAGAGCCTCATCGATGTAATCGGATACTTCTCCGAATTCTGGGAGCGCGCTGGCGAGTCTTCCACGATCTGAGAGCAGAAGCTCCGCATCCAACCCCTGAGCCTTCAAATATTCACGTATGGAATCCATCAAAACTAACCCAGGTCCTCTCCTGACCCACTGCGGGCCAAATTAGATGGGGAAATTCGGTGGCAGAACGCCGAAAGCCCTTTCTGTCCTACTGCGAGTCCAGCTAGATGGGAACAGAACGCCGAAAGCCCTCCCTGCCCCACTGCGAGTCCAACTAGATGGGAAAAACGCACAAGGGCATTATCTCATGTTGATAAATGAATGCGGACAGTCCCCGTGAGCAGCAGCCACGAGCGCACGTTGATCTGCTCAGTAACTGCTCGCAGCGACAATCGCCACGAGCAGTTACCACCGCAGAACTTTCTACCTGACGTTTCAGGCGGCTACTTTCTTGACTCATAGTCCTCGTTTACATCGTCCGCCCAACTGCCATCGATGCGACCTGGGGACTCGAGTATCCTCGCCGTACCGACCGCAATAGAATGGAACATGCGTTCCGTGCCACGGTCGTCTGGCACGTAGTTTGCAATCCTGTCCCTGGCAATCCCAATGCTCGCCCCTTCCTCGAAGGCGTCGACGTTCGCACCCAGATACAGGAACTCCCATCCCATCTCCTGCTTGGCCTCGATGAGCTTTCGCAGCTCCTGCTTCGTGAATTTCTTTGAAGAGTTTTCGAGTCCATCTGTTGTAATTGCGAAGATCACATGCTCAGCTCGGAACTCCTCTGGCAAGTAGCCCTGGACCTTTGATATGTGGCTGATAGAATTCCCAACTGCGTCGAGCAATGCCGTGCTTCCTGCGGGTTTGTAATCACTTTCGGTCAGATTTCGAACCTTGTAGATGGGCTGACGATCGAAGAGCGCCTTGGTCGTATGATTGAACAGCACAATCGAGATCAGGCAATTCTCATCTAGTTGGCGATGCTCGCGGAGGATTCCGTTGATGCCTCCTATCGTGTCGCTCTCTAATCCAGACATAGAACCGCTGCGATCGATGATGAGAACCAGCTCAGTTGCTCCCTTTTTCATGATTCACTCCTATCTCTCGCCAACATCGATGCATGTAGCGAGCTGCCTGGCAGGCGCTTTGGCCTGCCTCTCGTTTACGGTTCGACATCAATTGCCGTCGAATGCCGATTCTCGGATTGGCAATTTGCTGCCGAACTTCCTTACGGGAAAAGTGTCTCTGAAAAGGGACTTGAAAAGGTAACCCCGCAGGCTACGTTTGAACAACAGGATCTATTGGAGCAGAAACCCTGCCTAGCTCGCACTAAATTCAATAGCGTAATTATCAAGTTGGTAACTATTGCATATACAAAAGTTTCCCCATTAAATCTCCTTTATCGCGTAAATATTGCAAATCAGCCGATAGACATTGAAATAGTTTGATTTGATGACTTAGCATCGTAATTACGGAACTTCAGAAACACAGAGAAGGAAGCACCATGCCCAACAAAGACGAACGAGCCAAAGAGGCCGCAAAGCACATTGCTCTCATGAAGCAGGTTTTCTCAGCCGAGATTTCCAGCACTCTTTCAAACGCGAGAATTTTCGCTGAGGGAGAGGGAGAAGAGCTGGCATTGCCAGAGCCTAGATTCGATTCGACCGAAACAGACGTCACCAACAGGTTTGCCGCCGATGTGCTGTTCGACTCCGAGGGCAAGGTGACGATTCTCGACCCAGCTTCCTTCACGCGACCCGGCGGAAATTACGAGGGTGGCTCTTTCGGCCCCGAGCAGCAACTCTGCTCCGAGAGCGACCTCTACCCGATTCTCTGTGGAATGCAGGACAAGTACTACGCGGAAAACCGCGATTACCAACGCGGTCAGCTGTTCACCAACAGGGCCATGTTGTTGCCGGACGTCATGTTCACACGTGGCAATGTTCGCAAGGCCGACATCATCGTGATGGCAGCACCTAATCGAGAGCGCGCACTTCAGAACCACCGAGACGTCAAGGAATGCGATGGAGAGCTCCAGCGCCGCATAGAGGCTGCAATGAGAATCGCCGCGGTAAGCGAATGCGATGTTCTCATTTTGCCTGCGTTTGGTTGCGGGTTTGCTGGAAACGACACCGATGCGGTTATAAGCCTGTTCAAGGGATGGCTCGATGCACACCCCGGCATGTTCAAGAAGGTCGTGTTTGCAGTTCAGCGCAGCGAATTCGACGCGTTCCACGCTGCGTTTGGAAAGCCTGCTCCAGAAGAGAAGCCGAAGTCGGATGAAGATGAAAACGATGATGACGACGATGGATTCGTCCTCGACTTCGACCTGCCCGAGGGCATCACTCTAAGGTAGTCTATTTTCTACCAAGGAGCAATTCTCGAACCTCATCTCCCTGCATATGAAAATGATAGATGGTCGCTGCAAATCATTTGCAACGACCATCTCCTTTTTCTGGAAAGATGCTCGAGGGCAGCGACCGGCGCGTTCTCCACACAAGTATCAGTTCCGAACCTTACTCGGAATCCGACTCCCCTGCTTCCTCGCTATCGGCTCCAGCCTCTTCTCTCTCGACATTCCTATAGGCTTCGGCAATGGCCTCTGCAGCGGCGACCTGGTCAGGGTCGAACAGGTTGTCGACCTCTCCCAAGTCGAGCATTGCCTCATCGAACACGACGCTGTCATCGTCCTCATTGATCCTGTAGACGAGCCCATAACCATTGCCCTTGGGCTCGTTCTTGATCCCAAGCTCGCAAATCAGCATATCGTACTCTTCTCCATCTTCGGTATTGATGAATCCGTCGTAGCAGAAGACATACGCGTTGGCCAGATGAGCCACCAGGTTGACCGATTTCTTGGCCGAGTCGAAGCACTGCTCCGTCTCATCTCCGGGATGCTCGTCCATGAAAACGTCATCGCCGGCCAACGTGAGGGTGAACGGAACCATATCCTCGCCATTCTCGATTTTCTTCGTGGCCTCATCGAACGCATAATAGAGGATTTTCTGCAGGTCCTCGTCGATATCAAGATCGACTAAATCCGACTGAGACGAAAGCAGCGGAGAATTCGTGGAGCTGAGCTTTTTCCTGTGCTCTTCCTCAGGTTCAGTTGCTGAAGAATTATCGTTGACTATCTCATCTTTGGAATTGTTTTCATCAGACATGGCAGACCCTTTCGCTTCGACGCCTGCATTGATGGTCATCCAAGGAGCTCGCATTTCCTCTCTAGACCATTTGGCATATGTTGTATGTAAACATCTTTCGGGGTTTTTATCTAGGAGAATTGGGCGAAACACCAGCAGAACGCCCCATAATGAGAGCAATCCATAGAAAAATGGATTTCACGTGTAATTAGAAAAGCGATAGTTGTTCCGGCTCGCCTCCAGAGCCCTTTTTGTCGGAGTTGCCGTGTGTGGGCCTGCCGCCAGCACGATTTGCAGACTTGCCACCCGCCTTGTAAGGCGCATGCCCGGCAAGCTTGCCGATCCCCTGTGAAACCAGTTCGACATTCGACCTGTCCACGAGGCTCATGAAGTCGCCTTCGAGCCATTCTTCGATTTCCCCAGGCCTCAATACGAGCGGCATCCGGTTGTGAACTTGGGAAACCACGTCGTTCGGCTCGGTGGTCATGATGGAAAAGCACCCATCTTTCCAAATTCCACCTAGAAAAGTAACTGGCAGATCAGATTCCCCTATATTGAATTTGTAGGGTCGCTTTATTTTCCGGCCGCTTATTGAGGAGTAGGTCTGCTCGGAAGAGTGAGACTCATAAAACCCGAGCGTTGGCACAATGCAGCGGCGGTTCTGAATTGATTCCGACCACATCTTGCTCGTGAGCGCGGTCTCGATTCTAGTGTTGAAGACAGGATTGTCGTTCCAGCTCACAGAGAATCCCCAGTTCATTTTCATGGGGACAAGTTCGCTCGCATTGGCGTTGGTCTCAAGAGAGCTTTCCTCGTTTTCGAAACCTTGTTCTGAAAGCTGTGCCCTTGGAACGATCACATAGGCAACCGAGCCAGGGTAGGCATCGCGAGAAGAGCGACCGTTGCCATCGAGTGCAGCCGCATTCGATCCCCTCTCGAAAAGCCCCACGTCGATTGGATTGCCATATTCGACATGCCCGATGACGTTAACGACCTCTTCGTAGGTCAATTTGGTGAATCTACCGCACATCGTGTTACCGCCATTCCCGCTCGACCGGCGTATATCTATGCCACTTCTTGTGTTTAATGATATACTCGCATTTGCCGCACTCGCCTCATTGCGAGTCGGAATACAATCGGATATGGAAATGGAGAGCTGGCCGAGAGGTCGAAGGCGCACGATTGGAAATCGTGTATACGGCAAGAAACCGTATCTAGGGTTCAAATCCCTAGCTCTCCGCCATACCGACTTTTTTGTTTAGTTGCAACCGCAGCCAAAACCAACCAAGCGGAGGGGTGGCAGAGCGGTTGAATGCGGCGGTCTCGAAAACCGTTAGGCGGGAGTTCCCCGTCTCGGGGGTTCGAATCCCCCCTCCTCCGCCAGATA
>JBMNUL010000087.1:0-11002 GCA_050946255.1 Coriobacteriales bacterium | reverse complement strand
CCGGCAGTTTCCTACACATTTGAAAACCAATTGAAAACCAATTGGAGAAAAAGGAAACTTCTAGGTTCATATTGGATTTCCTGTGTACCTTGCACTAACAGCACCTGTTTGACTTACAATTCTAAATGCGTGCAAAGTTGCACCATCTTTGAAGGCATAAGCACAAACAAGGGAGCAAAAATGCCAGATTATTCGATGAAATGCCCTGTCTTCTTTGGCCCTGGTTCAATCAAGATCTTAGGCGAGAGAGCCAAAGAGCTTGGCGGCACAAAGGCAATGCTGATATGCGACCCCAACCTTGGTCAGGAGACGTATGACAAGGCAATCGAGAGCGTGACCTCAGCCGGTCTCGATTACGTGCTCTACAACAAGACCAAGCGCGATGCCCCAATCGAGGTCATCGACGAGTGCGGTGAGATTGCCAAGAGCGAGGGCGTCGACTTCTTGGTTGGAATCGGAGGAGGATCCACGCTCGACACCGCAAAGGCCACCACGATCCTGCTCGAGTATCCGGGTCCAATCAAGCAGTACATCCTCGGACAGCCAATCCAGATGGACGTGCACACACCGATGATCCTGATGCCCACCACGGCTGGAACCGGAAGCGAATGCACCAAGGTCGCAGTCGTCAACCGCACCGACCTCAACATGAAGTGGAGCGTTTTCGTCAAGCTCACTCTCGCGATCATCGATCCCGAATTGACCGTCACGCTTCCCCCTGATCCAACTGCATACACTGGAATGGATGCCATGGCACATTCCATAGAGGGAATCACGAGCACCAACCGCAACCCCTATGCACATGCCTGCGGAATCATGGCGATCAGACACGCCAGCCGCTATCTGCTGCGCGCCTATCACGATGGATCCGATATGGAGGCAAGGATTGCAATGTCAAAGGCCGCGCACCTCGGTGGGCTTGCTTTCGACGACCCTATGACACACTTCGGACATGCCACTGCGGACGGCATGTCGATTACCCTGCACACCGAACATGGAGTCGGTTGCGGATTGGCTTTGCCAGAGGTTTGCGATATTTGCGGACCTGTTGTGCCGGACCTAATGCTCGAGATTGCCGAGGCGCTCGAGATCGATCTCACAGGCAAGGAGAGCGCAGAGCTCGTGGGCAACAAATGCGCAGAGAAGTGCCGCAACATGATGCACGAGATGAAGCTCAAGGGCCTCGCCGCCCGTGGCTTCGACCGAGACCTCATGGCAACGGTTGCAAACGAGACCGAGCACAGCCACCTCGCCTCGTACAGCCCGATTCCAGTCGACCGCGAGTTGGCACTGAAGATCGCCTTCGGCGTTTACGACCACTACCAGCAGGATTAGGCACTTCGGAAAAAGCGGTTTCGGATACGATCCGCTCAAGTCCCAGAACTAAATGATTTGAGAATCTGGCGACAGGGAACTTCCCGGGCTGCGGGAAACAAGAAAAAGATTGCGGCATCCAGGTTGCAAGAACTTGGATGCCGCATTTTCTTCAAATCGAATGGACTTACCGAACGACCCGACGGGCATAGTCCTCTTGTGCAGTCGCGATACTATCCCATAACGTTCAACGGGGACAATCCTCTTGTGCGATCACGTTATCAAATCGCGCTCTAAAAACTTGTCCTCTCTTGCCGTCACATCAAGCTGACGAATCAAGCAGCCTGCTTCGTCAGCTCACTGTATGCGCGCTTGCGCACGATGAAGTACGCAACAACCATTACGGCACCGGTGACTCCCCAAGATATCGGATAGACGTTCATGAGGGTCTCCATCGTCCCACTGCTCGCGAATATCGTGTATACCCAGGCAATCCGCAGCACGCAGGTTCCCAGCACGGTGATGATTGCAGGCAAAGTCGACCACCCCATCCCCCTCATAGAACCAGCTGGGACCTCGTAAACCGTGGGCAGGAGCGCGAAGGCCTCGGCGTGCAGGAGCCTGATCATCCCGTATCCGATTGCAGCGGCGTCAGAGGTGAAGAGCCCTAGGAAGAACTGACCACCCAGCACAAAGATCATCGAGACAGTAAATGAACCTCCTACTCCAAGCAGCAGGCACTCCCTGCAGATGCGGTTGCATCGAGCTGGATTCCCAACCGCATAGTTCTGGCTCGTAAAAGTCACGGCAGCCTGCGCGAATGCGTTCACAATGAAGTAGGTGTAGATCTCGTAGTTCTGAGCGGCAATCGACCCAGCCATCGCTTCTGAACCAAGCCAGTTGAGCGCGACTTGAATCACGACGTTGGAAATCGCGAACACAACTCCCTGAACTCCAGCTGGAATTCCGATCTTGAGGGCAATCGAAAGAGGGCGGCGTTTGGCTGAGAGCTCTCGCCACTTGAACTGCATGGAGCCTTCCTCGTGCATGAGCATGATTGTGACCATCACAGCTGCAAGCCCATTGGAAATCGTGGTCGCCCATGCAATTCCGGCAACGTCCCAGTGAAACACCAGAACGAACAATGCATTCAGTGCGATGTTGAGAACACAGGCGATGATGAGCACGTAGAGAGGGCGCTTGGTGTCTCCCTTGCTACGCAAGATTGCGGAGCCGAAATTGTAGAATGTGGTGAATGCCGTGCCCACGAAGTAGATCTGCAGGTAGACCGTGGCGAGGTCTATCACCTCTGCCGGAGTCGATATCAGCTCGAGCAGTGGGCGGGCCAATAAAACTCCCACCACGACGATTGCCACTCCACTTACCACAGCCAAGACCATAGAGGTATGGACGGCATCGTGAATTCCCTGATCGTCTTCGAGGGCTATCTGTTGGGCAACGATGACGTTGGCGCCAACTGAAAGTCCGACAAATAGGCTCACGACCAGATTGACAAGAGGAGTAGTCGCGCCGATAGCTGCCAGTGCATTGCTCCCGATGAATTGGCCGGCGGCAGATGCGTCAGCGGAGTTGAAGAGCTGCTGCATGATGCTCGTGAGAGCGAGCGGGAGTGCAAAAGCGACGATCTTTCGGAGCAGCGGACCGTGCAGCATGTCGATGGAATTCGACCTGCTCCTCTTTGTTAATTTCTCTTCCCCAGAATTTTGCAGTTCGTTATCAGCAGACGTAACCAGTTCGCCTTCTCAGCCAAATGCAATTTTCAAGCTATCGACAATTGGAATTGCCGGAGATTCCCAGCTCCTCAATCTGATTTCTGATTATCGTCTTCTGACCAAATTGCAGCTTTCCAAAAACCATGAGCGCATACCACAAAGCGGTGGAGAGGGCTATCAATTAATCCACAACCGTTTTCAAACGACAACGGCATTGACAGTCGGCACCCAACTGTTCATTGAATCGAAAATTTTTTCAAAATAGCATTGAAATTAGCTGTTGGAAGTGCAATTTGCAAGGGGGTTGGAAATGCAAGAAACGACTACCGGGAAGATTTCGAACAGGCACGGTGTTGCCAAATCCGTTGTGGCCCTAGCCACTATCTTGGCCTTGTGCGTGCTTCTGGTCACGGGGTGCAGCTCTCAACAGGGCACAGGCGAATCCAGCGGTTCAGATGGCGCTGTTTATTCCGGAAAAATCACAATCGGAACTCTCGCCACAGAAGACATCCTTCCAATGTGGGTGGCACAAGAAGAGGGCCTTTTCGAGAAAGCCGGACTGGATGTGGATATCACGACTTTCCAATCTGCAACCGAGCTTATTGCCGGAGTCTCATCGGGTGAAGTCGACTTTGCCATGACGGATCCAATGGTCGCGGCCAGCATCTACGCAAGCGGCACCGATGTGAGAATGCAGTGGGTCACCCTGGGCACAACCGCCGAGCAGGGCAGGTTTGGGATCATGACAACGCCGGATTCCGGCATCACCTCGCTCAAGGACCTTGCCGGCGTGCCAATCGGCGTTGGGTCCAACACGATCCTCGAATACGTGATGGACAACCTGATGGAGGATGAGGGAGTGCCAGAGGACCAGATAGTGGTAGAGGAGATGCAAAAGCTTCCGGTCAGATATCAGGCGCTTGCGTCCGGAGAGGTGAAAGCCGTCGCCCTCCCCGCCTCACTGCTGGCACTTGGCGAGGCTTCAGGATACATCACCCTCGCAGACGACACGACCGGAGACAACATATCGCAGTCAGTGATGATCGTTCGCAGTGACTGGCTGGAGCAAGACGGGGCCGAGGCCGCAAGGGACGCCCTCGAATCTGTATGGGACCAGGCCGCAACGGAAATCAACGCATCGCCGGAGAGCTACCGTTCGATCCTCATCGAGAACGCCAACCTATCAGATGCAGTCGCGGACACCTACGAGATCAGCGAGTATCCCATGTGCCAGATGCCCACGAACGAAATGGTCGACCCAGTTCTCGACTGGATGACCGAGAAGGGATATCTCACGAAGCCACTTTCATACGACGGCCAAACCGGCACGTTCTCTGAGAAATAGACTTTGGGAGGAACAAACTCTGAAATGATCCCATGCCCGGCTTGCAACAATAGATTCGGACCGAACAGGGCCGGGGAGTCATTCGGACTCTCCGGCCCAGAAGGCGTTTTCTTGGGGAAATCCAGCCACGCTATATCAGGCGAAGCCAACCACGATGTCCCAGACGACGCGAACCTCTCTGCCTCGGGAATCGCTTTTGAGGAAGTGACCTTGGATTACATGGGAGCAAGCGATGCGATCCGCGCGCTCGACCACTTGTCCTTCGAGGTGAATCCAGGGGAATCGGTGTCGATAATCGGTCCCTCTGGGTGCGGGAAGTCGACCATTCTGCACCTGATCGTGGGGCTCATCCACCCGACTTCTGGAAAGGTGAAGGTCGGGGGGTCCGAGGTTGACTCTCCGCGCACCAGCACGGCATTCATCCCACAGGACCTCGGTCTGATGCCCTGGAAGACGGTACGGGGAAACGTCGAGCTGGGGCTCAAGATCAGAAAGACCCCGAAATCCGAGACGAGAGCTAGAGCAGAAGCGGCATTGGAAAGTGTCGGCCTCGGAGAATTCGCAGACCGCTACATAAACGAGCTCTCCGGGGGCATGCGCCAGAGAGTCGCACTTGCGAGGTCAATTGCAATGGACATGGACGTCCTGGTGATGGACGAGCCCCTTTCCGCCATCGACGCGCTCCTGCGGGAAAAGCTCCAAGACACATTGCTCGGCCTTTGGAAACGCGGAGGATACACGCAGATGCTCGTGACGCACTCCATAGATGAAGCGGTCTATCTGGGAGAGAAGATCCTCGTCATGAGCCACAGACCCGCCCGGCTCCTCAAATGCGTAACGAACCCTGGAATGGGAGAACCTGGCTACCGGAATTCAGCCGAGTATTCCGACGTCTGCAAGAAGGTCCGCTCCGCCCTTTCCGCCCAGCTCGAGGAGGAGCCGCAATGACCTCGAAGACGAAGAAGGAGGTCCTCCACAGGACAGGGGGATACATCTTCGCGGTGTTCTTCATCATCGCTGGATGGTGGATCACCTCACTTCTGCTCAACTCACCAGCGCTTCCGACCCCTGTAGACACGTTCATAGTCCTGAGCGGATATTTCGTGGACATGCTCCCAGATTTCTGGATAAGCACTTACCGAGTCGTGGTGTCGATATTCATAGGAACGGTGATCGGAGTTCCCGTGGCCATGGCTTGCGCGAGATCCGAAAAGCTGGACTACCTGTTTGCACCCGTGCTCTACCTTCTCTATCCAGTTCCCAAGGTGATATTGCTACCGATCCTCCTGACACTTCTTGGGCTCGCAGATGCTCCCAAGATCTTCCTGATCTCTCTCACGGTGTTCTTCCAGGTTCTCGTCGCGGTACGCGACTCCGTCAAGGCAATTCCGGAGGACAAGCTCTTGTCCATCAGGGCGCTGGGGGCAAGCCAGATGAACGAGATCAGGCACGTGGTGATCCCCTCGACTCTCCCTTCTGTGTTCACCTCGCTGAGAATCAGCACCGGAACGGCAATCGCAGTGCTCTTCTTCGCAGAGGCAATAGTCGGGTCGACCGGGATAGGCTATTTCATCATGCAGTCGTGGTCCATGGTGAATTACCCGAGGATGTTCGCGGGGATAATCGCGCTAGCGATACTTGGCGTGGGACTCTATGCGATCTTCGACATCGTGGAGAGAAGGCTCACGAGGTGGAAGGGCAGGAAATAAAAGCAGCCCCAGTAACGTTCAACGCTTTATCGCAATGTCGTAAATCATGTGCAGAACCTTATCGGCTGGAATATCACGAGGTTCTTTCATCCAGGAGATGATCAGCGACACCACAGCGGCAACCGTGGTATCGAGGAGGATGCTAGTCTCAGAATCTGATAGGCCAAGTGATGGATCGGAAACCTTCCAGATGGGGATTCTCTTCATCATGCCCCTGAGATTGTGCATGAAGCGGATATCCCCACGCTCACCCAACAGAATCAGAAGCTTTTCCTTGTTCTGCTCGTAATAGTTGAGAACCAGCATCATCAGCGAGGATGGATCTTCTTTTCCGAGATTCTTGCTGCAATAGGTAACGCATTCCTCCATCTCGGAGAGCAGTCTGTCCTCCTCGATTTCCAGAAGATTGTATACGCTTTGAAAATGCAGGTAGAACGTCCCCCTGTTGTAACCTGCGGTTTCCACGAGCTCGACGACTGAAATCTCATCGATGCCTTTTTTTGCGTAAAGACGCCAAAAGGCCTCGATAAGCTCTTCCTCTGTGTAAGAGCACGAAAGCATGCTACTGCCCAATTGTATTTCCTTGCATTGTCGAATGATGAATAAATTTCGTTAAAAAATGATTAAGGACATTCTGAAACAAGATTCTCAACACTTGCCGTGCTTTCATTACTTTTTTCAGGAATGGTAATAAATTCTCGCCAGAAATTTATATTACTGTTCATGAGGTATGTAAAATGGCACAACCCGTGCGTCCAAAGATTGTCTCCTTGAACAATACAAGGACTAAAACCCGGTTCAGCTCATCAGGCCTTGTTCATCAGCTGAAATCGCATTGCTCGAGGTAGGCTTTGCATAAATTTTCAGGTTGATGGAACTCGACCAAGGAAATCAGCTCTTGTAGACGTCCTCGGGCTGGAGGACCTTGTATCCCGCTTCCTTCAAAGCCACGAGCCCCCTCTCGCGACCATGCATCTTGAGGACCTCGATTGCCCTCCCCTCGCTTGAGGCGAAGCAATATCCATACTCGATGTTTACGTCAGCTGCATCCAGGACGTCGAGAAGATCTGCGAGCCCTCCTGGTACATTTGGGACCTCGATGGCAGATACCTTCGTGATGTTGGCCTGGAAATTCGCGTCCTTCAAGACCTGAGAGGCACGTTCTGGGTCATCGCAGATAATCCTCACGAGCCCGTAGTCGGAAGCATCGGCAATCGTCAGGGCGTACATGTTGATCTTCGCATTCGCCATCACACGGCAAAGAGCCGCAAGCCTGCCCTCGGAATTCTCGAGGAAAACCGTGATCTGATCAATCATTTCTGACTCCCTTCCTCAAGTCAATCACGCGTTTGGCCTTGCCCTCGCTGCGTGGAATCGATTTCGGCTCCACGATCTTGACGTTGATTCCCACGGAGAGGGCGTTCTTCAACTTGCTCTGGATCTGATTCTGCACGTTCTCGATATCGCGGATCTCATCAAGCTGCACCTCGGGGTTCACCTCGACCTTGAGCGTGACGATGTCGAGCTGCTTCTTGGTATCGAGCTCGATCTGATACCAGGACGAGACCTCGGGGAAAGTCTTCATGACGTCTTCGATCTGGCTCGGGAACACGTTGACGCCCCTGATGATGAGCATGTCGTCGGTGCGGCCATGCAGTCGGTCAATGCGGCGATGGGTGTTGCCGCATCCGCATTCGCCGGGGAGTATGCGGGTGACGTCATGTGTGCGGTACCTGACGACAGGCTGCGCCTCCCTATCCACAGTTGTGAGGACGAGCTCTCCCCACTCCCCGTCGGGCAGAGGCTCCAAAGTGACCGGGTCGATGACCTCGGCATAGAAATGGTCCTCTGCGAGATGCAGCCCGTTCTGTCTCCAGCACTCCACCGCGACTCCAGGACCCATCGTCTCGGTGAGCCCATAGATGTCAAGAACCTTGTAATCGAGCTTGCGCTCCAGCTCTGCGCGGAAGTTGTCGCTGAACGGCTCGGCACCGTGGATTCCAGCACGGAGCGAGAATTCCCTTGCAGGATCGATCCCCATCTCTATCGCGGTGTCGGCGATGTGCATCGCATAGCTGGGCGTGCAGCACAGGATCGTCGAGCCCATCTCCTTGAGAACGCGAATCTGGCGCTCGGTGTTGCCTGCCGATATCGGGATGACCGTGGAATCCATCCAAAGACCGCCGTAGTGGGCTCCAAGTCCCCCGGTGAAGAGGCCGTACCCGTAGCAAATGTGCACGATGTCCTTTTCGTCGCCGTGTGCGTTGATGATTCCGCGGGCGAAGCACTCTCCCCAGGTCTCGAGGTCGTGCTGGGTGTACCCTCCAACTGTAGCCACACCGGTGGTCCCGGATGACATGTGGATCTCCTTGACCTCCGACATCGGAACCGCGAACAGCTTGTAGGGATAGTTGTCCCGCATGTCCTGCTTGGTCATGAATGGGGCCTTCTTGAGGTCTTCCAAGCTGTTGAACGAATAGGGGTCGAAGCCTGCCTCATCGAACCTCTGCTTGTGGAACGGAACGTTCTCGTAGCACTTCACGAGAGTGTCTTTTATCCCCTCAAGCTGGATCTCCTCGATCTGCTCATGGGGTATGTTCAGCACTTCCTGAATCCTGCTCATTCAACAACCTTTCATTTACATAATCCTATGTGTCCAAAGTGGTGGAAGGAAATGTTTTCCATTCGAAACAGATGTTATCTCAACCTTGATGTTTTTTGCCGATTTACTTCGCCATATTCTCAAATTTCCAAGATTTTACAGACAGACGGCGAACCGCATCGCACCCGCGCCAATATTTCCAATAATCATATCGAAGAAATTGGTTGGAAAAACGTTTATTGTATTATCCTTTCTAAAGATTTGAAAAGCAGGAAGCGAGTAACGTCACATGGCCAACCGAGAATTAAAGGCCGCGCTCAGAGAATACGTCAAGGTCAGGAACAACTACATCAACGCGCTGCACAAAAAAGGGATAGAGTTCGAAGAACCACATGCCGAGGACGAAGAGATCTCGAAGCTCCGGAACGAGCTGAGAGACCGCGGGGCCAATTTCAGGAACGCGGGTGCGAGCATAAGCGTGGGATGGCTCTCCGAGGCGTGTGTGGAGTGCACTGGGGAGAGAGGGAGCGAGACCTTCTCAACAACCCTTGCTTGCCACAGGGACTGCTACTTCTGCTTCAACCACAACCTTGGTGAATACGAGAGATTCTCGAAAGAAGGCTGCCCCTGGGAGCAGAACCTCGAGGAGGCCGTCGACACGCACCGGGACCTTGCATGCATCGGTCTCACCGGTGGGGAGCCTCTCCTTGCATTCGACGACACCATCAAGTTTCTCGAACGCGCCGAGGAGCTGTTCCCCGGATCTCACAAGAGGCTATACACCTCGGGTGACCTCCTCGACGCCGAAAAGGCCGAGAAGCTCGCAGAGGCTGGTCTCGATGAGATCCGTTTCAGCGTGAAAACCGACGACCCGGAGGACCTGCAGGAAAAAGTGCTCTCGAACATGTCGCTCGCGAAGAACTACATTCAAGATGTGATGGTTGAGATGCCGATAATCCCCGGAACATCTGAAAAAATGAAATGGCTTCTCGGCGAATTCGATGGGATCGGGATCAGAGGGATGAACCTCCTGGAGTTCTGCTTCCCGTTCCACAACTGGGAAGAGTACGCGAGCCGGGGGTTCCTGATCAGGAACCCGCCCTTCGACATCATGTACGACTACAGCTACTCTGGTGGGCTCCCCGTAGCCGGAAGCGAGGTTCTCGCACTCGAGCTGATGCTCTACGCGATGGACGAGGGCTATGACTTTGGAATGCACTATTGCTCGCTCGACAACAAGCACCGAAGCGAGATGAGACAGAAGAACTCCCCAGGTGCACACATCCATCCATGTTACGTGCTCGACGAAGGTGATTTCTTCCTAAAGACAGCAAAGGTTTTCGGGGAAGACCGTGAAAAGGTGTCGCTTTTTCTCGGGGCCATGGGATGCAACAGCATCTTGGAAAACGAAAACGACAAGTCGACCTGCTTCCCACCGAGATTCGCAGATGCGGTACGTGGGAACGGGGTAGACGTCGCAATGTCTGTGAACGTCCTCGAAACCGATGAAGTTGGCCGGGGAATCCTAGAGGTTGGCCTCGAGCCTTTGGCGTGATGCCAACTCGCATTTTCCGTGCACGGTGATGCGCTTAGGGGGGTTGGTTAGTTGTTCGGAATAGCCGTCTGTCTGGTGGTGGCTCTGGTATGCGTGGAGCTGGTCGGTTGGATAGTCGACAAAATTCTCGTTTTCCTCGGCAAGGGGAAGCCCCTCAAGCGTGCAATCGAGCGTGGAACCTTGACGGTGGAGAAAAAGAAGTACATCGAACAGGAGGCCATCCAGCAGGACAACGCCGAGGCAATTAAAAACTCCATTGCCGGTGACAAGGTCAAGAGACGCCTGAGCCGCGAGGAACGCAGGCAGGTTGCGATATCGGAACTCGAGCTTCGTCGTGAATACCTGGAAAGAACGCACATCGGATGGTATCAGCTGATCATCATCTTCGTGATCGGGTCTTTTCTCGGACTGATCATCGAGGAAATATGGATGTACATCACCGCAGGAGTCACCCAGAGCAGGGTTGGCCTGGTTTGGGGACCCTTCTCCCCGCTCTACGGGTTCTGCGCCGTCTTCATGACCTTGGGACTCTGGGCACTCAAGAAGAGGTACAACTCCCCTGTCTGGCTGGTCTTCGTGCTCTGCTTCGTCTTTGGTGGGATTATCGAGCAGATCACAGGCTGGAGCATGGAAGTCCTCTTCGGGGCGGAATCCTGGAGCTATCTGCATCTCCCGGACCACATTACGCAGTGGGTGGCATGGAGGTACCTCTTCGTCTGGGGCTTGATAGGGGTCGTTTGGTAC
>JBMNUL010000086.1:0-11006 GCA_050946255.1 Coriobacteriales bacterium | reverse complement strand
GTCCATGAGCGCGCTCGATGTTCCGTCGCGCACGTCAAAGCTCACGCCCGGGTACTGTTTGCGCACAGATACCATGGCCCGCGCAAGCATGGAGAAAGCCTTCGTCTCCCCGGCCCCCACGTGCACGATCCCCGAGACGGAACTCGACGGGGCGGCTACCTCTTCCTCGGTTTTTGCCACGAGCTCGAGAATCTGCCGTGCGTGCCTGTTGAGCGAGACACCCGCCTCGGTGAGCTCTATGCCCGAATGGTTGCGCTCGAAGAGAGGATGTCCCATTTCGTGCTCGAGCTGGGCAAGCTGGCGCGACAGCGTAGGCTGCGTCACATGCAATGATTTTGCGGCACCGGTTATCGTGCCCTCGTCGACGAGGGCAACGAAGTATCGAAGCGTTCTGATTTCCATATGCAGCTCCAGATTCAAGTTAGAAATTTTTGCAGTTAATCAAACCATGCTCATTAAGCATTTTAGTTCTTAGCTAATAAGTATTGGTAATAATTCGCTTGCCAAGAGAAAATAATTACAGGCCAAGAGAACGATTGAAAAGTCCAAGAACCTCTCAAGACAAAGGAGTCAGCCATGTTTGCAACCGAAAACCTCAATCTAACCAAGGAATGGGACAAGGTATTCGCCAAGTCCGACAAAGTCGACCATGAGAAAGTCACCTTCGTCAACCGTTATGGCATCACGCTTGCCGCGGATCTCTACAAGCCCAAGAACGCGGAGGGCACTCTTGCTGCGGTCGCGGTATGTGGCCCGTTCGGAGCTGTGAAAGAGCAGGCATCCGGATTCTACGCTCAGACGCTCGCGGAGCGCGGCTTCCTCACTGTAGCGTTCGACCCCTCGTTCACGGGCGAGTCCGGCGGAACCGTACGAAACGTTGCATCGCCCGACATCTCCACCGAGGATTTCCAGGCCGCCGTGGATTACCTGAGCTGCCGCGACGACGTAGATCCCGAGAGGATCGGCATCGTGGGAATCTGCGGTTGGGGTGGCATGGCGCTCAACACCGCAGCACTCGACACGCGCGTGAAGGCCACCGTGACCTCGACGATGTACGACATGACCAGAGTGACCGCGAACGGGTATTTTGACTCCGAGGACAGTGCAGAGAAGCGTCACCAGAAGAAGGTGGCACTCAACGCCCAGCGCATCGCCGACTACAAGGCAGGATCGTATGCGCGCTCGGGCGGTCTGCCCGATGTCGCCCCAGAAGATGCCCCGCAGTTCCTCAAGGACTACGTGGAGTACTACAGGGGTCGTGGATATCATCCGCGCTCGGTCAACCCCAACGGAGGTTGGAACGTGACCTCCGACCTCGGACTGCTCAACTATCGCATTCAGTGCTATGCAGGAGAGATAGAGAGCGCCGTCCTCATGGTGCATGGCGAGAACGCACACTCCCGTTACTTCTCGGAGGACGCTTTCAAGCTGCTCAAGGGCGACAACAAGGAGCTCGTGATCGTGCCCGGCGCCAACCACACCGACCTCTACGATACCGACAAGATCCCCTTCGACAAGATCGAGCAGTTCCTGCGCACCTACTTGGGATAGAAGGCATCCGGATGATTGATCGAGGAGGACATTCCAAAAGAGCATTTATGGCAGCTGTAGTCATCGTTTTCGCATTCCTACTTCTCGCCATGCCCCTCATGGGCTGCACGAGCCAGAGCGCGCAGGAACAGGCTTCAGGGAATTCCTCAACAACAGAAGCCACATCGACAGAAAGCGAAGAGGCCACTGCTCAGACGGATCAATCCACAACGGAAGGAAACGATATGAACAAGTTCCAGATAGAAGTCGGTGGCAAGACCTTCTTGGGAACATTCGGGGATACCGAGGCCGCCGCAGAGCTTGAACATCGCCTGCCGCTAGTGCTCGACATGAGCGAACTTTCTGGAAACGAAAAGTACTACAAGACGGGTCAGGACTTCCCCGGTACCGAGGAAACCCCAAGCGAGCTCCACTCCGGGGAGATCTGGATTTACTCGGGGGACTACATCGTTCTTTTCTACGAAGACCATTCGAACCCAGGCTACAGCTACCAGTTCGCAGGTTCGCTGGATGACCCGGAGGGCCTCGCGGATGCAGTAGGCTCGGGCAACGTCCAAGTGACCATCACCAAGCAGCAATGAGATAGGAGACCTCAAATGGCAAACAAGATTTCCCTCCAATTCGGCGATACAGCCGTCACAGCAGAGCTGAACGACACCGAGACGGCCAGTGCTTTCGCATCCCACCTCCCTGTCACGATCCACGTGAACGGGACCGGCATCGACTTCTGCGGACGCATGCCCTTCTCGCTCCCCTATGAGGAATCGCAGGTCCACAGGGGGTGGACGAACGGCGACGTGAACTACAACCCCGGAGGCGGATGGTTCGCCATCCTATACGACGGCGAGGAGGATTCCAAGACTTACGGAGATCAAGTGGTCATGGGCCGCATCGCCGAAGAGGACCTGGCACGCATCCGTTCGCTCTCGGGGAGCTACGACGTCCAAGTTGAGGTTGCAGAGTAGGAGGCTTTTTTCATGAGAATCATGGTATTGAGCGGCTCGCCTAGAGAGCAGGGCGGGACGAGGGCGATGGTGAAGGCGTTCGCTGAAGGAGCGCGTGAAGCGGGCCACACCGTGGACGTGTTCAACGTGGCAGACATGAACATCGCCGGCTGCCGCGCCTGCGAGTTCTGCCACACGCGAGGGAATGGGGAATGCGCCCAGAAGGACGACATGCAGCAGATCTACGATGAGTGGGACGAAATGGACATGCTCGTGCTGGCATCCCCCATCTACTACGGATCCATATCGGGACAGCTCGCCTGTGCCCTGCACCGCACCTACGCCCTCGGTATTCCGCGGAAATGCTCTAAGACGGCGCTCTTCCTCTGCTCCGGAGCCAGTGGCGTCTACAAGGCAGCCGAGACCATCTACCATGGATTTGTACATGGCTACTTCGGGTGCAAGGACATGGGAGTGTTCGAATACACCACGGGGATGGCGACCTCGGAGCGAGTTCGCGGCACCCTTCGAGATTTCGGACGGTCGCTTAAATAGCCAGTCAAAGCTCCTTGCGGCAATCAGGACGCTCCGCCGTTGTGACCGGTCACGCACCAGTTCGTTCAGATAGCCCGCAAAGCCTCTCGAATAATGAATCTGGCTTATTCAAAGCCGATTTCAATTCCCTCTCTTGTTTTCGCAAGAGGGGGAATTTCTTTTGAGCCTCAGATTGTTCGGACTCTGTGTCTTTTACACCTGATTCGCCTAGTTTGCTACAGATGGATCGAGTTATTGAGACCGTTGTTCCCCTTCCCCGTACCAACGTCGTTTGAGGGCGAGGGCGGCGTTGACCAACAGGATGAGCAAGGGCACCTCAACCAACGGGCCAACTACCGCCGCAAGGGCCTGCCCGCTGCTAAGCCCGAATGTGGCGGCGGCCACAGCGATGGTGAGCTCGAAGTTGTTCCCCGTGGCGGGGAAGGCCACCGACGCCATGCGGGGATAGTCGGCGCCGAGACGGTTGCCAGCCAGGAGCTGGCGAAGAACATGATGCAGAAGTATGCAATCAAGGGGATGGCGATCCTCAAGATGTCGTAGGGCAGCGACGCTATCATGTCGCCCTTCATCGAGAACATGACCACTATGGTGAAGAGCAGGGCGACCGGGGTAACCTTCGAGATCTTCGGGACGACTCGCCGCTCGTAACCCTCCTCGCCGAGCCTCCTCACGCCCACGATTCGGGTAATCGCCCCGGCAACCATCGGGACCCCGAGGTGGACGCGCACGCTCTGGTCTACCTGCCACGGGCGATTCCCCAATTGCGATTGCCGAGGTCGGCGTGGGTGCCTGCGCCAGCATCCTGCTGCTGCTCACCGCGAAGCGCCACAGGAAGACTTCGTAGTTCGATTGTCTGATTGAGCTAGGTACCCGAAAGATTGTTAGGCATTCTAGATAGATGCATTACCTGAGAATGCTAAAAAGATGATCGAGGCGAAAAGCCTCGCTCATCTAATAATTGCGGGTGGCGGCGTAGCGAAACCTATATATCGAAATCGGTATTGCAAAACCGGAATGGCTAAATCGGAATGCAGAAGGTGCTGTTGCAAGAGCAGGATGAGCCTTTACATCAACTGAATAGGTTCATCCTGCTCTATTAGTACCACTTTACTGAAGAGTACGTCTGCCACGTTCCTCTGGGTTACTTAGAACTATCTGATTCGGCGTTCTTCATTGAACGGCGCTTTGCCAGCGCGACCGTGATTGCAGAGGCACTCAACAACCCGATAAGAACCAAAGGCGCATATAGGAATCCGTCGCCTGTCTGAGGCATATCCGATGATCCGCTGGCCGCATCTTCGGAGTCTTGGGAGTCGGTTGCCGAGGAGCTGGAGCTGGAGTCGGAGCTCGAGTCGTCCGAGTTGAGGGATTCGTCCCAGTTGTCCGTGTTTCCCTCAATAGTGGTCTCGGGGTCGTGCGTGTTCGTGATGGTGAAGCCGCTCGACGCGTCGCCGGTGATGTCGGAGGTGTATCCGTCGGGCACGTCGGTCTCTGAGACCGTGTACTCGATGGCCTCGCCGGCAGAGTAGACGTAGAGGTCCGACCAAGTGTAGGCCCACCCGTTGTCCGAGCTCAGCTCCACCGGGTCGCCGTAGGCCTCACCGTCGGCGTAGAGCTGCACGGTGACGGAGTCCGGCCGAATCCCGTCCTGGTCGTCGGAGTCGTCCCAGGACTTGGTGACGCTGACGGAGGTGGTCTCCGGCTCGTGGGTGTTCGTGACGGTGAAGCCCGAATCGGCGTTGCCCGTTATTGTGGGGGTGTAGCCGTCAACGGAGTCCTCGGAGACGGTGTAGGTTATCTCGTTCCCGCCCGAGTAGACGTAGAGGTCGTCGAACGAGTCGGTCCAGCCGTTGTCAGAGCTGAGGACCAGAGTGTCGCCGGTGTCGACGCCGTCGGCAAGCAGGTGGACGGTCACGGAGTCCGGCCGGATCCCGTCCTGGTCTCCCGAGTCCTCCCAGACCTTCGAGACGCTCACCGCCGTGGTCTCCGGCTCGTGGGTGTTGATGATGGAGAAGTTGCCCGACGAGTCGCTGACGATGTCGGTAGTATAGCCGTCGACGGAGTCCTCCGAGACCGAATAGGATATCTGGGTTCCATCTTCATAGTTGTACTTGAGCAGGCCATCAAAGGAAAAGTTCCAGGCGCCGCCGTCTCCGGCCGTCACCGCCACTGATTGATCCACCACTCCATCGACGAGCAGGCTGATGGTCACGTAGTCAGGACGCAGGCCGTCCCGGTTGTAAGAGTCGTTCCAAGATATGGTGCCCGAAACGCTGGTAATTTGTGTGTTGATAACCGTGAAGCCGGTCGAGGCGTAGCCTGCGATAGCGGTAGTATAGCCATCTATAGAGTCCTCTTCGACGGAGTAGTCTATCTCGTTGCCATCAGAGTCGTAGACACTCAAGTCGTCGAACGAGTCGGTCCAGCCGTTGTCAGAGCTGAGCACGAGCTCCTTGCCGGTGTCGGTGCCATCGGCGAACAGGTGAATTGTCACGGAACCGTAAGGCTCTCCGTACCATACCTTTGTCACAGAAATGGAAGTAGTTGTGGAGGTGTCCCCATCAAGGAGGGTTATGTCTCCCGAAGAGGAGACATCAACGTATTGTTCCGTTTGGTTGAGCTCGTAGCCTGCGGCCGCTGTGGTCTCTGCCACCGTATAGGTGTTAGATGCATTCAAAGTTGTCTCAGTAGACGAATCGCTAGAGCTCGAATCGTTAGAGTTCGAGCTCGCTGCGTTGTCCACCATCGAGCTCTCCGACGCGTCATTGGTCGTTTCATAGGTGAGGAGATTCTGGTCTGTTCCACTGCTGGCGCTCTCCTCAGAGGTGCTTGATGTTGTTTCACCGATTGTGGTATCGCTGCTGTCGCCTTGGTCTGCAGCGGCCCCTAAAGCTCCGGCGGGCATTAAGATGCCAAGCAAAAGCACTATGCTCAGCATGGAGCAAAGCTTCTTACCTACCAATTTTGAACACCCCCATGTTTTAATACATGCAAGACTTTTTTCTGCATTCGTTCATTTCTCATTCAGTTTTCCCAAGAATTAGACCCAGACTTGCAGTTGTTATTTAACAAAGAGAACCGGTCGTTCTGTTCATTGCAGAGCATGAAGATCGAAGAACATCAGAAAAACGGTTGTAATTATTTCAAACTTAACTATTTTATTTTACTTTACAAATATCTTATATTGTCTGAAAACATGTTGAAATTACTGATAATTTCGGGTTTTGCACTAGACAGTGAAATTGGGAGCTCTGTCGGCTTGAAAACCACTTTTTGAAATAAAGAGAGCGCCCCGGCCGAGCACTGCGGCCGGGGCGCCTAGTGACATTACATTGCAGCTTGAGTTACCTTACACGATCAGTATCGTCACGCTTCAACGAGCGGCGCTCTGACAACGCGATCGTGATTGCGGAGGCACCCAGTATCCCCATTAGAGTCAAAGGTGCAATCCAGAATCCGTCGCCTGTCAGAGGCAGCCCCGACGATGACGATGTTGTTGTGCTTGTCGTCTCCGACTCTAGGGTGTTCGTGATCGTGAAGCCACTCGAGACATCGCCTGACACCGTGGAAGTGTAGCCTTCGGGGACGTCGGCCTCGGCAACGGTGTAGGTGTACTCGTTGCCGTCGGAGTCGTACACGGCAAGGTCCTCGAAGGAGAAGGACCAGGTTCCGTCGGAGTCGGCTGTCACCACCGTCGAGTCGACAACCGTTCCGTCCTGGAGCAGGTTGACGGTAATGGAGTCCGGGCGCAGGCCGTCAGCGTCGTCGGAGTCGTCCCAGACCTTGGTTCCGGTCACGTCAATGGTTTCAGTACTGGCATTCGGATGATCTGAATCTGAGCCGCCTGTGATCTCGGTGGTCTCCTCTGTGTTGGTGATAGTGAATCCCGATTCAGCATCGCCGGTGATTTCGGTTGAGTATCCATCCACAGCATCTTCGGAGACTGTGTAGGCGATCTCGTTACCATCTGAATCGTAGGCGCGCAGGTCCTCGAATGTGCCGGTCCAACTATTATCTGAGCTGAGCACGAGCTCCTCTCCGGTGTCGGTGCCGTTGGCGAGCAGATGCACTGTCACGGAGTCGGCCGCATCGCCAACCCATACCTTATTCACCGAGACGGAGGTCGTTATTGGAGTGTCCGAGACCGTGAGGATGGCGGCACCCGAGGAGGTGACCTCCATGGTGTATTCGGTGTCGTTGAGCTCGTAACCTGCGGGAGCTGTGGTCTCTACCACCGTATAGGTGCCCTGAGTCAGGGAGTCCGAGGTCACGGTCCCGTCGTCGCCCGTTGTGAGCTCGAAGGTCGATCCATCCTCGGCCGTCACCGTGAAAACTGCTCCGGCAAGTGTCGTGGTGTTGTCTTCAGCATCAACCTTGACTATCTCGATCACGTTGGACAACGTTCCGTCGGCGTTTCCGCTAGCGTTTTGCCAGGTGTAGGAACTGGAAATTGAATCATCCGCGCTATCGGAGTCCAAGTTCACATTATTGCTCAACGTCGTGTCCGATGTGTAGGTCGTGCGGTAGGTAAGGACGTATTGGTACGCTCCGGGCATACTGCTCAAGTCGATTGTGAACGATCGCAGATCGTCGCTGAAGGTGAGTATGTCGGTCAGGTCGATTGTCTCAAGAGTAGTGACATTACCGTTGTTGGCGAATGTAACACGGCGCAATGTGAACGAATCCGTAACGTATTGCTCTGTGCCATCCCCGCCGGTCAGCGAGTCCGAGATTGTTGCATTTACCAGATTGGCCTGTGCATAGTTGATACGCACGTACCAGTAGACCTGACCATCATAGTTATCACTCCTCACTGCCCATTTGCCGAGGAGCTCGTCGTCATCCAGCGTTGTCACATCAATTATCAAATCAGTCGATCCGGACGAGGTGGAAGTGCTCACCGTAATGTCAATCGTCGTATCCTCATCGATACCAGACGAGTTCGCGATTGCCTGGATGTTAATCGACCCCGCCACGGAATACTTGCCATTGATATTGCTGTTGAAGACGATGCGAACGGTGCCGCCTACGTTGTCCGTGCCAGGTGTGACATATGCGGTGCCGACCACATTGCCGTCCGAATCCGTGATGTCGAATTCGTAGTCTGTATAGCTTGCTGGGAAGAGCAGTGTGTCGGGAAGGGTGATATCAAAGTAGTCGCCCTCATTCAAAATCTGGCTGGAGTTCGTAACTTCCCAGTCTATGACGAGGTAGAACGCGCTGCCCTTGGAGACCTCGCCGACCTCGCTTCCGTTTCGTTCAATGGAAACCCCCGTGATTGTCGCATCGACCTCGCTGCCCGTATCGCTAACAGTGATTGTAGAAGCCGCTGTCAATACCACCTCTTGCAAAGAAAACGTGTTGGTGCTGGAGGTCGTGTCATCACTTCCGGTGCTGTTTGAAGTCGAGCTGGTACTGCTAGAAACAGCGGAGGCTGAATCGTCGCTGGCCGTGTTGTCAGCGCTTGCGTCGATGGCTTGATCTGAGCTATCGGATGTAGTGTCGGTAGCTGAATCGGTGCTGCCGGAACTTGCGCTGTCAGTACTGCCAGAGTAGGTAACGGTATCATCGCTGGAAGTGCTGCCGGCGCTGTCTGAACTCGCGCTATCGCTGCTGCCTGTTCCGCTAGAGCTCGCGCTTTCATCACTGGCATTGTTATCAGTGCTGCTGGAGGTCGCACTGTCGGTGCCGCTGGCAGTCACAAGAGAGCTGCTAGAGTCAGCATTGGCATCGTCACTGGCAGTACTTTCAACACTTGCGCCTTCAACAAGGCTCGAGCTATTGGCTGTAGTCTCGATGGCCGACCCGCTTCCGTCACCTTGGTCAGCAACGGCTTCCAAAGCCCCGGCGGGCATTAATATGCCAACCAGCAGAACCACGCTCATCAGGGAGCAAAGCTTCCTCCATTTTTTCATTCCGTCTCCCCCGATCCTCAAGGAAATCGCCTATTTTCTTGTCAAATGAAGATGTATTGACACCTAAATGCTTCAAGGATGTCACGAAGCTCGTAATAAAAGACACATGTAATGGATATGCTATTTAGTAAATACTTTTTACTTATTATTTACTATAAGTAATAGTATTTAACGTTTATTAACATATACGAAAGCGAAAAAATTTGGGAACTCATTTTGCTTATTGCTTGACAGGAAATAGACAAATGTCCGCATTGCGAATGTTATTGTTTTCAGATTTTTCTAAAGAGTGTTCCGAACCTGAAAAGCGAGCACCTTGAAAAAACTTCTTGGACGGAAATCCGGATATCACAGCTATTCCCCGTAACGTTCTGCGACACTCGGCTTCATGAAACGGAAGCCCCACACCATCACGATTCCCTGGACAGCTAGGGCAATGATGAGGCCGACGATGTGCGCACCCATTCCCACGAGCCCGTTTGCGGCGAAGAACCAAACGGAGTAGAGGCCCACAGGGATGTTCAGGCAGGCGCTCACAACGGTGCCGGGATTGTACTCGCGGAACCTCAGCGCCATCACCACATGGGAGAGAGCATTGATGATGGAGAAGTACATGAGCCACATCCCGATGCTGTAGCCAAAAAACGTTGCCAGCACGGCCGTCACAGGATATGCGAGGAAGATGACAGGCACGTTGATTAGAAACGAAACCCGTTTGGTGAGAGGCCAGGCGTCCTCGGACGACCCGAGCATCTTGTGGTTGAAGAACTTCATAAATCCGCCAGGGAGCAGATACTCCTCGGTCTGGTGGAGGAGGTAGACCACCATCTGAATCCAGATCAGGAACAGCGCTAGGTCCTGTCCAAACACGAACAGGAACAGAAGAATCCCCATGTACACCGCCAGAAACGGTACGGCCTTCGCCCAATTGTCTTCCATCCACTTCATCATCTTGGAGCACCTTCTTTCAAATCGTGCGACATATGTCGTATGATTAGAGTATGTCGCCCGTCTAGAGGCTCATCAAGAGTCAATCGAGCGACGAGTGTCGCATGATTGGAGAAGCCATGGTCAACAAACAGCCAGAGGTCACCGAGGCCACTCGCAGGGCGTTCGTGGAGGCTTATTGTCAGCTGCAGATGAAGAACCCTGGAACAACCGTCACGGTGCGCGCCCTCACCGAGAAGGCGGGGTACAACCGCACGACGTTCTACCGGTACTTCCCAGACACGCTGGCCGTGATGGAGTGGATGGAGGACGACGTTGTAGCCACGGTCTTGAAGGACATCGAGAAGAGGAGCCCGGAAACGGCCCTCGCCGACGAGTTCTCCGCCGCCTTCGCGAGGCTCAACGAGACGCACAGGATGCAGCTCGGCGTCCTCTTCTCCCCGGCGAACCGCTCCAGGTTCACAGAGAAACTGAAGCAGGCGGTTGCTCCAATCTATGCCGAGTCTCTGGGAGCCGACCTTGGAAATCCCCGCGCCCGAGCTCTCCTCGACATGTTCTTCTCCGCAATCTTCTCGCAGGTGGCCAAATGGTTCGATGGGAGCAATACCCTGTCTCCTGACGAGGTGCTGAAACTTAATCGGAGCTTGCTCGAAATGTGGCTAATGCCTCAACTGAGGAATTCGTCCGAAAAATAGAGCTCTCCACGCAGCTGAGGAATTCATCCGAATAATAGAGCTATCCACGTAGCTGGAGAATTCGTCGCCGAATAATCAATGGGATCCTTCCCAATCATGAGTCTTCAGGCACTGGATCTGTTTTCTCCAGGAAAAGAAGTTATGCACTTGGGACTTCCATCACAACAACAGACAGGTCAGCTTTCGATTGGGAGCACCCTTCAACCACATGCGGCACAAATGGCAAACTGACAGCCGCGGTCAGCTATACCAACTTTGCCCACCGGCTATTGCCCTTGTAGGACTCGCACAGGATTCTCACGAGCTCGAGCACTTCTTCGCGCTGCTCCCCCGAATGAACGAGCAGAACCACTGGGATTGTTTCCTCACATTCGAATGGCGTCCATGCAAACTCGCCA
>JBMNUL010000085.1:0-11158 GCA_050946255.1 Coriobacteriales bacterium | reverse complement strand
GCTCACCCTCTGCTCGAACGGGGTAACGCACGACATTGCCTCCAGAGCCTGTTCAGTTGGCGAAGTCATTTACATCTCCAGTTTCTTGACGATGTTCTTCATCTGCACGCCATGAGCAAGGGCTGCTCCTCCGCGAATTGCGTTTGCAACGTGAAATGCCTCGGTCATCTCCTCCTCGGTGACACCCTTCTCAAGACAAGAGTTGGTGTAAGAGTCGATGCAATACGGACATTGAACAGCCGCTGCAACGGCCAGCGCGATAAGAGCCTTCTCACGAGCGGTGAGAGCTCCATCCTCGAAAACCTTTCCGTAATAGGCCATGTAGAGGTTCCAGAGCTCGGGAGCTTCCTCCCCCATCGTCGCAAACTTTGGCAGATCCTCTGGGTTGTAATAGGTTTCCATATCTCCTCGCTCCTCCTGTGATTGGTTTCCAATTCCTGCAGTTGGTTTCAAATTGAAATTGCCGAATCGAAGTTTCAAATTGAAATTGCCGAATCGACAATTCTTCGACGTTTTCATATATTAGATTTAGTCTAATAAGAGCGCAAGTGGGATTTCCTTTGAAGCCAAGTGTTACCGAAGAAAAGCAAGTTAAACCTGCATTACAAGAGGAAGCCGAAGTTCAGCATTAATAAAAATGAGAGTTCTATCGTAGGGAAGCAAACGAGAACCCTGTTGCAACCGTTGGGAAGCAAGTGGGGTGCTGCTGCAACCGTAGGAAACAATCGAGAACTCTGCTGCTACCAAAAAAGCAGGCAAGGACTCAGGCCAGACGCTCTTCCAAGCCCTTGACGATCTGCTCTGGGTCGCTGGTCACGAAGAAGAGGTTGAGGTCTTCTGCCGGGACGAACCCTTTCTCGACCATCTGATGCGTCATCTGCTCGAGAGTGTCGTAGTAGCCATCGAAGTTGTAGATTGCAATCGGCTTTTTTGCCCCGGACGAAAGCTTCTGTTCCACAAGCACTTCGTAGAGTTCGTCCAAAGTTCCAAATCCTCCTGGGGCTGCCACGAAAGCATCTGCATTCGAGGACATAAGGTCCTTTCGCCTCGAGATGTTCTCGACTTCATGCAGCTCATCACAAGGGAAAATCTTCCGTGTCTTGAACTTGCTGACGTCGTCGGGAACAACGCCGATCACCTTGCCGCCAGCATCGTGAACTGCATGCGACACAACTCCCATCAGCCCGGAATCGTATCCTCCGAAGACGAGGTTATGGCCACGTTTGCCAATTTGCTCGCCCAATTCCCTGGCTGCAGAAATATAAGGCTCTTTCACACTGCTGCTCGAAGCGCAGAAAACGCAGATGTTCATACATGTCTCTTTCGTCCGATTTCAAAGTCTAAAAAGTATAACGCTGCAAGATAAAGTGGCCGTCAAATTAATGCAATGTCGCGGGAGCGGCAGGGCGAGCGCGCTGCATTATCCGCTGGGGAATATCAAATCGAGGTCCACGTCGGTGTCGATTCCATTGATTGTACCCGTGCAGCTGTATTGCCAGATGTCGAATGCGTAACTCGCCGAAGGCTGCTCGTTGTACTGCGACAACCAAAGCGAATATTTCGAGATCTGCTGAAGATCAAATTTGCCATTCAGCCAAGCGTCGTTTCCATAGATCATCGGAGTGTATCCGCGTTCTTCCACACGCGCGCAGAAGGCAAGCGCGATTTGTGTCCGCTCTTCTGTGGTGAGGCTGTCGATGCGGGAAGCCGTGTTATCAATGCTTTCCATGTCGAAGACTATGGGAAAGTCCGTGATCCCATATAGGTCGGCGAAATCGCATATGAAATCAGCTTCTTCGCGAGCTTCATCCTCGGTAATAGCCTGTGAGAAGAAGTAGAGTCCCACATCTATGCCGTTGCTCATCGCCTGGCTGATGTTGGTGTCGGCCATGGGATCCTCGCTTATCTGACCCTGGTCGTAGCCTCGCCACCCTACTCTCACAAACGCGAACTGCACCCCTTCTGAGGCAACCGTCGCCCAATCGATGTTCCCATTGTGATAGGAGACATCGATTCCGAACTTTGATGTCTCGCCATTTGCAGCAGTGTAGGTTTTGACCTCACCGTTGGTTTGGAGGTTTGACCAATCGTAGTTGTTCATTGGGATAGATTCGTCGAGGGAACACTGGTTCACGATGACGACAATCACAATTAACACGCCGATGGTGATCAACAGCAAGGACTTGGGGTTGAGCCGACTTACGAGAACCGAGCTGGGCCGACTGCGACCATCTCCATCACGACCGAAACCATTAAAGCTATGGCGGCCTCCACTGAGGAAAGAGCCGCCATAACCTGATTTTCCACCACGTTCAGCATATTTTGCGCGGCCAGCATGTTCTGCACGTCTGGATCTTCCAGAATAACCTGCGCCGCCAGGTCTACTGGCGTGACTTGCGTCGCGACCAGCGCCGCCAGAGCTGTCAGATTGTCCGGCGTGACTTGAACTGCTGGATCTCTCGCCGTGCCCTGGGCTGCCAGCGCTGCCGGTTCTCCTGGCGTGACCTGGGCTGCTGGGTTTCTTGTCACGACCAGCGCCGCCAGATCTCCAAGCGTTGCCAGAGCGACCAGCGCGGTTGAATTTACCGGCATGTCCCTTGAGCTTTTCGCCAAAATCGACGAGCACTCCCCTATCGGTCTCCCCATCGTCGCGAACTACACGCTTTGGAGCACCTGAAGAACTGTCGGGAGTTTTCCCACTATTCGAACCAGAACTACTAGTCCGGGCACCGTAACGATTTCGTTTATAGCCGTTCGTGCGGCCGTTGTAGTTGCCGTTCTGCAATAGAAAACCTAACTAGGTCGAACTCGGTATTGGCTAACCGCCCAGCTTCTCGAAGTCTGCAACGTTGGAGAACACCTCAACGAACTTGTTGAGCAACTTCAGATGGTTGTTACGGATCTTCTCATCCTTGTCCATGACCATAACTGCATCAAAGAAGCTGTCGATCGGACCGCGCAGCTCGGAGAGAGCAACCAGCGCATCGGAGTATTTTCCGTTGGCGAGTGCGTCGTTTACCTGAGACTGGGCTTTGTCCACCACATCGAGAAGGGCTTTCTCCTCCGGACCCATGATCGAAACGTCCACGTCGGTTCCAAGCGAGGCGTCGCGCAGATTGTTGGCGCGCTTGTATGCCGTCTCCAAATCCTCGTAGAGTTCGGCGTTCTGGTCGCGAGCGTTCGTGAGAGCCTCGCAACGGGCAAACAGCTCGATGGGGTTCAAAACTCCGGTTGCCTGGACGGCATTTGCTACCTCGGCATCAAACCCATGATCCTTTGCAATCACAAAGAGCCTGCCCGCAAAGAACTCGCGAATCTGGGCAGCAATCTTCTCGGTATCGAACTTGAGGTCTTTGTACTCTGCCAGGGCATCGTCGATGGCCTGCCCTAAATCCATTGGGAATCCGTCCTGCAGAATTGCCAAGATTCCAATGGCGCAACGGCGCAGTGCAAAAGGATCCTTCGAGCCTGTTGGGGGCTGGCCAATCGCGAACAGTCCAGCGATTGTGTCGAGCTTGTCGGCAATGGCAACGACCTTGCCCTCGTCGTTCTCGGGCAGTTCGTCACCGGCGAACTTGGGACGATAATGCTGCTCGACCGCCACAGCTACCTGCTCTGGCTCCTTCGAGGCGCGGGCATAGTATCCGCCCATCACGCCCTGCTGCGAGGTGAACTCCACAACCGCATTGGTCACGAGATCTGCCTTGGCGAGAAGAGCTGCACGCTTGGCACGTTCAGTGGTCTGGGAATCTAGCCCGGCATTGTTGCAGATCTTTCCGGAGAGGTCGACCATGCGATCGACCTTCTGCTTCATGGTTCCAAGCTTCTCCTGAAACACCTGCTCGTCGAGCTTGTCCACGTAGAACTCCAGCGGATGCTTGAGATCCTCCTCATAGAAGAACTTGGCATCGTAGAGACGTGCACGAACTACGCGCTCGTTCCCCTCGATGATCGTCTGCGAGCACTTGGGGTCGCCATTGCTCACGACGATGAACGAGTTGGAGAGCTTGTGGTCCTTCGTGTAGAGCGGGAAATAACGCTGATGCGAGAGCATCGCATCGGTGATGATCTCAGAAGGAACGGCGAGGAACTCCTCATCGAAATGGCCAACGAGAGAAGTGGGGTACTCCACCAAGCCGAGCACCTCATCGAAAGTACCCTTGGGAACCTCTGCCACAAGTCCGGTGTCCTTCTCGATCTGGGCAATCTGGCTGCGAATCTTGTCTGCGCGCACATCTGGGTCGGGCACGACATATGCCTTCTCGAGAGATGGGATCAGGTCATCAGCAGTAGATAGTTCGATGGGTTGTGGAGCCATGAAGCGATGCCCGTATGTAATGCGGCCGGACTTCAGCCCTGCGAACTCGAAGTTCACGATATCGCTGCCGAGCAGCCCGACGAGCCAACGCACGGGACGCGAGAAACGTGCTTCGCATGAACCCCAGCGCTGAGACTTCTTCCAGGGAATGGAATCGATGAGCTGAACGATGAATCCCTCGATGATCCCCTTGGAGGGCTGAGATGGCTTGTTCACAACTGCATAGACGTATTCGTTGTCGCCTTCCTTGCGGCGCTCGAGGTCTGCGACCTCAACCCCTTTACCACGGGCGAATCCAAGCGCTGCCTTCGTGGGGTTGCCATCTGCATCGAACGCGCGGTCGACTGATGGTCCTCTCATTTCCTGCTTGACCGGGGTGCTCTCGGCTGCAACGTCCTTGACGCTGATGATGATCCTGCGCGGGGTGCTCAAGATTCGGACCTCACCGAACTCGATGCGCGAATCCTTCAGCTCCTTTTGAATCTGTTTGTCGAGATAACCCGATGCCAGCACCAGTGCGTCGGATGGAATCTCCTCGGTGCCGATCTCGATGATTAGATTCTGACTCTGGCTCATCGTGCATCGCCCCCCTTCTTGGCGGCAACATCTGTAGCCGCATCATCCTCTTCCTGCTTGATTCCGCAGACGTTCTCCAAATAGGAGAGGCAACATGCACGGGCAAGGGTTCTCACACGGAGAATGTAGCCCATCCGCTCGGTCGTGGAAATTGCACCGCGAGCATCGAGCAGGTTGAATGCATGCGAGCACTTGAGCACGCAGTCATAGGCCGGAAGCGGGAGATTCTTCTCGAGGAGCCTTCCGCACTCTGCCTCGTAGTTGTTGAAGTTGGTGAGCAGGAGGTCCACATCGGCATATTCGAAGTTGTAGGCCGAGAATTCCCTCTCGTTCTCGAGGAACACATCGCCGTAAGTGACCTTGGAGCCATCGTCGTTGACAACCCAGACGAGGTCGTAAACCGAATCGACACCCTGGATGTACATTGCAAGGCGCTCCAGACCGTAGGTGATCTCAGATGGAACCGGACGGCACTCGATTCCACCTACCTGCTGGAAGTATGTGAACTGGGTGACCTCCATTCCGTCACACCAGACTTCCCATCCAAGTCCCCAGGCACCAAGCGTTGGAGACTCCCAGTCGTCCTCCACGAAGCGCACGTCGTGGTCGCAAGGCTCGATGCCAATTGCCCTGAGGGAGTTGAGGTAGAGCTCCTGCACGTCGTCGGGCGAGGGCTTGAGCAGAACCTGATACTGGTAGTAATGCTGCATCCTGTTGGGATTCTCACCATATCGACCATCGGTAGGACGACGGCACGGCTGCACGTATGCCGCACGCCAGCTGTCGGGGCCAAGCGATCTCAACGTGGTGGCTGTATGGAAAGTTCCAGCTCCAACCTCCATATCGTATGGCTGGAGGATAATGCACCCCTGTTTGGACCAATAGTCCTGCAACGTCAGGATGATTTCTTGAAACGTCATCAAGGCTCTGTCTCCCTTTCCTGCTTTCTTTCCTGCTTTCGCTTCCAAGCTTTACAAACTTCAACTAGCTTACTGCGTACTCGAGCTCAGTTTCACTGCGACTCGTGTTCATTTCGCAAACGCTCACTCAACCTCATTTGCAAATTGCTATCCCGGCTCATTTCTCTAACGTTAACTCGAGCTCGCTTCGCAAATGCGGATTCGCTCTCATGTCACAATCCTCACTCGAGCCCGCTTCGCAAATGCGGATTTGCTCTCAAGCCGCAATCCTCGCTCGGACTAACTTCGCAAACGCGGATTGCTCTCCTAAAATCTCGCCCACAACCTACATTGGCCCAAACCTGTCAAGAGGCCAATACCTGAAGAACACCCTGCCCGTAACGGAATCTACCGACACAGGGCCAAACACCCTGCTGTCGGAGGAATTCGTGCGGTTGTCTCCCATTACCCAGAGGTATCCCTCTGGAACGGTATAGGGGTAACTTATCGTCACACCACTGTTGGTATCCATCTCATAGGTCGGCTTGCCATAAACGTAAGACTCGTCCTGCTCCTCGCCATTGACGTAAAGCACGCCGTCTACAATGTCCACCACATCTCCCCCGGTAGCGATTACGCGCTTGACGAGAATAGTCTCGTTGTCCGTGGGGCTGACGAATGTGATGATGTCGCCTTTTTGCGGTTCATTGAAGTAATAGGTGATTTTCTCTGAGAGAATCCTGTCCCCGATTTCAATCGTGGGAATCATCGAGCCGGTCGGGACTTCATAAGTTTCAACCAGGAAAATCCTTATCACTACAGAGAGGGCAACCGCCACGACTACGATAATCAGAATTTCGATGAGGAATCGAAGCGCTTTCGATGCTTTCTTGAGTATCATCTAGAGGCAATCCTTGAAAGTCAGTTAATGCAAGTTGTGCCTTAGTCGAAAAATTGAAGTGCAATTGAGCCGATCCTCCGCTGAGTTCGGCTGAACTATCTTCGAGCCAGCCAGGCGCTCCTCACATATGGTGTCAACTCGGTAAATGATACTCCTTTTGGAGTTTGACACATCTCAGCGGAATGTATAGAGGCACGTACTACTCGGTTGACGAGGGATTATCCAACAGCTCATTTGCCCAAGCACGTTCCTCTTCAGTTAAATCGGCCTTTTCCAAAAGATCTGGCCTGTACTTCGCTGTGCGCTCGATTGCCTTTCTCCTGCGCCAAGCTTCGACCTTCGCATGATCACCAGATAGCAGAATTGGGGGAACTTCCATCCCGCGGTAACTCTCCGGCCTCGTATACTGCGGATACTCCAACAAACCCCCGGTAAACGATTCGCTTTGTGATGACTGGTCGTCACCCAGCACACCAGGAATCAGGCGGCAAATCGCATCGGTCATGACCATCGCGGGGAGCTCTCCTCCTGTGAGAACGAAGTCTCCGAGCGAGAAAACCCTGTCTGCCAAAGTGTAAACGCGCTCGTCGAAACCCTCGTAGTGACCACATACAAAGATGATCCGCTGCTCGTGGCTCAGCTCTTCTGCAACTTGCTGGGTGAACCTCTCCCCTATCGGAGACGTGAACACGACAAGCGCAGGCTCTTCTGCCAGAAGGTCATCCATCGCCTCGAAAATCGGCTCGACCTTCATGAGCAGCCCCGGCCCTCCACCATAGGTTGCATCATCGGTTGTGCGGTGAACGTCGTGAGTCCAATCGCGCAGATCGTGAGACTTGAACTCCAACAGCCCCTTGTTCTGGGCACGTTTCATGATCGACTCGCCCATAACGCTGTCGAACATATGCGGGAATGTCGAAAGTGTCTCTATTTTCATGATTGGGAATTCAGCTCCGCCAAACTTTTCGGAATCGACACGACAATCTCGTCGTCTTCAATGCTGTCTATGAATTCATCGACGTAGGGAATGAGATACCTGTCGCCGACCTCATCATCCCCCACCTCAAGCGTCAATTGCTCGGAACTCGTAAGAACATCGGTGACTTTGCCCAAGTTCCCGAGTTGCAAATCGCGCACTTGCATTCCAACGAGCACGCTCGGATCATCGAATTCATCGATTTCGCCGAGTTCTTCCTCTGGAGCCAAGCAAAGCTTCCCCACGAGCTCGAAGGCTGTGGCGCTGTCGTTGGAATCTTCGAATTTCACAGCCCAAGCGTCGCCAATTTCCCGTATCGACTCGATCTTCGAATGTCGAATGCCCTCGAGTGGAGGTGGGGTGAGAAAGACGTCCATCCCCTCTTGCAACAGAAAAGGGAGGCCGTCGATCGTCTCGACTTTGACCTCCCCGCTCTTTCCAATTTTGCCCACAACGCGAGCGACGTTTCTGTAGGCATGGTTTCTACGAGCCATGTTCGCCTTGCTAGGCTAGCCCAATACCTCTACATCCACCGAGAAGTCGGCGGAAGCACGGGCTAGAGCCCTTATCGCCTTGATGATCCTGCCCTGGCGTCCGATGATCTTGCCAGTTTCTTCCTCGCTCACGGAGACCTCGATGACAATACCGGCGTCATTGGGCTTCGACACAACGGAAACGCTATCCTGATCGTCGACCAAAGACCTGACGATCATCTCCACGAGCTGTCCTGTGGCTTCTTTTGTTCTAGGCATGACAACTACTCTTCAGCAGGAGCCTCTTCGGCCTCTGCCTCTCCCTCTCCAGCCTCAGCGGCGGCGGCAGCCTCAGCAGCAGCGGCCTCCTCGGCTTCCTTTTTAGCCTGAGCCTTCTTGGAAAGGGTCTTGCTGTTGGGATCCCTGGCAATCTGGCCACCCTCGCGAACAACCTCGATCAGGCGACTGACCGTATCAGAAGGCTGAGCACCCTTCGCAATCCACTCATCTATCTGCTCCAGATCGAGCTCGACGAACTTGGGGTTGACGTTGGGATTGTAGCGCCCAACCTGGCAAATGAAGCGGCCATCGCGAGGTGAACGCCCATCGGCAACCACAACGCGATAGTACGGATATTTCTTTGCACCATGACGTGCAAGGCGAATCTTTACAGCCAAGGTAATCTCCTTTATAAAACTGGACTTTGTTCTGTGCAGAGCAGGTGAACCTGTAATTTTAGATGCCTACCTGTATTGCAAAAGCACATTTTACTTGATATGCAGTCTATGGGCAAACTTGCAATCTAGCGAGAGGTTATTCGCCGGACTTTTGCGGTGCATTCTTGCCCTTGACCGCACTTTTCCAACCGTTGACACGAGCAAGACGGCAGCATTTGCCCCGTATGCGGCGCGAAGAGTCTTATTGACCCTGAAAAACGTGGTAGAATATTGCAGTTTTCGCGGCTCAGGCATCTGGGCCAATTAATATCAGCAAATACAACACTATTGTTGTTTGCACTTACGCAGGAGGATTTAACAGTGGCTAACATCAAGAGTCAGAAGAAGCGCATTGTCACCAACGAAAAGGCTCGTATGCGCAACAAGGCTGTCCGCTCCGAGCTCAAGACCGCAACCCGCAGGGTCAAGGACGCTGTGGCAGAAAATGACGCCGAGGCTGCAGAAGAGTACGCACTCAAGGCCTGCAGGCTGTTCGACAAGGCTGCTTCCAAGGGCATTATCCACAAGAATCAGGCTGCAAATCGCAAGTCTGGAGTCATGAAGCTTGCTAACTCCATCAAGTAGATTTTCGAGTAATTTCGGAGAGTTCGAATTTTCTAAGCGGATTTCTCTTCGGATTTTTATGAATGGGTTTGGCCCAAGCTTCTAATACCGTTTTGTAGCCTATCTCATTTATATTTAATCGAACTTAGTTTGAATCTAGATCGACCCAGGTAAAGTCCTTAAAAGAGGATTTCAACTTGGGTCGATTTTCTCATCCTGCAATACTCCACGCAGATGAGGATTTCGCACAAGCGCAGTGCCAACAGGACAGCGCAATTATTCATGCAAGCATGTCAGTGTAGTGTTTCGAGCCAGCACGTCGCATCATGCAAGTGCAATACACCAGGCCGAAGAAGATTTCGGACAGCGCAAAGCCAGCATGCCGGCGCACTCTTTCGAGCCAGCACATTGCATCATGCCGGCGCACTGTTGCGAGCAAGCGCAATCTTTCAAAGCTGATACATCACACCGGCGCAATACACCAAGCTGAAGAGGATCTCAATCCATCGGCAACCTTGGAAAACTCGCTCACTTCGCAGCCTTGATACGCACTCGATCAGAATCCTCTAAACCCAAATCGACGATCAGCTTGCAAAGATCTTTGAACTCAATTCCCATGGAGCGAGCTGCGTCTGGAATCAGCGAAGTCGAGGTCATACCTGGAATCGTATTAGTTTCGAGAAGCCAAGGAGTTCCATTTTTATCGACAATCATATCGGTGCGCGATACTCCCCTACAACCCAAAACCTTATGAGCAGCGATTCCTGCCTCTTGGCATGACTTCGTGACTTCTTCCGAAAGCCTTGCAGGACAAATATGATCCGCTCCGCCCTGGGAATATTTCGAATCGAAATCATAGAACTCGTTGCGAGGGACAATCTCGATGACAGGCAAACTCATAACGTCATCGTTGCCGAGGACTGCCACAGTGATCTCGGTGCCTGTAATGAACTGTTCAATAACCACTTCGTTGTCCAAAGACAAAGCCAGATCTAGCGCTTTTTCAAAATCCTGCTCGTTGTCAACAATCGATACACCGAACGCGGAGCCCTCACAAGCTGGTTTCAACACCACTTTATCGCCGAGCATCTTTCGAACGCTGTTGTAATCGATTCGCTTGCCATCAGTGATAATCCAGGCTTTTGCAGTATGAAGTCCAGCCTTCTCGTAAAAAACCTTCGCCTTGGCTTTGTCCATGGCAAGAGCACTTGCCAAAACCCCAGAACCTGTGAACGGAATTTCTAGCTCCATGCAGACTCCCTGCACACAGCCGTCTTCTCCACCTCGACCATGAAGGCAGTTGAAAACAACGTCGGGAGCTGTCTGTTCCAATTTATCGATGTACCTAGGTTGTCCCGTGTCTATTTCAACGACATCGAAACCACATTCGCGCAATCCCTTGGCAACTGATTGTGCTGACATTATCGAAATATCGCGCTCACTGCTCTTACCACCAAACAGAAGGGCAACCTTAACCTGTTTCGGGTCACAAGCTTTAACGTTTATCATGCTGAATTTCTCCTGTTTAATTTTTTATAAAAGGTCTGATTTCGAACTTATTTTTTACATAGTAATTGTATCCAGCAGAAAATACGTTCACTGAAGAACGAACAAATCTTAACCGGAAAATATGAACGGCTCGTAACAAACCGAAATTATCTAAGCTGCTATATTGAATTTGATCTAAATGCAAATAGAATGGCTACACCAATTGATTGAAAATAGAAATATATAG
>JBMNUL010000084.1:0-11164 GCA_050946255.1 Coriobacteriales bacterium | reverse complement strand
CTTGACGTTGGGGTAGTGGTCGAGCTCGACGAGCCTCTGGATCACGAATGGCTTGAACAGCTCCAATGCCATTGTCTTCGGGAGGCCGCACTGGTGCATCTTGAGCTGCGGCCCGACGACGATGACCGAACGACCTGAGTAATCGACGCGCTTTCCGAGCAGGTTCTGGCGGAAGCGCCCCTGCTTGCCCTTGAGCATGTCGGAGAGCGACTTCAGGGGACGCTGACCTGGTCCTGTGACCGGACGGCCCCTCCTGCCGTTGTCGAAAAGCGAGTCGACTGCCTCCTGGAGCATTCTCTTCTCGTTGTTGACGATGATCTCGGGCGCGCCGAGGTCCAGCAGCCTCTTCAGGCGGTTGTTCCTGTTGATGACCCTCCTGTAGAGGTCGTTGAGGTCGGATGCAGCGAAGCGTCCGCCGTCGAGCTGGACCATTGGACGGAGGTCTGGCGGGAGGACGGGGATGACCGTCAAGATCATGTCCTCTGGATTGTTTCCGCTCTTGATGAACGCGTCGACGACCTTGAGCCTCTTGATGGCCTTGACCTTGCGCTGGCCGCGGCCCTCCTCGATCGTCTCGCGGAGCTCTGCCGCGATTGCCTCCAGGTCCAGGTCGTGCAGGAGCTCGCGAACTGCCTCTGCACCCATTCCGCCGTGCACATACTCGCTGTAGTTGATCTTGATCTCGCGGTAGAGGTTCTCGTCCTGGATGAGGTCCTTCTGCTTGAGGTTAACGAAGGTGTCGAACGCCTCCTGGCGACGCTCCTTCTTCTCGGCGAACTCGTCCTTGATGTCGGCCACCTCGGACGCGATCTCCTCTGGGGTCATGAGTTCGTCCTCGTCGATCTCGCCACCGAACTCGTCGAGGTTGACGTTGTTGACGTTGAGCCTCTCGACTCCCTCGATTGCACGCTCGCACTCCGCGTCGATCTCCTCGAGATCGGCTGCGAGCTCCTCGCGGAGGTCTTCGAGGTCCTCTTCCCTGGCCTCTTCATCGACCCAGGTCACGATAGCGGACGCGAAGTAGAGGACCTTCTCCAGCTCTTTCGGCGGGATATCGAGGAGATATCCGAGTCGAGACGGGGTCCCCTTGAAATACCAGATATGGCTGACGGGCGCGGCCAGCTCGATGTGGCCCATGCGCTCACGGCGCACCTTGGCGCGAGTGACCTCGACGCCGCAGCGCTCGCAGACTATGCCCTTGAAACGGATGCGCTTGTATTTACCGCAGCTGCACTCCCAATCCTTGGTGGGCCCGAAGATCTTCTCGCAGAAAAGACCATCCTTCTCGGGTTTCAGGGTCCTGTAGTTGATCGTCTCCGGCTTCTTTACCTCGCCGTGCGACCAGCTGCGGATCTTCTCCGGGCTGGCAAGGCCTATGCGGATGCTGTCGAAATTGTTGACATCGAATTCTGCCATGGAGGTTAGTCCCTTCCCTCTTCGTTGTCTGAATCGCCGATAAGCGAATCCTGGTCGCCAAAGTCTTCATTCTCGAGATCGAGATCGAGGAAATCCTCGAGGTTGCCGAGATCGTCGGCGAGCTCGTCCAAGGTCTCGTCGTCAGACTTCTCCTGCTCTTCTCCTCCAGTCTCCTCTGCAAGCTCCTCGGCTTCCATCTCACGCTCGGTCTTGACCTTGTGGTCTCCACCGATAAGCTCGACGTCGAGTGCGAGCGACTTCATCTCCTTGATGAGGACCTTGAACGACTCGGGTACCTCGGGAGACGGGATGTTCTCGCCCTTGACGATGTTCTCATATGCCTTGGTGCGTCCAGCGGTGTCGTCGGACTTGATCGTCAAGATCTCCTGCAACACGTTCGCTGCTCCATATGCGTAAAGTGCCCAAACCTCCATTTCTCCGAAGCGCTGGCCTCCGAACTGGGCCTTGCCTCCGAGAGGCTGCTGGGTGATGAGCGCGTATGGACCAGTGGAGCGAGCGTGGATCTTGTCGTCGACCAAGTGCGACAGCTTCAGGATGTAGTTCCTGCCGACCGTGATCGGCTCGCGGAACTTCTCGCCGGTGCGGCCATCGTAGAGGTCGGTCTTTCCGGTGAGCGAGAGCTGTGGCACGAACTCCTCGCGCATGAAATCGCCAAGCTCGGCCTTCGCCTTGCGCATGACGTTGTGGTTTGCCTTGTCGATGGCGTCGGAGATCTCCTGCTCGGTGGCACCGTCGAAGACCGGCGTGGCCACGTAGACAGGCTCGTTGACGATCTCGTCGTCGTCATCGCTCCAGCCTGCAGCCGCAGCCCAGCCGAGATGCGTCTCCATGAGCTGCCCGACGTTCATTCGGGAGGGGACGCCCAGCGGGTTGAGGATGATGTCGATCGGCGTGCCATCGGAAAGGTACGGCATGTCCTCGATTGGAAGGATCCTGGAGATGACGCCCTTGTTTCCGTGACGACCAGAGAGCTTGTCGCCCTGCTGTATCTTGCGCTTCTGTGCGACGAAGACCTTGACCTGCTCGTTGACGCTCGGGGAAAGGTCGGCGCCGTTCTCACGCGAGAACTTGATAACGTTGATGACCCTGCCACCTGCACCGTGCGGGACCTTGAGCGAGGTGTCGCGTGCCTCGCGGGCCTTCTCGCCGAAGATAGCGCGGAGCAACCTCTCCTCTGCGGTCAGCTCGGTCTCTCCCTTGGGAGTCACCTTTCCGACCAGCACGTCTCCGGGGAACACCTCGGCTCCGACCCTCACGATTCCATCTGCATCGAGGTTCGCGAGCATGTCCTCGGACATGTTCGGGATCTCCCTCGTGATCTCCTCGGGACCGAGCTTGGTGTCGCGTGCGTCGATCTCGTACTCGGAGATGTGGATGGAGGTGAGCAGGTCGTCGGTCACGACCCTCTCGGACAAGATGATCGCGTCCTCGTAGTTGTAGCCCTCCCATGGCATGTATGCCACGAGCAGGTTCTGGCCAAGGGCAAGCTCGCCGTATTCAGTTGAAGGTCCGTCGGCCAGGACGTCTCCGACCTTTACCTTGTCCCCTGCCCTCACAATGGGCTTGTGGTTGAGGCAACCGCTCTGGTTGGAGCGCTGGAACTTCGGTATGTCGTATGAGACGGTCTCGCCGCTCTCGTCGCGGATGTCGATCCTGTCGGCCTGCACGTACTCGACCACGCCATTGTGCTTCGAGAGGATCACGTCTCCGGAGTCGATGGCGCAACGGTACTCCATGCCGGTGCCTACGAGCGGGGCATGCGGGCGGAGCAGTGGCACTGCCTGCCTCTGCATGTTGGAGCCCATGAGCGCTCGGTTGGCGTCATCGTGCTCGAGGAACGGAATCAAAGCCGTGGCCACAGAGCATATCTGCCTTGGCGAGACATCCATGTAGTCAACCTGATCGGGTGGCACCTCTGCGGGCTCTCCGTAGGTTCCGTCGACGCCCCTCGTTCGGCAGAGAACAGTCTCGGCCTCTACCTTCTCCCCATCCTTGACAGTGATGAAGCGTCTGGTCTCGAGGTCGAACATATCGTTTGCCTGCGCGATGTTGTAGTTCTCCTCCTCATCAGCGGTGAGGTAATCGATGTCGTCGGTGACCTTCCCATCCACGACTCGGCGGTATGGGGCCTCGATGAAACCGAAATCGTTGACGCGCGCGTAGGTTGCGAGCGAACCGATGAGTCCGATGTTGGGTCCTTCAGGCGTCTCGATAGGGCACATCCTGCCGTAGTGGGAGGTGTGAACGTCTCGGACCTCGAAGCCTGCCCTCTCACGGGAGAGACCTCCAGGACCAAGAGCGGAAAGCCTGCGCTTGTGGGTGATGCCCGCGGCAGGATTGGTATGGTCCATGAACTGGGACAGCTGCGAGGAACCGAAGAACTCCTTGATGGAAGCGACGATGGGCCTGATGTTGATCAGGGACTGAGGAGTGATGTCGTCGAATTCCTGAGTGGACATGCGCTCGCGAACGACCCTCTCCATACGGGTGAGGCCGATGCGGAACTGGTTCTGCACCAACTCCCCTACCGTGCGGATGCGGCGGTTGCCGAAGTGGTCGATATCGTCGGTTGTGTAGTCTGGCTCTCCATAGCGGAGCTGGATGATGTACCTCATCGTCTCGACAATATCTTCCGAGGTGAGCACGCTGGTGTCGGGATCGATGTCGAGCCCGAGCTTCTTGTTGATCTTGTAGCGGCCCACTTTCGCAAGGTCGTAGCGCTGTGGATTGGAGAACAGGTTCTGCAGGTACGTGCGGGCAGAATCGACTGTTGGCGGCTCGCCCGGGCGCAATCTTCTGTAGAGATCGACCAGGGCCTCATCCTGGGTCTCCGCCCCATCCCTGTTGATGGTGCGGATAACCATCTCGGAATCTCCGAGCAGGCTCACGATCTCGTCGCGGGTGACGGCAATTCCCAGGGCCTTCAGCAATAGAGTTGCAGGCTGCTTGCGCTTGCGGTCGATCCTCACCGAGAGAATATCGTTCTTATCGGTCTCGAATTCCAGCCATGCTCCCCTGGAGGGAATGACCTTGGAATTGAAGATAGTGGCATCGGAGGTCTTGTCCGGCTCTGACCCGAAGTAAACTCCCGGAGAACGTACGAGCTGGCTCACAACGACGCGCTCGGTGCCGTTGATGATGAATGTGCCCTGCTCCGTCATGAGCGGGAAATCGCCCATGAAGATGTCCTCCTGCTGTTTGATCTCCCCGGTGCGGTTGTCGATCAACCTGACCATGACGAACAGCGGAGCCTGATAGGTAATATCGTTTTCCTTGCATTCCATGACCGAGTACTTGGGATCCCCAAGCTCGTGGCCAAGGAACTCAAGCGAAAGCTTCTTCTGGGTGCTCTCTATTGGCGAGATATCCTGAAAGGCTTCTCTTATTCCTACGGTTTTGAATTTTTCGAACGAATCCCTCTGAATTGCCATCAGATTGGGTACGTCCATGACTTCGGGGATTTTAGCGAAACTTTTACGGGTGCGGTGGGGTAAGGATTGAGTAGAAGTCTTTTCGCTCACCACGTAGGCCTCCTAAGGAAAAAAGAAGAAAGATAAGCTAGCAAACGCAAATTACTAGTGTATTTGGAGAGTTTATCCGAGTCAATGAGTTATTTTCAAATTCATCTCCAAACGGAAAAGTTTTGCGATGGCACATTTCCCAATCTGGAGATACGCCAATGGGCGGACACGAGGCCCGCCCATTGGCGCACTGCTCCGACCCCCAAAGGAGCGCGCTCCCGGAGGCCGGTAACCTTACTTACTTGAGGGTGACGACCGCGCCGGCCTCCTCGAGCTTGGTCTTGGCCTCGTCGGCCTTGTCCTTGTCCACTCCCTCGAGGACAGGGGCAGGAGCAGCCTCGACTGCGGCCTTGGCCTCCTTCAGGCCCAGGCTGGTGAGCTCGCGCACGACCTTGATGACCTGAATCTTGTTGTCGCCGAACGACTCGAGAACGACGTCGAAGCTGGTCTTCTCCTCCTCGGCTGCAGCTTCGCCACCAGCGGCGGCACCGCCCACAGCTGCAACTGCAACGGGAGCTGCAGCGGACACGCCGAATACGTCCTCAAGCTCCTTGACGAGCTCGGAGAGCTCCAGAGCCGGCATTTCCTTCAGTGCCTCGATGATCTCATCCTTGGTTACTGCCATTTTGTTTCTCCTTGTGTCCCAAGGCGCATTCCGCGCCAAGTTTGAATTTTCTCTTAAAAGAACCTGTCAGGCCGCTATGCGGCCACTGACCACATATTTCCTATGCGACCTTCGTGTCCTTGATGGCGTTGAGAACCCTTGCGAAGGACTCCATTGGACCATTGAGGACGCGGACGAGCCCAGTTGCCGGACCCTGCATCGTGCGCAGCAGCATGGCGATGAGCTCTTCGCGGGTGGGAAGCTCGGCGATCTTGTCCACCTCTTCGGCAGAGACCTCCTTGCCATCCATGATCCCGCCCTTGATTACGACGTTCTCGTTGCTCTTGCTGAACTCCTTTACGGCCTTGGCAGAAGCAACTGGATCTCCGGAAGCGAAGATGAAAGCAGAGGGCCCGTTGAGGATATCCTCCAGCGTTGGCATCTCCAACTCGGAGAGCGCCCTCAAGGTAAGGGTGTTCTTGAGGACCTTGCAGCTGGCACCGGTCTCCCTGATGCTGCGGCGGAACTCCTCGGACTCCTTCACGGTCAGGCCCTTGTAGTCGACCACCCAAACTGCAGTGGCATCCTCAAGTTCCTTCTTGATCGTGCGGACCATTTCCTCTTTCTGGATGTTTGGCATGTATTGCACCTCCCCTCGTCTGCTCCGGCCCGCGTTGGCGGGCATCGAAGAAGCCGAGTCATAATAGAAACGGCCTCCACTGTCCAGCGGGGGCCGCGAGATTGGCACAATGCCACTCTGAGCTCGACCACCTCGGCAGGCTGGGCGCATGGCCCGATTAAGTCTATCGACACCGGCTGTCTAGGGCAGTTATCTGCAAAAAACAACGGTTGGAAAAACCGCACCGAATATTAAATATAAAAGCAGGGCACGCGTCAACTGCATGCCCTGCGAACGAGCGATATTTCCAAACGAACGTTATGCTGCCTAGGCTTCGGCGGTATAGTCGACGTTGATTCCAGGCCCCATCGTGGAAACGAGGGTGACGGACTTGACGTAACGTCCCTTGGCGCTTGAGGGTTTGACCCTCAAGATCTCGGAGGTCAGCGCATTGAAGTTCTCGAGAAGGGCATCCTCGGTGAAGGAAACCTTTCCAATCGGCACATGAATGATGCCGAACCTGTCGGCTCGGTACTCGACGCGGCCGGCCTTGAGCTCTTTGACAATCTTCTCGACGTCATTGGTAACAGTGCCCAACTTGGGGTTCGGCATGAGACCATGGGGGCCGAGCACACGGCCGAGACGTCCGACCTTGCTCATCATATCCGGAGTTGCAACGGTGGCATCGAAGTCGAGCATGCCGTTCTGGATGTCCTGCACGAGGTCGTCGCTGCCGACGATATCCGCTCCGGCGGCCTCTGCCTCACGGGCTTTGTCTCCCTCGGCGAAGACGGCGACCCTGACGCTCTTCCCGGTTCCGTTGGGAAGCGAGATCGAGCCACGGATCTGCTGGTCTGCCTGACGCGTATCGATGCCCAGACGGTAATGGGCCTCGACGGTCTCGTCGAACTTGGCGTACGAGAGCTCCTTGACGAGCTTGACGGCCTCAGCTGGAGAATAGATGTCCTTGTCCAGCTTTGCCTTTGCGTTGCGGTGGTTCTTTGCGTGCTTTGGCATGATGTTTCTCCTTCGTGGTCGAAAGCGGGCCATGCCGGCCCTTCCACATTTATCGGCATCTTGAGATTTTACCAAGATGCGGAAGCGAACGCAGACACCCCGGGGACTTCCGGGGCACTAGCCACGTTCACCTATTACCTCTTGCGGGTGTCGTAGACCCCGGTATCCTCCACGCCCTCGATGCGAACGCCCATGGAGCGGGCGGTGCCGGCAACGATCTTCATTGCGGCATCGATGTCGTTGGCGTTGAGGTCCGGCATCTTGACCTCGGCGATCTTGCGGAGCTGCTCCTGGCTGAGCTCTCCAACCTTGTCGATATGGGGGGTTCCCGAACCGTGCTCGAGGTTGAGAGCCTGCTTGATCAGAAATGCCGCAGGAGGAGTCTTGCAGACGAAGCTGAAGGTCTTGTCCTCATAGACGGTGATCTCGACAGGAATAACCGTGCCCTGCTGGTCCTGGGTCTGAGCGTTGAAGGACTGGCAGAACTGCATGATGTTGACGCCCTGAGCGCCGAGTGCAGGTCCTACTGGAGGGGCAGGTGTGGCCTGCCCGCCAGGAATCTGCAGCTTGATGAATCCGGAGACATTCTTCTTTGGAGCTGCCATTTTGCATTTACCTCTCTAGTGACCCGAATCGGGTCGTTCCAACTTGCATTGCAATTCAAATCTGCCCTTGAATCGGCAACGCTTGCGAGAAGCTTCCCGGGCAGCAGAATACCGGGCACAGCGCGCCTCGAATATTTCTATTGGACCTTCGCCACCTGGTCGAAGCTGAGCTCGACCGGGGTCTCCCTTCCGAAGATTGAGACCATGACCTTGACCTTGCCGGTCTCGGGAATGACCTCGCTGACAATACCATCGAACTCGGCGAGGGGACCAGAAGTGACCTTGACAGACTGTCCAACCTGGATGTCGGTGCTGGTCTTCTTGGGAACCTCGTGGCTGGTGCGCCCCATGATCTTCTGATATTCCTCGCGGGTGAGTGGAATCGGCTTGCCCTCCGCTCCGACGAAACCAGTGACACCTGGAGTGTTGCGGACGACGCTCCAAGTGTGGTTGTCGAGTTCCATCCTGACCAGCACATATCCCGGGAAGACCTTCTTCTCGGAGGTGACGCGCTTGCCACCCTCTTTGATCTCGGTAACTTCCTCCATTGGAATCTGGATGTCTGAAATCACATCCGAGAGATCCATGGATTCGACCCTGTGCTCCAGGTTGCTCTTGACCCTGTTCTCATATCCGGAATAGGTATGCAGGACATACCATCTCTTGCCCATGTAGCATTAACCTCCTATTCCAGACATCCAGTAGAGAAGCGGCGTGACAGCGGAATCGACTATGTAGATGAGAACGAAGAAGAAGACAAGCGCGATGATCACGACCAGGGTCATCTTCCAAGTCTCCTGACGGGTGGGCCAGACGACCCTCTTCATCTCGATGCGGACGTTCTTGAGATAGTCAACGAAAGTCCAGATGAACTTGGGACCGCGCCTCTTCTTGGGCTTGTTCTTCTTTGTCTCGGCCCTAGCAGCAGCTTTCTTCGCACGCTGGATGCGCTTCTGCTGCTCCTTCTCCTCCCTGGCCTTCTGTTTCTCGGTCATCTCGGGAGCATCCGCAGGCCTGTCCACCTCGGACTTGCTGGCCTCGACTGTGTCGCCCTCTTTCTGCACATCCTCTGATTTCACGGAATCGACCGTGACGTCAGCCTTTTTCTCTTCCTCAGAGGCAGATGCAGAAGAATCCCCAACCAAATCCTTCTTTGCGGCTTGATTGGGGTTTTTCAGAGCGCGCTCATGTTCTTTCTTGCGTTCCGCACGCGTCTTCTTTGCCATTGATACTGAAATCCATTCGTCGCTGGTAATTTTCCTAGCAGTGAGAGGTCAGATGGCAGGCCAGGAGGGACTCGAACCCCCAACAAACGGTTTTGGAGACCGCCGCTCTACCAATTGGAGCTACTGGCCTATATCTGACTTACCTCGTCTCCCTATGGAGAGTGTGATGACCGCACCACTTGCAATACTTCATGAACTCGATGCGATCGGGGTTGTTCTGCTTGTTTTTCTTGGTCGTGTAGTTACGGCGCTTACACTCAGTGCAGGCCAGTGTGACCAAAGTACGCATAACTCCTCCTATTTGATGTACAAGCGCCTGAACAATCAAGCGCATAAGAAAATAGCATCCACACGGTTGCAGCGTCAATATAACATCCGCAATCGATAGTTTTAATCCTTCGACAGGCATAAACATAGGAATTTATGCCTGAAAGGCGAGAACCCGGATTAATTAGATCAAGCTCTGCCAGCTTGTGCTGCGGCAATCGCCTGACGCGATGCTCCATATCATGCAAGAGCCCGGTACTAGACCGGGCCCTTGCAGACAATTCAATCCAAAGAGCTATGAAAGCTCAGAAGTTACTCGAGGATCTCGCTGACTCGTCCGGAACCAACGGTGCGTCCACCCTCGCGGATAGCGAAGCGGAGACCCTTCTCCATAGCGACCGGCACGATGAGGTCTCCCTCGATCTCCACGTTGTCGCCGGGCATGACCATCTCGGTGCCCTCGGGAAGCTTCACGACACCGGTGACGTCGGTGGTGCGGAAGTAGAACTGAGGACGATAGCCATCGAAGAACGGGGTGTGACGTCCGCCCTCGTCCTTGGTCAGAACGTAAACCTGACCCTTGAACTTCGAATGAGGGGTAACCGAACCGGGCTTGCAGAGAACCTGGCCACGCACAACGTCCTCACGCTTGGTGCCGCGGAGAAGAACTCCGATGTTATCGCCAGCCTGGGCCTCATCGAGAATCTTGCGGAACATCTCAACGCCGGTGCAGACGGTCTTGGCGGTGGGCTTGATTCCAACGATCTCGACCTCGTCGTTCATGCGAATGGTTCCACGCTCGACACGACCAGTTGCCACGGTGCCACGGCCGGTGATCGTGAAGATGTCCTCGATGGCCATCAGGAACGGCTTGTCGACGTCACGGTCGGGAAGCGGGATGTAGGTATCGACTGCATCCATGAGCTCCCAGATCTTCTCCTGCCACTCCTTGTCGCCCTCGAGTGCCTTCAGAGCGGAGCCGCGGATAATCGGGGTATCGTCTCCCGGGAAACCATACTCGTTGAGGAGCTCCCTGGTCTCCATCTCGACGAGCTCGATGAGCTCCTCGTCGTCGACCATATCGCACTTGTTGAGGAAGACCACGATGTAGGGAACGCCGACCTGACGGGCGAGCAGGATGTGCTCGCGGGTCTGGGCCATTGGGCCGTCGGTGGCAGCGATAACCAGGATAGCGCCGTCCATCTGGGCAGCACCGGTGATCATGTTCTTGATGTAGTCGGCATGGCCTGGGCAGTCGACGTGAGCATAATGGCGGGTATCGGTCTCATACTCGATGTGCGCGATGGAGATCGTGATTCCACGCTCACGCTCTTCAGAAGCCTTGTCGATGTCCTCGAAAGCAGTGAAGTCTGCATGTGCGGTTCCGTGCGAACCATCATTCTCCGACAGGGTCTTGGAAATGGCCGCCGTCAGGGTCGTCTTACCATGGTCGACGTGACCAATGGTCCCAATGTTTACATGCGGCTTCGTGCGCTCATAATGCTCTTTCGCCATTTTTGGCTCCTCCTTCTAGATTCCAACTTTCGCGTGCCCTAAGGCACATGGATCCTAAATAAATTTACAACTCTTGAAAACATTTGGTCAAAAGACCACTCAAATATTTATGCAATGTTCCTTATTAGAACTTTTACATCTATGGTAGCGGCGACTGGACTCGAACCAGTGACAACACGGGTATGAACCGTGCGCTCTAACCAACTGAGCTACGCCGCCATGCAAACTGCTGCAATGGAAATTTCCCATAACAGAAACAAACGCCTCAGTGGCGCCTAGTTATTACAATGGAGCCCGCGACCGGATTTGAACCGGTGACCTCTTCGTTACCAACGAAGTGCTCTACCTACTGA
>JBMNUL010000083.1:0-11355 GCA_050946255.1 Coriobacteriales bacterium | reverse complement strand
ATCCATGGCGGCCAGTATATCCCTGAGACTTTGATGAACGCCGTCATAGAGTTGGAAGAGGCATACAACCGTTGGAAAGACGACCCGGGCTTCAAAGCCGAGCTGTCGCAGCTCCTGAACGACTACGCCGGACGGCCTTCCAGACTCTACTATGCCAAGCGCATGACAGAGGATCTTGGCGGTGCGAAGATCTACCTCAAACGCGAGGACCTCAACCACACCGGAGCCCACAAGATCAACAACGTATTGGGACAGGCCCTGCTCGCCCAGAAGATGGGAAAGACGCGCCTAATAGCCGAGACCGGAGCTGGCCAGCACGGGGTTGCCACTGCCACAGCAGCCGCCCTTTTCGGGATGGAATGCGTTGTCTACATGGGAGTCAAGGACATGGAGAGGCAGGCGCTGAACGTTTACAGGATGCGCCTCCTGGGTGCAGAGGTTCGAGAGGTCTCGTCTGGCACCGGCACCCTCAAAGATGCCGTTTCAGAGACCTTCAGGGAGTGGACCAACCGCATAGACGACACCCACTACTGCCTGGGTTCCTGCATGGGGCCGCACCCGTTCCCAACTATCGTGCGCGACTTTCAATCCGTGATCTCGGCCGAGATAAAGGAGCAGTTGATGGAGGCCGAGGGCAAGCTCCCCGATGTCGTCATGGCATGCGTGGGAGGCGGGTCGAACGCAATAGGCTCCTTCTACAACTTCATCGACGACGAGAGCGTGCGCCTCATCGGGTGCGAGGCTGCCGGCCGAGGAGTTGACACCTTCGAGACCGCTGCCACGATTGCAACTGGAAAGCTCGGGATCTTCCATGGAATGAAGAGCTACTTCTGCCAGGACGACCATGGCCAGATCGCCCCGGTATACTCGATTTCCGCCGGGCTGGACTACCCGGGGATCGGACCGGAGCATGCGGCTCTCCACGACAGCGGACGCGCAGAATATGTGGCCATAACGGACGAGGAGGCCGTTCAGGCATTCGAGTACCTATCGCGCACGGAGGGAATCATCCCGGCAATCGAGAGCGCACACGCCGTGGCTTATGCGCTGAAGCTGTCCCCGAAAATGGACAGGGACCAGATCATCGTAATCACGCTATCCGGACGTGGCGACAAGGACGTCGCTGCAATCGCCCGTTACAGGGGCGAGGATCTTCATGATTGAGATGCCAGGTGGAAAGCTTCCGAAATCCACCTCGACCGAGGAAATACACATGGGAGGGAACTTGCATGACTAAGATAGCCAATGCCTTTGCAAACGGAAAGGCCTTCATCCCGTTCATTACCTGCGGGGACCCGGACCTCGAGACAACCGGGAAAATCGTTCTAGAGGCCTCGAGGGCTGGAGCAGACCTGATAGAGCTGGGAGTCCCGTTCTCGGATCCAACTGCAGAGGGTCCGGTGATACAGGAGTCTTACAACAGGGCGCTTGCCGCTGGATGCACCACCGACAAGGTCTTCGACCTCGTGCGAAACATCAGGAAGAGCATCCCCGAGCAGCCGATGGTCTTCATGACCTACGCGAACGTCGTCTATTCCTACGGAATCGATAAGTTCTGCAAGGATTCTGCAGAAGTGGGAATCGACGGGCTGATCCTCCCCGACGTCCCGTTCGAGGAGAAGGAAGAGTTCGACTTGCCTTGCAGGGAACACGGGCTCGACCTCATATCGTTGATTGCCCCGACCTCGCACGAGCGCATCAAGATGATAGCCTCGGACGCACACGGATTCGTGTACTGCGTCTCCTCACTCGGCGTGACCGGGGTCCGCAAGGAGATAACCACGGACACTGGGGCGATGGTTAGGCTGGTCAAGGAGGCAAAGGAGATTCCGGCTGCGATTGGATTTGGAATCTCCACACCAGAGCAAGCTGCAAAGATTGCCTCCACGAGCGACGGGGCAATCGTTGGGAGCGCGATCATCAAGATCATAGCCGAGCATGGAAAAGACTCTGCGCCTTATGTCGGAGAGTACGTGAAATCCATGAAGGAAGCCGTGATGTCGGCCATGTAGGAACTGCCTTGTTCGGGGAAAACCCTCGACAGATGATTCGAGGGGACAGCCCATCGCGCACTGATTCGGGGGCATCCCCTCGCCAAATGACTCGAGGAGGGCGGGTCAGCCAATAGCACACTGATTCGGGGCATCCCCTCGTCAAATAATTCAGAGGAAAACTCTCGCCCATTGATTCGGGGACATCCCCTCGCAATAAAAAGATCCTGAAACCGCAATCGCACGTGCGTCCATGCTCTGGTCACGCACCGATTGTCCTCACTTTTTCTTCTTTTTGCCAGGCTTCTTCTCGTAGTCGGTTTCCTGGACCTTCTTACGCTTCTCTATCGCCTCGAGAAGGGCCTTCTCCTCCTTCTCGCGGTAGATATCGTAATCGTAATGCTCACGGTTCTTCAGCGGGAGCTCCCCCACCTCATAGAGAACGGAAAGAGCCTGCTCGTACTTCTTGGCATCCTGGAGGTAGTTGATTATCACCTCGGCGAAGTGCATGCGCGTATAAGTGGAGTGATCCCCCTTCTTCCACTCCTCGTACTGCTCCATGAGCTTGTTGATCGACTTGTGCCTCTTGTAATCCTCGATGATTGGAAAGCAGGTGTTCCTCTCGTCTTCCTCGTCCTTCTTGTTCCTGGGTATTGCCCTGCTCGCCATGACCATGATAATTATTCCGACTACCACGATCAGCACCATCCAGAAGAACATCTGGTCGATGTCCAGATACTGGAGCACCACCGCCGCAACGATGCAGATTCCCAGAAGGATGCCAGCCCTGATGCCTATGCTCAAGGCGGACTTTCCCTCATATCTGCTGCGAACCCTTGTATCGAAGCTGTTGTTCAGCCCCTCGCTGAACTCCTCGACTCTCTGATTATCAGCTGAAGTGCTTTTCCTATTCGTTTTCTTGGACAACCTTTTTCCACCAGACCTTGTTCGATATTCCTGCATTTGCAATGGACCGGGCACTCGGGGCAAAGACGAGCACTGTGGCCTGCGTGCATGGCAAAGCAACACTATTATCCATGAACTTCCACTGTTTTCAATTTCGGAAATGTATTTTTCTATACATATACAGGGTTAAGTAATTGGCATATTTTACAAATGAAAATTGTTAAACTTTTCCTAGGTTTTTCGTTTGTAATGGATTTTCATAGAAATTTTTTGTGCGACTTGCACAAAACAATTCGAACAAAATGTATATGCCCTACATATTTCGACACTAATGTTCAGGAATTTCGCCATAAGCACATTTCGAGAATAAATCGAATGCTAAAATCCTCCGAATGGGTATTGGCATTTTTGCCAATCTGCCAATACTCAATTTTCTATTGGAGGGGATCAGAGAAAGGAAGGTGCCATATGGGTGAAGAGAACGCCAACGTGGCAGAGGAACAAGAAGTTCAAGTTCCGGCTCAATCAAACTACAAGCCCTTATCCCGTGCGTTGAGAATCTTCTACGGCGTCGGAGACTTCGGCTTCAACTTGATGTCGAGCGTCGAGACCTACTACTTCATCTTCTTCCTCACGAATTGCGCGATGTTCGACCCGGCAACTGCAGGTGTCATCGGAGCGATCGGCTCGACGATCGATGCGATTCTAGGATGGATGTACGGAGGATTCCTCAATGCCATCAAGCCGATGAGGTGGGGACGTTATCGTTCGTGGCTGCTCTGGATGCCTTGGATCGTTCCGATATTCTTCATGCTCGAGTACACGGTGCTGTCCGACAACACCGCAGTAGCAGCAGCGCTCATCACAATCTTCTACGTGCTCGCACACCTCACCTGGGACTTCCCATATGTCTCCAACGTCACGATGGTGGCGATTGCAGGAAAGACGCCAGAGGACAGGGCCCATCTCTCCGCAACGCGCGGAATGTGGTCCAATGCCTCCAAGATCGTTTTCTCGTACCTCTTCCCTGCAGTTGCCAGCGTGGGAGCAATGGCATTCGGCGAGACCGGCCAGTACGCGTTCGCAGCGTTGGTATTCGGTATCTGCATGGCCGCGCTCTACAACGTGCACTTCGTGATGTTCAAAGGCTATGAGAAGGAGTACACCAAGGAAGAGCTCAAGAACTGGAAGCGCATCAAGAAGACCGACAAGACCAGCAATGGCTTCGGCGACATGATGAGGGCCCTCTTCAAGAACTCGCACCTCATCTTCCTGGTGCTCGCAGACATCTCCAAGTGGGTCTTCAACTTCGCAGTCGCCGGTATGGCGATGTACTACTTCACCTACGTGCTCCAGGATCCGAATATGATGCCGATGTACATCCTGATCTCCAACATCCTGTGCGTCGTGGGTGCGTACCTGTCGTCCCCGATGATCAAGGTCACGAAGTCCTCGAGGAACAACTGCATCGTGGCATTCTTCTCGATGGCTGTCCTCATGATCATCGCCAGGTTCGTGCCCTACAACGGCTGGGCAGTAGTCATCCTGCTCTCCGTGGCACAGCTGGGCTATGGAATCATCTACTCCTCGATCGTTGCCCTCTACGGAGACTGCGTTGTCTACTCCGAGTGGAAGACGGGCAAGAACTCCGCAGGTTGGATCTCCGGTCTTCAGCTCCTGCCGCTCAAGGTTGGATTCATCGCCCGAAGCATCATCGTCCCGGCCATTCTCGGAGCAGCAGGCTTCGTCGCCGGCATGGAGGCAAGCGCGACTACCCCGGCACTTCAGGAAGGCATTCTCAACGGATTCATGATCATGCCCGCATGCTTGCTGATCATTTCCGGACTGCTTCTCCTGTTCGGATTCCGCCTGACCAACGACAAGCTCAAGCAGTATCAGGCTGAAATCGATGCAAGGGATGCTGCAAGAGAGGCGGCCAATCAAGAAGCTGCTCCTCAAGAGGCATAGCCAGTAGGTTGACTTTCTTTTAACCAGAACGGTTAGCGAAGACGCAAGACAACGGGACCGCGACATCATGTTGCGGTCCCGTTTTCAGTTCTGTCGAGTGATTAGGCTGCAGACCCCGCATCCATGTCGAGATCTTGTAAAGGTACTTACGGTTTCACTCTGCGCTTCCAAACTCTCCTAAATCTGCGAGTAACCCACCAACGCCTTCCGCAGTCCTTTCCCTAGAAGCCGAAGACGAAACTCCAGGGGGCAAAGGCTCTGGAGGAAGAGGGGCCCCGCAACTTGGGCAGATGGAAGCTCCATTAGGAGCCTCTGCGCCGCAACTGACGCAAGAGCGCTTTCCCCTGCTCTTCAACAGTTCATCGAACTTGCCGCAGCGGTTGCACATGTTGCAGCCGAAAGAGCAGCCCATCTTCTCCCCCTCTCGGTATGTATATTCAAAGTCACCTTCACAACAGCTCTACATCAATCGGACCAAAAACGCAATAACTTCAGCGCAGCAGCTTTTGCTCACATCGACCGTCCAAAGACAGTCACTTGATGACCCAGAGGACCTGCTTTGGCTTTTCCTCCAGGCGCTCCGCCAGCTCGGACAAGGTGCCGAACGTGATGACGTTTGCCAGGCAGTGGTGCATACAAGTTGGCTCCTTGCCCTTCGCCACCCTGTCGGCGCATCCATCGCAGAGATCTGTCGGCACTGGAATCTTGTTCCAGTTGAAATTCTTTCCCTGGTCGCTATCGTCGCATTTCTGCCAGGGGCCATCGTCTAGGACCCTGATCCCCCACTTGCCAACTGGGAACCCGTGCTCTTCCTTGCAAGCGACCTCGCAGCTCTGGCATCCGGTGCAGAACTCGTAATCTATCAGCAATCCATATTTCGCCATGTCATTCTCCTGCCTGAATGCCGAACTTGCGCTCGATGTCTTCCATGTTGGTGTCGTAGCTCTCATCCAGAGGCCTTATATCGCACATGAGGTTCTTGTAAGGGGCCCCGAACCCCAGCTTGCCATTGAGGTGGTTCGGAAGAAGCGTGTTGACGTTGGACTGCCAGACCCCAAATGGGTTGTCCGGGTCGTCAGCGCCCTTCTCCGGGAACCACCAGCCATGCTGCGCCATCAGGACTTTCCTGCGCACTGCAGGGGTGACCTTGGCCTTGTACCTTGCGCTCCCCCTGTGGTTGGAGATCTCGACCCACTGTCCGTCGGAGATTCCCCTTTCGGCGGCATCTGCCGGATTGATCTCGATCAACGGGTCGGGATTGAGCTCGCGGAGAACTGGAACCTGTCTCTGCTCGCTGTGGAAAAACGCAGGGGTCCTCGCACCTGTCGTGAGAACGAACGGGTACTTCTCGGCGTACTCGGGATCCGAAAGAGGGCTGTATTTGGGCTCCATGTAATACGGCAAGGGTGACTCGCCGGAACGGGCGAACATCGTTGACCAGAGCTCGATCCTGCCGGAGCCGGTGGTGAATCCGACCTGCCTGTCGCCGCGCAGCAGCCCCTTCTCGTACTTGCGGTATTCGTAGCCGGGCTGGATGTGAACCTGCTTTGCAAGGTCCTCGAACTTCATGCGGTTGTAGAGCCTTTTGTAGGTCACCCAGTCCACATCGTTGTGATAACGTTCCTCGAAGCACTTCACGCCGAGACGCTGCCCGATCTCGCAGCAGATCTGCCTGTCGCTTCTGCACTCACCGGCGGGGTCGGCAGCCTTGTTCACGGCGCTGATGGCGATGTTTGTCATCCCATAGTGCGGGAACACGACAGAGTTGTGCTCGGGTGCTGCAGTTACCGGGAGCACCAGGTCGCAGCATTCCTCGATGGTCGGGTTCATGAACAGGTCGGTTGCGAAATTGAAGTAGACGTTCTCCTTCATACCCTTCGCCCAGCCCTCGGGGTCTGCGCCCATGCAGCTGAAGAAGTTGGAGGTGTGGATCCAGATCATCTGAAGCGGATAGGGTTTCCCCTCTGTGACGGCATCGAAGACCATGTCCGACTGTGCCACGGAAAGCGAGCCGACGAACAGCGGGTACTCCTCTAGACCGATGATCTTCTGCTTGAGCTCGTCGTCCATCGCATTCCAGCCTTCCATGAGCCAGAAGAACGAAGAGCCGCCAGCTTGAAACGCATCGTTGATGTCGCCGGTGGTTCCCTCCTTGTCCGTCGCATCGGAAGACGGGGCCTCGGTGCTGACGTCAGGGTCTGCCTCGGAGCCTCCGATGATCTGCCCACCGGGGATGTCGATGTTTCCCGTGATCGACATTAGCGCGAGGATGCAGTGGGCGCATTGCACGCCGTTCCAGTTGGTGTCGATAGCAAGTCCCCATGCGATGCTGGCAGGTTTGGCGTTCGCGTATGCCCTTGCCGCGTCACGGATGTCATCGGGGTCGAGCCCGCAGATCTCCCCTGCCTTTTCCGGGGTCATCTCCGAGACGGCATCGGCCAGCTCGTCGAACCCATAGCACCACTTCTCCACGAAATCGTGGTCGTAAAGGTCCTCGCCGATGATCACGTTGAGCCATGCCATTGCAAGCGCCGTGTCCGTGCCCGGACGCAACCTCAAGTGGTGAATAGAACGGGTCGCGAGCCAGTTGACCCTCGGGTCCACGGAGATGATCTTCGCCCCGCGCTTCATCAGGTCCACAACCGCATGGCCGAAGAGACCATCACCGTTGGAGTAGATCGGGTTCTTCCCCCAAACGACTATGACCTCGGGGACCTTGAACTGCGGGTCGTCCATACCGCCGGGAAGTCCGCCGCCGTAGTCGATCTCGGGATAGTAGGCTCCGAGAACGCTCATCGTCGAGGTGTTCCTTGGCTGATAGCAGGCAAACCCGGAGAGAGGTGTGGCGTAGTTGGGGCTCCCGAACACGTTCTGGGCGAGTTCGGTTCCCATGATGCCGGCATCGCGGCCGGTTCCCTCGAAAACGGAAATTGCCTCGGGACCCCAGGTCTTCTTAACGTAATCGGCCTTCTCGGCGATGATGTCATAGGCCTCGTCCCACGTGATCTGCTCCCATGCATCGGGGTTCCCACGCTGGTCGCGGTCGCGTTTCATCGGATGGAGAAGCCTCGTGGGATTGTAGAGGTAATCCTTCATGGCAAGGCATCTCGGGCAGAGCCTCCCGTGGGTAACCGGGTCGTTCTCGTCGCCCTCTATGTGGTCGAGCTTCCCCGTCTCGGGGTCGATGTAGAGCTTGACCCCGCAACCCACCGGATGGCATCCGGGAGGTGACCACATGGACGACCTCACAACCGTGAAGCCGTCTTCCTCGTATTTCCACGGCTTTCCTATGTCGTTTTTGAATTCCATCTCTCCTCTTTCCCTGGCTCGTTTTCCCGGCGAAGAAGTCCCCACATCTTGCCCGGGTGCAGTTTCCTTGGTATTTGCATGTTCCCAAACCGTTGAAACGCCCAAAATATCTCAGTGGTGAAACCTCCATCGTCTTGCAAGGTTTCATCAGCAAGGGCCGTCCCCAAATCTCGCAGTGGTGAAATGCCATTTCACGCACAGGGCGCCACATGCCCAAAAGCACATGACGCCCCGGATTTCACAAATTCAGATCCAAAGGTCGAATGGCATCTGGCCTCCGCCTCAGCTCCGTCTACTTGAGAGCCTCTGCGGTGGCAACTGCCACAGCCACCGTGGCACCAACCATCGGGTTGTTGCCCATGCCGATGAAGCCCATCATCTCAACGTGGGCGGGAACAGAAGAAGACCCGGCAAACTGCGCGTCGGAGTGCATGCGGCCCATGGTGTCGGTCATGCCATATGAGGCAGGACCAGCTGCCATATTGTCGGGATGCAGCGTACGACCTGTGCCGCCACCAGATGCAACGGAGAAGTACTTCTTGCCCTTCTCCACGCATTCCTTCTTGTAAGTGCCCGCAACTGGATGCTGGAATCTTGTGGGATTCGTCGAATTGCCGGTGATGGACACGTCGACATCCTCGTTCCACATGATCGCAACGCCCTCGCGCACGTCGTTGGCACCATAGCACCTGACGTCTCCGCGCTCGCCGTCGCTGTAGCGGATCTCCTCTACGATCTTGAGCTCGCCGGTGGCGTAGTCGAAATCGGTGTGGACGTAGGTGAACCCGTTTATGCGGGAGATGATCTTGGCAGCGTCCTTGCCAAGGCCGTTGAGGATGACGCGCAGCGGCTCCTTGCGGGCCTTGTTGGCGTTCTTCACGATGCCTATCGCACCCTCTGCAGCAGCGAATGACTCGTGGCCGGCCAAGAAGGCGAAGCACTTCGTCTCCTCTCTCAGCAGCATCGCACCGAGGTTGCCGTGCCCGAGCCCGACCTTGCGGTCGTCGGCCACGGAACCGGGAATGCAGAATGCCTGCAGGCCGATTCCGATCTTCTCGGCAGCCTCTGCGGCAGACTTGACGTTGGACTTTATGGCAATTGCCGAACCTGCAGTGTATGCCCAACCTGCGTCATCGAAGCAGATGGGCTGCACGCCCTTGACGATGTCATAGGGAAGAGGGTCCATGCCGGCGGCCTTGCAGACGGCCTGGGCATCGTCGAGCCCGTTGATACCATACTCAGCGAGGACGGAGTCGATCTTGTCGATCCTGCGCTCCTTGCTCTCGAAATCAGCCATGGCTACTCCTCCCTCGGATCGATGTACTTGACGGCCTCGTCGAAACGCCCGTACTTGCCTGAAGCATCCTCGAGTGCCTGATTGGCATCGACGCCGCTCTTGATGGCATCCATCATCTTGCCGAGGTTGACGTATTCGTAGCCGATGATCTCGTCGTTGGCATCAAGCGCGAGCCTCTTGACGTACCCCTCGGTCATCTCGAGGTAGCGGGGACCCTTTGCCTTGGTCCCATACATCGTAGCGACCATCGAGCGGTCTCCCTTGCCGAGATCGTCGAGTCCAGCTCCGATTGGAAGCCCGCCTTCGGAGAATGCGGTCTGGGAGCGGCCATAGACAATCTGGAGGAAGAGCTCCCTCATCGCAACGTTGATCGCATCGCACACGAGGTCGGTGTTTAGAGCCTCCAGGATGGTCTTTCCGGGGAGTATCTCGGAGGCCATCGCTGCAGAATGGGTCATTCCAGAGCACCCGATTGTCTCGATCAGGGCCTCCTCGATGATTCCGTCCTTGACGTTCAGGGTGAGCTTGCAAGCACCCTGCTGTGGAGCACACCAACCCACACCGTGCGTGAGGCCGCTGATATCCTTGATCTCCTTGGCCTGAACCCATTTGCCCTCTTCTGGAATAGGGGCAGGCCCATGGCAGGCACCCTGTGCAACAGGGCACATGTTCTCGATCTGAGCCGAATAAATCAAAGTGCCACTTCCTTTCTCTTTTGCCGAGCCACCAGATTGCGGTGGCCAGATAGAGATAACCTATGAAATTGTAGCCCTTTTATCGCTCCCGATACCAAACAGGTTTGGACTTGGGGATGTTTGGGACGATTGCGGGCGTTTCTGAACATAAAAACTCCAAAGCAAGCAGTCGCCGCATTGGAACAGCTATCCACGGAAACCAAGAGCTCCAGGTATTACCCGGCAGCTATGATTTCATTAATTAATTTGGCAAATGTAGAGGATTCCAAGCCCGGAGATTTGTATGCCAGAAACCAATTCCGGAAAATCAGACAACTACATCAAACGAATTAGCTGCGGAATCGACAACTGCTTCATCATCAGACAGGGAGACCACGCCATTCTCGTGGACTCCGGACGAAAGCGCTACAGGCAAAAGATACTCACCGCAGCGCGGGAAGAAGATGTGGAGCTGCTGGTGCTCACGCACGGCCATTACAACCATGTCTGCAATGCCGCTCTGATCTCAGAGGACCTCGATATCCCAGTTGCCATGCATGCCGCCGATGTGGACCTCCTGTCCGACAACCACCTCCAGAGGATGCACGCCAACACCTTTCTGGGCTACATTGCCATGCTCTATTGCCACAAGATCCGCAGGAACCCATATATCCAGCGATTCTATCCCGAGGTCTACCTGCAAGAAGGCGACAAGCTCGACGACTTCGGAATAGATGCACGCGTAATCGAGCTACCCGGCCACACGCTGGGCTCGATTGGGCTCGATGTATGGGGAACGGATCTCATAGTGGGCGATGCCTGCAACAACAAGCCCAGGCCTGGCAAGGCGATCTTCTATGGGAACCGCGACATGATGGAGAAGAGCTGCGAGAAGATCACTGCGATTGGCGACAGGATGGTGCACCTCGGGCACGGAGATTCGATTCCCAACAGGGTTTGGTAGCAAGATCGGGTTTGTGTGGAAATGCCAGGAGAGGAAAAGGGCAACCGCAGATACGTTCACGTCGTGCACGAGTTCGATCCCGTATTCGATTGCAACTCCAAGGTGCTCGTCCTCGGGTCGTTTCCCTCTGTGAAGTCCAGACAGTGCCATTTCTACTACGGGAACCCCCAGAACAGGTTCTGGAAAGTGATGGCGAACGTTCTCGGCACTCCCCTGCCCTCAGATGACGACATCGCCGGCAAGACC
>JBMNUL010000082.1:0-11474 GCA_050946255.1 Coriobacteriales bacterium | reverse complement strand
TGCGAGCTCCACGACATCTGCCTTGCCGGAGGCGATGATGTCCTCCATCATCTCGACGTCGCAGAGGGCTCCGACGCATGCAACCGGGTGCTCGACATGTTTCTTGATCTCTGCAGCGTACTTAACGTTTACGCCATCGGGGAGGAACATGTTCGGATGCGTGATTGTGAACACCTCGTCGCGTTCATGGCAGCCTGCGGAAACGTGGATCAGGTCGACGAAGTTGGACTTGTCGAGCGCCTTGGCGATCTCGATTCCGTAATCCAGGTCGTAGCCTCCCTTGTAGACCTCGGAGCCTGAGATTCGCATCTCGATGACCAGCCTCGGGCACTTCTTGCGGATTGCCTCGCAGACGGCAATCGGGAACCTCATCCTGTTCTCGAAGCTTCCGCCCCATTCGTCCTTGCGGTTGTTGGAGGGGTGCATGAACTGGGTGAGCAGCCAACCATGTCCACCGTGGATCGTGACCATGCCGAATCCAGTGTGGTATGCAAGCCATGCCGCGTTTGCGAACTTCTCGATTGTGCGTTCTATGATCTCCGGGGGCATCTCATAGGCGATGATGTCGCCCTCGTGGTGGAAGTTCTTGGTGTCGGTGGCGATGGCTCCGTAGATTTTGTGGCCCATATCGTAAGAGACCCTCGAGGAGGCTCCGCAGTGGTTTAGCTCGATGGAAGCCACTGCTCCGTGCCTGCTGACGCCCTTGGCCATGCGGTTCAGGTGCACGCAGTTGCCGAAGTCATCCATGTGGATGTGCGGGCCGTTGCCCATTCCAAGCTCGCTGTCGACCGTGGCATCTCCATAGCAGACCGAAGCGCATCCGCCCATTGCCTTGCGCTCGTAGAACATCATGTTCTCCGTGGTGGGCTGGTTGCCATAGGTGCTCAGGCTCGTGCCCTGTGGAGAGGCGAAGATGCGGTTCTTGAAGTACGTTCTGTTGAGTATGATCGGCTCGAACAGATGCGGGTACTTGCTCTCGTACATGTGTTTTCCTCCTCTGTCTTCCTGTCAACATGCGCAGCGATCAGCGAAATGCAGAAACGCATGTTGAACGTGTCAAAATTTAGAATATCGGTTCGGCTTCGAATGTAAAGTATTAAAATTGTAAAGCCTTCGGCAAGGTAATCAATCAACTTGATATTTCATTAAGGATTCATTTGGGGTGACACCGACAGGCGAGTGTGCTTGCATAACTTGAGGCTATGCCGGGATGTCTTTCAAGTGCGTTGCATCAGGCGTCCTCATGCGCCAATTGCAAGCCGGACATGCCGTATCTTGTGCATGGAGATGCCCAATACATTAGAATTCAATGGACATCGCAATTAGAGATATATTAATAGCCCGGCTCATTATGTCCGGGCAAGATGCATTTGCGGTCGCAATGGAGGAAACAGATGATTTTCGAGGCCATGATCGCCGATGATGAGGCGCCTGCCAGAGTTGAACTCAGGCATCAGCTCGAGGATACCGGCAGGATCAAGATAGTAAAGGAAGCCGTGAGCTTTCCCGAGACGGTTGCAAAGATGCTCCAAGGGGGAATCGATGTCGTTTTCCTAGATTGGGATATCGCCGACCCGACTTCGACCATCTTGAAGGATGCCCTTCCAAAGATGGAAAGGGTTCCCCTTATAGTGCTCATGTCCGCCTACAGGGACTACAAGCCTCAGGCGTTCGGGATAAAACCGCTCTGCCACCTTCCAAAGCCAACGAACAGAGATGACATCGACGAGTGCATTTCCATAATCGAGCGAAAGCATCTTGAGCAGATAAGGGGGATCAACCGGTGAAGATCCTGGTTTTCAATGCGGGTTCTAGCTCGCTCAAGTACAAGCTTTTCGACTGCGATACCACAGTGGTGGACGAGAAGGGCAATCCCGATCCTCAACTCGATACTCTTTCTTCCGGAAACGTTGAGAACATCGGGCTTGAGAACCCCCACTTCATTAACAGAAACGTTTTGGGCGAGACTTTCCAGGCTGTTGACGTGGCGGATTTGGACGAGGCCTTCGACCTCGTTATCAAGGCCCTCGTCGATATTCCGGGTGCTCCTCTCGACGACCTGTCCGAAGTCGATGCAATAGGGCACAGGGTTGCCCATGCAGGGGACAAGTTCTCTTGTTCCATGAAGGTCGACGAGCATGTCATCGACGTCATCAGGCAGTATTCCGACCTGGCCCCACTCCACAACCCGTTTGCAATACATTCGATTCAGCGGACCAAGGAGCTGTTCCCGAAGGCGATGCAGGTCGCTGCGTTCGACACGGCATTTCACCAGACGATGCCGCGCAGGAGCTACATCTATCCCATTCCCTACAGGTACTACGAGAAGTACGGGATTCGAAAGTACGGGTTCCACGGCATATCGCACAAGTACGTCTCGCGGCGTGCTGCTGAATTCCTCCACAAGGACTTGAGGACCCTCAAGATGATCACCTGCCATATCGGCGCCGGTGCATCGCTTTGCGCCATCGACCACGGGTACAGCATGGACACATCCATGGGATATACACCGCTTGATGGGGTTATGATGAACACGAGGTCCGGTTCGGTGGATCCGGCGATCATCACCGCGATCATGGAGAAGGAGAACCTCACTCCCCATCAAATGGACGAGATTCTGAACAAGGAGTCTGGATTTCTTGGGGTCTCGGGAACCTCCAGCGACCTCAGGGACCTCAAAGAGGTGATTCGCTACGGCGATACCCAGGCCGAGCTCGCATATGACATCTTCCTGTTCTCAATCCGACGCACCATCGGGTCATATGCCTTCGAGCTGGCGGGAATCGATGCGATCGTCCTGACTGCTGGAGTGGGGGAGCATGACTCCTATGCCCGCAGGCTGATCTTCAGGGGTCTCGAGCCTTTCGGCATCGAGATCGATGAGGCCAGAAACCATTCTTCCAGCAACAAGGAGAGGATAATCTCCACTGACAGGTCATCCGTGAAGGTTCTCGTCATCCCCACCGATGAGGAGGCCGAGATCGCCAACGACACCGCTTTGATAGCCCTTGGAGTCGACATCTCGGATCCATGGGCATACTGAGGCCTGTTCGAAGGACCTTTGCGCAATGTTCGGGAAGATGATTTGATGACCAAAAACGATGCTTCAAACGGTGACGGCTACAACAAGCTCACCCCGATAATGTGCCTCAGGCTCGCCGCGCCCCATACGTGGCCTGGCCCATCTATTCTCACGACCGTGTTCGGCGGTGTGTTCAGCATGGCCGCGGGCTACACGTTCTGGCCAGGCGTCTGGGTCCTTCTCCTCGCGGTTGCAGTGCTCATGCAGAGTGCCGTCAACACGTTGAACGACTGGGCGGATTTCCGCAAGGGTACAGATACCCTTGAGAATTCCGACGACCCTACCGATGCCGTTCTGGTATACGAGAACCCGAACCCGAAGCACGTGCTCGCTTTGGGCATCGCCTACATGGCCATTGGATTCTCATGCGGGGTAGTGTGCCTTTTCATCTGCGGGAGCATCGTCCCGTTGATATTCGGGATAATCGGCGTCATCGTTGCCGTCTGCTACTCGTCGGGCAAGATTCCGATCTCGTATCTTCCGCTCGGGGAGATCTTCAGCGGAGTTGTGATGGGGTGTCTGATTCCCCTGGCAGACATATGCGTCTTCGCGGCCCTCACCTTTCCACAAAATGGCCTGTTCGACGTGTTTTTGCAAATCGATTGGTGGGTCGCCATCTACTGCACCGTGCCCCTCATCATTGGTGTGGGGATGATCATGGCAACGCAGAACAACTGCGATATCGAGCGTGACGAGCCTTCTGGCAGGCACACCCTTCCCGTGGTGTTGGGGCGCAAGCGCAGCCTCATGGTCTACAGGGTCTTCGTGCTGCTCTGGATTGCGGTGGTCCTCCACATCGCCTTCTGGTTCTTCCCGAGTGGCTTCTGGGCTTCCCTCGTCGTGCTCTTCTTCGGGTTGCCCACGATTAGAAAGACGCTCGTCACGAATCTCTCCCACGAGGTGAGAGGTCCATCTATGGGTGCTATAAATAAGGCGAACCTTTACATCAACGGTGCTTACATTATCGCGATCACCGTTTCGATGATTCTCTAGGAGATGATCGTCATGGGCAAAGAGCAAGTTCACGGTGTCTTCGAGTCCATTGCCGACCAGTACGATGCTGCCAACGACAGTATCAGCTTCGGCATGCATCGTTCATGGAAGAAGGACCTCGTTGACAAGGCGGTCGCTGCCACAAGGACATCCGACCTTGGAAAGGTCCTCGATGTCTGCTGCGGCACTGGCGACATAACCGAGAAGATTGCCAGATCGCACCCCGATATTTTCGTTGTGGGTCTGGATTTCTCAGAGGAGATGCTTAACGTCGCGAGAGCAAGGACGAAGGACCTCGACAACGTTATGCTCGTTGAGGGGAACGCGTTGTCGCTTCCGTTCGATGACTCCACGTTCGACTCCGCAGTGATTAGCTTTGGTCTCCGCAACACCCCTGATTACGAGAAGGTCCTCAGCGAGATGATGAGGGTTGTCCGCCCCGGTGGAATCGTCGCCTGTCTTGACGCCTCCGTTCCGGATGACGAGCTGATAGTCCCCTTCTACAAGCTCTACTACAAGTACATAATGACTTTCCTCGGCGGTGGTTTCACAAAGCACAAGCAGTACGAGTGGCTTTACGAGAGCACGATGGATTTCCTGCGAAAGGATGAGCTTGCAGCGCTCTTCAAGAAGGTGGGGCTGAAATATGTGACCGTGCAGGCCTTCCTCTTTGGGGCTGCGGCACTGCACTTGGGGGTAGTTCCCGAGAAGGCTTAAAGGGAGACCGGTGCAGTTGTGTAATCGGAGCAGACATCGGAAAGTGTTAGTTCTAGAAGAAGAAATTGGGATTCACCCGGTGCCATTTTGATTTTCTCAAGGTCTGGTATCGTGTTATTGGCATTCGTCTGTTTGGACTGCCCATTACCGCAGACAAACGTTTAACATGTCTTAGGATGTCTTTGGCTCTTCCTGGGCAATTAATAGTCTGATATCTCGAACCTGTTACAGTTCTGCGCCATCCTATGAAGGCGTTTAAATGAGCGAAGTCCTATACATCGTCATACCCGCATACAACGAGTCTGAGAACATTCGGCAGACCATTGACCAATGGTATCCCATCGTAGAGGCGCACGATGGGGGAGGTCTGTCGAGGCTGATGGTCATAGACGATGGCAGCAAGGACGATACTTTGCAGATAATAGAGGCAGAGGCCGAGGACAAACCTCTTCTGATTCCCCTCACCAAGCCCAACGGTGGGCATGGTCCCACCCTCCTGTTCGGGTACAGCCGGGCAATCGATGCAGGTGCCGACCTGATATTCCAAACCGATTCCGACGGCCAGACAGACCCGGCCGAGTTCGAGGGGTTCTGGAACCTCATCGGGGAGTACGATGCCGTTCTGGGGAACCGTGTCGACAGGCAGGATGGCTCCGGGCGCAAGTTCGTTGAGGACGTCCTGAGATTCGTGCTGAGGAGGATATTCGGGGTCGATGTCCCAGATGCCAACGCCCCGTTCAGGTTGATGAGGGCTCAGCTAGTGTCAAAGTACATTGGCAAGATGCCAGATGATTTCAACTTGCCCAACGTCATGCTCACAACTTATTTTTCCTACTTTCACGAGGAAGTCGTGTTCAGAGAGATTTCTTTCAAACCCAGGCAGGGTGGCACCAACTCGATTGACTTCGGTAAGATTTTCAAAATCGGGCGCAAGGCCGTGGGGGATTTCAAAGAGCTCAAGAAACATATCGACGATTGATTTGCCGTCTTTGAGAAAACCCGGGCATATCCGTGTGCTAGCATCAAATTTCTGGGAGTTTTTTATTCGATTTATTGTTGCCGGTTTCAGCAGGCAACTGAGAGCAAGAGAAGATGAACTTTAGAGGACTCTACGAAGAGTACAAGGACATAATCCCATATGCGGTGTTCGGAGTTCTCACCACTCTGATCAACATCTTCTCGTACTGGCTGTTCTCCCATATCTTCAATTTCGGGGTCATGCCCAGCACGATAGCCGCCTGGTTTCTGGCGGTGCTCTTCGCCTACGTCACAAATCGCAAGTGGGTCTTTCACAGCAAGGTCAATGGCAGGGTTGCGATAGCGAAGGAAATGGTCCAGTTCTTCTTCTTCCGACTCGTCACCGGGGTATTCGACTGGGCATTCATGTTCGTGACCGTCGAGCTCTTGGCTTGGCCCGACGTATGGATGAAGTTCTTCGCTAATGTCATAGTGATTATCTTGAACTACATCTTCAGCAAATACTTCGTGTTCAAACATGGATTCCACAGAGTCGGGAAATCTTCCGATGGTGGCGAGAAACCAATCCCCGGAATTGCTTCCGGGGATGACGGTGCTTCGAACATTGAGGATCCTCTAGCGGAAAAGATCGATCAGTAGACCATCCCCATGGCCTCGCGTACTTCGTCCAGGGTCTTCACGGCTATCTCGCGTGCACGCTTGTTGCCCTCGTGAAGGACGTCCTTCACATAGTCGAGGTCCTTCTCATACTTCGCCCTGCGCTCACGATGCGGTGCAAGGAACTCGTTCACGCTCTGGGTGACGTACTTCTTGAGCTGTCCAGATCCGCCATCGCCGATTTCCTCGGCAATCTCCGTCTCGGTGCGTCCCGTGCAGAGCGCCGCAGTCGTGAGAAGTGCGGAGACCCCGGGACGGTTCTCCCTGTCGAAGGTGATGTTGCGGTCTGAATCGGTCCTCGATTTCTTGATGAGCTTGGCAGTCTCCTCGGGGGTCATTCCAAGCGAGATGGCATTCCCATAGCTCTTCGACATCTTCCTGCCGTCGAGTCCGGGAATCTCGATAGCGTCGGATAGAATGCCGTGGGGTTCCGGGAAAACCTTGCCGTAGCGCTCGTTGAATCTTCTGGCAATCTGGCGGGTGAGCTCGATGTGCGGGAGCTGGTCCTTGCCAACCGGGACGATGTTCCCCTTGGGGAAAAGGATGTCGCAGGCTTGGTGAACTGGGTAGGTGAGGAGGAGACCGGTGAGTGCATGTCCGGATGCCTCCATCTCCGCCTTGACCGTTGGATTGCGCTGCAGCTCTGATTCGGTCACTAAAGACAGGAACGGGAGCATGAGCTGGTTGGCCTCTGGAATCGCAGAATGAACGAAGATGATAGTCTTGTCGGGGTCGATTCCCGCTGCGAGGTAGTCCATCACCATGTTGTACACATTGTCTTGAATGTGCTCGGTGGTGTCGCGGTCGGTGATCACCTGATAGTCGGCAATGAGGACAAGGCACTTAACTCCGAGATTTTGATATTCCACTCGGTGCATGATGCTTCCGAAAAGATGCCCCATGTGGAGCCTTCCGGTTGGCCTGTCGCCTGTCAGCATCGTGTACTTTCCGGGATTTACCTCAAGGTCTGCCCTGATCTCGTTCGAGGTCCTCATTGCCGCCTCGAAGCTGCCCTCGTTCGGCATCTGCTCTCCTTATCTCCAAATCCCCTGGGTCTGATAGGCCAGAGGGGCACTTTCAGCTTTCCGTCTAAACAGTATATCCAAAGTGGCCGTTCCATTAAGCAGGCTTCCAGCCAACAGACAGGTCAGCTCGTGATGATATCCTTCAGGTTTCTCGCCGACGCCTCCGGGTCGGGTGCCGCCATGATTGCGGAGACCACGGCGTAGCCTGCCAGCCCTATGCCCTTGTAGAGGGGAATCGACTGTGCATTGATCCCACCGATGACGACGCATGGAATGCTCACGTTGTGGAGGATCAGGTCGAGCTCATCCCTTGATGTGACGTGTGCATCGGGTTTCGTGGGGGTATATGTCATTGCGCCGACCCCGAGGTAGCTCGCGCCATCGGCTTGTGCTTTCACCGCCTCGCTCGTCGTGGAGACGGAAGCGCCGATTATCAGCTCGCCGCCGGCAAGCTTCCTTGCCTTGTCGATTGGCATATCGTCCTGTCCGAGGTGCACTCCCATCGCACCGGATTCGAGTGCCACTCGGATGTTGTCGTTGATGATAAGGCCCACGCCGTACCTGTCGGTGATCTTCTTTATCGAATTGGCGAGTGCGAGCATCTTCTCGTAATCCGAGTTCTTCTCGCGCAACTGCACGAGCGTGACTCCACCGGCACAGGCCTTGTCCACAGCCTCCTCGAGCGTTGGTGTGGTCATGAGGTCGCGGTCTGTGACGAGATAGAGCGTGTAGTCTGGAGTGAGCGGCATTCTAGATTACCTCTATTCTGGAGTAGTTCCTGTAATCATCGTTGCACATTGTGGAGAGGGCGTCTATTATCGCGACCCTCAGGGAGCCGGTGCCGACCTTGCCATCCCTTGCCTTCACCATCTCGGCACCCTTCTGGCCGGCGATTCCCATGGAAAGTATTGCGGCGGCGCAGCCAACCAAGGTCTGCCTTTCCCTGTCGTTTTCGTCCACTGCCCCTATGAAACAACCGATCAGACCATCGCACATGCATCCTGTCCCGGTGATCTTGGACATCAACGGCTCCCCGTTGTCGATCTTGATGATGGTCTCGCCATCGGTGATCACATCGGTAGCGCCGGTGATCGCCGCCACGCAGTTGTGAGTGCGCGCTACCTTTACGGCGATATCAACCTGGTCGTTCTCGCTGTCCTGTTCGGCGGCGTCAACGCCTCTGGTAGATGCCCCGATGCCGGCGATGAACGAGATCTCGCTGATGTTTCCCCTTATCACAGTCGGTTTGATCGTCTTGAGCAGGCTCTCCGCGGTCTGGTTACGGAGCGTAGAGGCTCCAGCTCCCACCGGGTCGAACACCACCGGGGTGGAGATAGAATTGGCGACCTTTCCGGCCTCGTGCATCGATTTGATCGTGCGCCTGTTGAGGGTCCCCATGTTGAGGTTCACTGCGTTCGCTATCGACACGATGTCGCGCATTTCCTCGATCTCATCGGCCATGAGTGCCGACCCTCCGATGGCGAGCTCTGCGTTCGCAACGTCGTTCACGGTGACGTAGTTGGTGATGTTGTGCACCAGTGGGACCCTGGCCCTGACTCTTCCTGCAGCCTCAATTACCTCTTCGATCATCATTGCTCCCTTCTTGGATGTTGCTCATGTTGCGCGGGTCCACGGCCAATGTTCTTTTGGCCGGGAACCGCAACCCATTCAATTCTCGTTGCAGCTAAATGCAGGCTGTTAAGATACCGAGATTTGCCGACTCTCTGGCGATTCTGGGTCTGTTTCGGCAATTTCGGAAATTCAGTCGAGCAATCCCAGGTCTGCGCTCTGCAGTGCCTTGTTGACGGTCCTGACGGCGCACATCTTCCCGCACATCGTGCAGGTATCGGATTCGCTGGGCGGGGCGGACTCGTAGTACTCCCTTGCCTTGTCGCCGTCTATCGCGAGCTCGAACATCTTCTCCCAATCGAATGCCTTGCGGGCCTTGGCCATCTCGTTGTCATGCTCGCGGGCACCTGGGATTCCCTTCACGATGTCGGCGGCATGTGCCGCGATTCGCGCTGCCACTATTCCGTCCCGCACATCGTCGACGTCCGGGAGCCTCAAGTGCTCTGCAGGGGTCACATAGCAGAGGAAATCCGCTCCGCTGGCCGCGGCGATCGCCCCGCCAATAGCGGAGGTGATGTGGTCGTAACCTGGGGCAATGTCGGTCACGAGCGGGCCGAGCACATAGAACGGAGCACCGTGGCAAAGCTTTTTCTCAAGCTTCATGTTGGCTTGGATCTCGTCAAGCGCCATGTGGCCGGGCCCCTCGATCATCACCTGAACATTGTGGTCCCAGGCACGGGTAGCCAGGTCTCCGAGCTCTATCAGTTCGGATACCTGACCAGAGTCAGTGGAGTCGTCAATGCATCCGGGGCGCATCGCATCTCCGAGGCTCACGGTCATGTCGTGCTCGTAGAGGATGTCCAGAAGCTCGTCGTAGTGCTCGTAGAACGGGTTCTCGTTTCCGGTGAGCCTCATCCAGGCGAACAGGAGCGAACCTCCTCGGCTCACGATGTTCATCTCGCGGCCCTCTCGCAAGAACGCGTCGACCGTCCTCCTGTTGATCCCCGCGTGGATCGTCACGAAGTCCACGCCGCTTTCCGCGTGCGCCTCCACAACATCCAGGAAGTCCTGTGCGGTGGCGTCGGCGAGCTCCTTCTCGAGGTAGCCCACTGCGTCGTACATCGGAACCGTGCCGATCATGGCGGGGCTCATTTCCACTAGCTCTTTACGGAACTTCACGGTCTTCCCGCAGTTGGAGAGGTCCATGATCGACTCTACTCCGAAGTCCAGGGCCATCTTCACCTTCTGCATCTCGACGTCGTAGTCGTGCATGTCTCCCGATACCCCGAGGTTTACGTTGATCTTGGTGCTGAGGCCCTCGCCAACTCCAGAGGGGTCGAGGGACCTGTGGGCATGGTTTGCCGGTATGACGACCTTGCCGGCGGCTACCTTCTCCATGATCCACTCCGCGCTCCGGCTCTCTTTCTCGGCCACGCGCTCCATCTGCGGCGTGACGATTCCCTTTTTCGCCGCCTCGATCTGAGTTGAATAATCTCCCATTGCTTCTCCTGAACTATTTATGGGGTTCTACAAAATCTTGTTATTTCGTTCAAATATCGAGCTTGCACCGCTGTCTGCGTTTCACGACGCTTGTATTGGGAGGCAAGCTTACTTGATGTTCCATAGGGGATCGATGATCTGAGATCCGTGGCCCATGTCGGTTGGGTGCTTGAGCATCTCCGACATCATCATGTTGGCATGCTGCACGGAGGCGAGGATGTTCATTCCCTTGGCAAGACCGCAGGCGATTGCCGTTGACATAGAGCAACCTGTGCCATGGAACTCCCCGATTCTCCTCGGGGTTTCGAGCTCCACTTCCATGTCCTTCATGTAGAGGTGGTCGGTGCAGGTCTCTCCGCCGGCGTGTCCTCCGGTGATGAGCACCGCATTGGCGCCATATCCCAAAATCGTCTTCGCCGCACGTTCGATGTCGGATGCCCCCTCGATGGTCATGTGGGCGATGAGCTCGGCTTCTGGAATGTTCGGGGTGATGATTGTCGCCTGGCAGAGCAGGTTCCCGAACAGGGAGGAGACGATCGAAGGATCGGTGAGCATGGCGCCGGTTGTCGAGGAGAGAACCGGATCCAGCACAATCGGCACCTCTGGATGCTCGGCGAGCTTCTCGGAAACTGCAGACGCGGAACGTTCGTTGACGAGCATCCCAATCTTCACCGCATCTGGCATGATGTCCTCGAACACGGACTCGATTTGAGATGCCAGGACATCTGGGTCGATTGGGACAACCTTGCTGACAGCAAGAGTGTTCTGTGCGGTGACTGCCGTTACCGCACAGGTGGCATGCACGCCCAGTGCTGCGGCAGTGAGAATGTCCATTTGGATTCCAGCTCCGGAACTGCTGTCAGAACCGGCAACTGTTAAGATGCTAGGTTTCATAATCATTCGGCCCCGCATTACCGGAACCGTCCTTTCGGTCGCGAACCTTCGTCCGCCTC
>JBMNUL010000081.1:0-11512 GCA_050946255.1 Coriobacteriales bacterium | reverse complement strand
ACCGGGCTGAGCGGTGCGGCGGTGCACACTTTCGCCCAATTCGTGGTGTGGGACGAGAACTCGAATTCTCCCGCATATTGGAACCCCGAGACGGAGAGCTGGAGCAAGGACAACGTCAGCCCTGCTCTGTTCGGGGAGTACGAGCTCACGTGCAAAGACGGTTCGAAGAAGGTTTTCAAGACTGTACTTCAGCAGTACAAGGAGCAGCTGGAGGATTGGACTCCTGAAGCAGTTTCGCCAATTACCTGGACTCCTGTAGAGACCCTCTACAAGATGTACGACCTCATAACCGACGACCCCGACGGCAAGTCAACGATCATCGCACCTTATCTCGGCGCCTGCATGATGACCGGCAACGCACTGCAGGCTGGTCGTGCGATGTCAATATTGCAGATCCTTCTAGAGCCACCAGTCGACGAGCCTGGAGGTATTTACTTCAATACGTTCTGGAGCTTCATGAGCGACCCAAAGATTGTCGGTCCAGAACTTCGCACCAAGGAAGTTCACTACATCGGAGAGGACCGTTACCCTCTGTTCTGTAAGATTGGCCGCGCAGGGTCCAACCCTGGAGAGTTCTGGGCAGCGCTGGCACGTGGCGATGACAACGCCCCTCGTATGCTCATTTCAATGGCCTCAGACCCATTGGGATCTCAGGAGGATACGAAGAAGGTTTGGGCAGGGCTGAACAACCCACGTGTGGAGATGATCGTCTCAATGGACTATTTCCTCAATTACGAGGGAAGAATCGCCGATATTGTGCTTCCCGCGGCACATTGGTCCGAGCGAGTTGGCAATTTCGATGAGGAGCTTTACCCGGAGCCTTGCCCATTCGTCGTTCCTCAGAAAGCTGTCGATCCTCCAGGGGAAGCCAAGGATGACTGGTATTTCTTACGTGAAATCGGAAAGCGGTTCAACCCAGAGGCCTGGCCGTGGGAGTCTTCAGAGGAAATGCAACTTTGGAGGCTGGGAGAGTTCCATGGATTCCACCCCAAGGATTATGAGGAGGCCGCTAAGCAAGGTTACTACATCGCCTATGGAGCGGAGAACCGGAAGTTCAGGAAGTACGAGACCGGGGAAGTGAAGTTCGCAACGGGATCCAAGAAGGTCGAGATCTTCTCCGAGATGATGCTCATGTTCGGATATGATTGGCCGCTGCCTACTTTCAATGAACCAGGGGAAGGTCCAGTTACCACTCCAGATCTATACAAGGAATATGACCTCGTGATGACAACTGGTGCAAGAGACTACGCGTTCTACCACTCGGCTTGGACCAATATTGCACACCAGCGCGTCCTAGAACCATGGCCCTATGTGGAACTGAACGACGAGGATGCAGCTGAACGTGGAATAGCAGACGGCGACTGGCTCTGGGTTGAGTCTCCACGCGGACGAATCCAGGCCAAGGCCAGGGTACATGCTGGAGTTACCAAGGGAGTGGCATCAATGTGCAGGCAGTATTATCGCAACGCCTGCAAGGAGCTGGGACTCCCTGCGTTTGGATGGGAAGGCGCCAACCCCAACATCTTGGTCGATGGAGTCAATGGCACGGATCCCGGATGGGGAAGTGCCCCAATGAGAGGTTTTCTAACCAAAGTCTACAAAGTCGGTGATGACGAGCTATACATCGATAAGTATCGCACGGAGGACCCTGCCAGCGATTACAAAATCATCCAAGGTAATTCCTCCAAGGAAAAATCCAAATCCCCGCAAATGACCTTCATGTCCTAAGGCAGAGAGGAGAAGACGATGAACAACGATGTGGCAATGCTCGTCGAGCTCGACTATTGCGTGGGATGCTATGCCTGCCAGAGCGCCTGCCAGAGCGAGAATGGACTTCCTGTTACTGAAACATATTTGCGCTGCATGCTCGGAAAACCCGAGCGTGTGGACGGCATTATGACATCATTTATGTGCCCTGTCCCGTATCGGCTGGATAAATGCGCTGAGTGCATCGCGGCGGAAGGTGGAGAAGCTCCCTGCTCGAAGATTTGCATTGGCGCCGCATTGCATTTCGGAACCTATGAACAAATTAAAGAGGCCAAAGAGAAAGCGCAAGGTCACGTAGCAGTTTTCGCCTAGTTGAGCCTGCAGTGGGATCCGACCCTATTTGGGCACGGGTCCCACTGTCATTTGCACCCGTTTAAGCACATCTCTGTTTTGATTCATCGTCCTGAATGAATGCGTCCACGTATGTGAAGAACTGTGAAAACTCGATTTGGGGTAAGTACTCGAATCAAACACCTTGGATATGAATGAAGATGTCGGGAGAAAGATTGAGGAAAAAATGAAGCTCGAAGTTCTCGATTTAGATGCGGTTGGAGAGAAGCATGGGTCGATTCTGTTTGTGCACGGTGCTCTCCATGGCGCTTGGTGCTGGAACAGGTTCATGAAATATTTCTCCGAACATGGGTACGATTGTCATGCCTTTAGTTTCAGGGGCCACGGTAAAAGCGAAGGAGCGGAGCGGATCAACGACTTCTCTCTTGATGACTATGTGGCAGACCTGTCGCAAGTACTCGATTCGATGAAGGAAACGCCTATAGTTGTTGCCCATTCCCTTGGCGGAATGGTTCTACAACGCTACATGGGAGAGCATGCACCGGTGAAGAGCATCTCACAAGCTGTGTTCCTCGCTTCTATGCCAGTGGGAGGAACTACCACTGGGGATCAGCTGAAAATGCTGTTCAAGCATTGGAAGGCCACGAAAGTGATGATGGACATTAATGGTGGTAAACCTTTCGATGCGGCAAGGTTAAAGGACGCTGTGATATTCAGCGAGCGACTGAGCGAAGCTGACGTTAAGCCCTATGTGAACTTGATCAAACCGGAATCTACTCGGGTGGGGAAGGAGCAGGCAAAACCTGCGACCAACGTTTTCAATGTGGGGATTCCCGTTCATATTATCGGGTCGAATGGAGATTGGATGTTCTCCGACCAGAGTGAGAACTCCGCATCCTATAAGGTCAAGCCGATCATGCTAGACGGGCTATGCCACGACATGATGCTCGATCCTGAGTGGGAGAAAGCGGCAAAGGCAGTTCTTGAGTCAATTGAGAGCTCGGAAAAGTAATTATTATTGTTCTGGGCGCGTAAGCTGCCATTATTCGTCATATTGGACTTGATTGCGAGTCCTGCTGTAAGAATATCAACAGGGCTCGCTACAGCATGCCGTTCTTAATTCTCTCAAGGAGTTCCCATAGCGCAGTATTGTTGCTGTCCCACTTGAGTAGTGACCGGTCCACTTCGTACTCTTCCCATCGGAGCTCCAAGTGCTCGCCGCTGAGATTCACGCTTTCACCCGGCTGCGCCTCGTAGGCAAATGCATACTCGGGAATCACCAACGTATCTCTACCCCAAGTGAACTCCCCGGTAACATCGACAACGGGCAGATAGGCTAGGGAGTCCAGCTGGACAAGCCGACTTCCGTTCAAACCTGTTTCCTCGAAAAGCTCCCTGGAAGCAGCTTCTTTTGGAGACTCTTCGTTCTCTCCACCACCGGCGACACCCTGCCAAATTCCCAAATCACTTCGTTTGAGCACCAAGCATTCGATTCGATCCTGCATCCTCCTGAACGGGAAAATGAGAACTTGAAATGGGCTGCGAGATGACTCCATATCGATACCTTTCATTTGCAACGGCTCAAGACGCCTCGCACTCACAATGAGTTTGAACCATCGACTTTTGAGTTATGACCGAACAAATCAGGTGGAATGCTTTAGATGGAAACCATCCTTGACCTAACCTTCGAACTCCGACCCATGATTCTGGCGCAGAAAATGACGCATACCGTATAGAGCACAGGTGCTATGACGATGAGTAGGAAACCGGGATGGATTCCGCCTTGAAAAGCGCCTGTCACCAGTCCGAACCAGATGACCACCAGCCATTCGAATGCAACGCCTACCCAGTTCGCGTATACTCGTGCCTTCGTGATGCGGACGAAGAGAAAAAGCAGGAGGATTGCAGGGACTAATCCTGTGAGGGCAACTGTGCCCAAGGCGGTCTCGAAGTTGATGTTTACGGGTGTTGTTCCCGTGTAATAAGAGCCTTCCTCCATCCACTCGACGACACCTTGATGAATGAGGAATATGCCACATGCAACTTGCAACAGAAAAAGGATGGCGAGCACCAGCGCGAAGATCTGGGCTCCGGAGCGCGCAGGTTTCTCGCTGTTTCGACTTGCTTTTAGCTCGTTCATGCTTGCTCCGTCCCATAGAATGCGAGGTGCTGTTCTAGCGAAAGCATATCATGCTTTGCTGAGACAAGACGCATGCGATAGCGAATGAATCCAGGTCGGAAAATTACAGGTTCATTGCTCCGCCTGCAACCCAACCGCTTCACGCAACGCATGTGCCTTCTGCAACGTTTCTTGATACTCGAAATCGAAATCCGACTCAGCGGTGATTCCACCTCCAACTCCCAAGGTGGCCACACCTTCTTTGCAGACAAGAGTGCGGATCACCACGTTCAAATCACAATCACCAGCATTTGAGAAATATCCGATACTTCCCGTATAAAGTCCACGAGAGCTACGTTCCAGCTCGTCGATTATCTCCATCGCGCGAATCTTGGGCGCGCCGGTAATCGAGCCGCCAGGGAAAGCGTTGCGCACCACGTCGATTGCCGTCGCATCTTCTCGAAGCCGCCCTTCCACCGTTGCAACCAGATGGAACACAGTTGGATATGCCTCCACCACAAACTCGGGTTGCACAAACACCATGCCCGGCTTGCATGACAGGGAAAGGTCGTTTCGCTCCAGGTCCACAATCATCAAAAGCTCGCTGTTTTCCTTTGGGCTGGAAAATAGCTCTTCGCGGTTGCGCGCATCCTCCTCGGGTGTCTTCCCACGCGGACGTGTGCCCTTTATCGGGCGGGTGACTGCATGGCCGTCCCGCACGAACAGGAATCGCTCCATGCTCGAACAGCAAACGTCGAAGCCAGGTCCGCGCAAATATGCCGAAAAGGGCGCGGGATTGAACGTGCGCAGGTACCGATAAATATCGTAGGGTGGCTGAGGCGCTTTCATCGTTAGCTGCTGGGTCATGTTCGCCACATAGATGTGCCCGTCGAGCATGTACTCCACCATTCGGGCCAGCGCCTGCTGATACTCCTGCTCGGAGAAGGGCGAGTAGAAATCAGCAAGGGTGTGGTTTCGCGAGGGGTGCGGCGCCTCAGTGAAAGATTCCACAAGTGAATCCACCCATTTTCGAGCTTCATCGGGGGAGATGGTTTGTCCCTGTGCACATGCGTACAGCTTTTCCCGTTCGTGATCTTCTATGAGGAGGATGTCGTAGAACACCATTTGCGCATCGGGCATAGTGGGGGAGGGGTTAGAACCGGGGGAGACTCCAGACGCGGGAGCGGTTGACGAGCTTGAACCACCAAGAGCACCAGAAGCCTCTGTCGCATGGCGAGTGGGCACACCATTGAGCTCGCGCCCGAAATCATACCCGAGGTATCCAATCGCACCGCTTGTTAGGGGGAGATGCGTTTCGTTCGGTTCGTAATAATTTCGCAAAGCTCCGCTCAAGGTGTCGAAGAAGTCGGCATCTGAGGGCTCTCCATTTACCAAACACTCTCCATCTGACTGCTCTATCGTGAGAAATGGCTTGCAGCCAACTATCGAAAAGCGGCCTTGTTCACCATGCTCAGACGAATCCAAGAAAGCGACCTGGTCATCATCTTTCAGCATTTCAAAGACATCGCTAAGCGGTTTATAGTTGCTTACCTCCCAGACAGTTGCACCCACGGATCTTCCTCTCCATTCCAGCGCTCGCATGTGGCGGACACCTCTTCCCGATATGCTTCGTTTATTTGCTGTGCCACCGTATAGCCGCCGTGTGAAAATACTTGCGTGCCAATCCTGCGCACCGGCATGGCTCCCATCAGGGAGTTGGTCAGAAACACCTCATCGGCACGCATTAGCTCTTCGGGCAATAGGGGATGCTCCTTCGCTCCTGTCACCCGAATCGCAAAATCCCGCATGACCCCGGGAAGCAGCCCGCAAGAAACAGGCGGTGTCACAACTTCGCCGTCTATCAAGGCGAAGACGTTGCTTGTGGCTCCTTCTGAAATCAAGCCCTTTGTATTCAAGAAGATCGGCTCATCAATGCCGTGTGAAAGCGCTTCTCGTTTCAGCAAAATGCAATCGCCATAATTGAGCGTCTTCATAGTCACCAACGGTGATGTTTCGTTACGACGCACCTTGCTGAATTCGCAAACGAAGCCTTCGGTACGGCGCTCGTCGCTGTAGAGATTCGTTCGCACGGATGCTAGCCGATTCTTCTCCGTGGCTACCAGCTTCAAGACCTTGCTTCCCCGGTTTGCATTGTCCTGGCAAGCGTTCTTTGCAAGTGTGACAATCTCGTGAGTCTTAACGTTTATGCCCAAGCGTTTAAGCGAGGTGACCATCCGCACAAGGTGCTCCCGGAAGAAGATCGGCGTTCCATTTTCGAGCGCTATCGTTTCAAAGACGCCGAGGCCGAAATAGAGCCCGTCATCGGGCATTATCTTTTCTGTCTCGTCATGCTCATTGGACATTCCGGACTCCTTTTCGTGAATCTTGCAGTTGGGTACACTCGCGCAAAGCACGTTGCGGAAACCGTAACGGCACAAATATCAAACATGCTCATGAGCGCACACTTCCATGAAGTTTGAGATCAGCTCATGGCCATAGCGGGTTCGTGCAGCCTCGGGATGAAACTGGACGCCGAACAGCGGCAAATCCTCATGGCGAATCGCCATGACCGCACCGTCATCGGTTCGCGCGTCGACTTTCAAAACAGAAGGAAGGCTTCCCTCCTGAACGACCAAAGAGTGGTATCGCGTAACGGGAAATTCGCGTGGAAGCCCGGAGAACAGCCCCATGCCGTTCGTATGCAATAACGAAACCTTCCCATGCATTGGGCGGCTCCCTCGCGATACACGTGCGCCATATAAGCTTGCGAGAACCTGATGTCCCAAACACACTCCCAGAAGCGGAACATGTTTGCTTGCGGCCCAGCGGATGATCTCCTTGCAATTGCCGCAGTCATCGGGGTTCTTGGGGCCGGGGGAGATGATGACCCCTTCCAGATTGTTCTCTTCGTTCAGCTCTTGCATCGAAGCAGCGCTCACGTCGTCGTTACGAAGCGTGAGCACATCAGCACCCAACTCGGTAAAGTAGCTTGCGAGCATTGCGGTAAAGGAATCGTAATTGTCCACCATCAAGTACATGTGAGAAACCTTTTCCCTTTCTTGTGCATCCTCTAGTGCCGGCTGAAGCCTTCCACCCTGCACATCGGTGCAACAAAAAAAGACTGCCAAACTCGACGCTTTCGCGTTTTGCTTGGCAGTCTTCCTACGTCTCTTCAACGGTGCGGCAAAAACCGCATCCTTCTGAAATAGGACACACCTTTGTTAATTGCAGCTGCAGTGTACCACAATCACAACATGTTTGATTCAATGATTTGAAGCGTTGCTCCTACAACATGTTCGGGGGTAATGGCACCAGGCTCGTACATGATGTTGCCGAGCCCTATTACCGATGTTTCCGAACACAGCCTGCTCACTTTATGTCGCAGCCTCTTAATAAGTTAATCCGGAGAGCCTCCACTCTTCATCACCAGACTTGATAGCTTCCGTTGCCCAATCGATGGTGAACTCGGCTCCGTCAAGATGCTTGGTGATTTTGTGGGCTTGCCAATAGATGTAGATGCCGCGATCTTTCAAGGAGGAGACCATCTTGTCGACACGCGCTTTGTACTCCTCCTCGGTGAGGTTGGACTCCGCCGCGATGTCTATCCAAATTCGCCCGTCAAGATAGGGGCCGGCGTCCGCGAAGGAGACATCGGGAGCTAGGGTCACCTTCTTCTCAGGGTCGTTGACATCATTCATGACCTCAGGGTAGGGGTCGTCGTCCATCTTGATGTCGCACACCCAGGTATTCTCCGGCAGGTCGCCGAAGGCTTCATCCGCCGCTGCCTGGGCGTTTGACTCATACTCCTCGTGGAATCTCACGTAGAGGTAGTTGTCAGCCCATTCAGGCTCGCCTGTCTGGGGCTTTCCGTTCGGATAGAAGGAGCACTTGCACGTGTCGCCTTCGAAGGGACCAGAGGTAATCGTCAAGGTTATCGTGTCGGCTTCTACCATGAAACCGCTGGACTGGATCACCTTGTTCGCCTGGAAACCGACGCCGTAGCGCTCGCTTAGATGGTCCTCTGCTGCCTCGGCCTCGCGAATCCCTTCCTTTACGTTATACGAGGACCAATCTCCCTGCTTGAGCGAGGAGATTATCTCTTCGGTGCCGCCTATACGCTCAGCCGTCGCGATATCACGCTCTGTGATCTCATCGCTCATGTCCAATATCTCTTGATCTGTTGAATCGATGCTCTTGAAAATATCTGGAGCGCAGCCTGAGCATCCGAAGCAGAAAACCAGTGAAAGTGTGATGCCTAGTATTGCAGCGCCGATTTTCGCTCTCATTGGTCATTGCCCCCTGAAACGACCGTCCCGAATGGAATTGCGAATCGCGATGATATTTTTTACACTTTTTGAAAATTGTGCACAATGAATTCGGGTTGTTCAGAAGCTAGCATGTTTTCAGAAATGGCGTGTGCAGTTATCACAAAATCAGCGTCAAAATATTGAAAAATTTATTCCCAGCTCATGTCTTGGTCGATTGTTCCTCGCTTTGCTTTGACTTTCTAATGTCTAGGCTTAGTGAGTTCTTTATTCTCCGTTTTAGTTTGAATTATTTCTTTCAAGAGAAAAGTCCACCTTGCTAAGTCGAATGTCGAGAGAACCACTCCATTACACGTAGAGCCGGGATCTTTGGAGAGCTACGGCTCGATGAACATTCACGACCACCCCCTTACACGTAGAGCCGGGATGTCTCCTGGCAACCCGGCTCACGTTTTGCTGCATATATTTTGCTCGCAGCTACTTGTCTCTCCCCGACAGTATCTCTCCAGAAACAAATCCGGAAATCTATTTCTCGCAATAAACTTGAGATTGAAAATCATGGGAGAGCTTCGACACTGAAAGCCTCAAATAGGCCAGCGGTGCATCAGGCAAAGGCCCCAGCCTTCAGCTTCTCCAAGTCGCGGTACTTCATCCACTCGTCTGCAACGGCAGCCAAGCGGTCGTCTCCGACAAGCAGGGAGTTGCCACGCTCGTTGAACATCACTGGCATGAGGATAAAACCGCCTTTGCTCCCATATTCGATCAAGCAGCGTCGTGTCTCGGCACGGACTTCCTCCTCAGTGGCTTCGATGTAGCCAGGACGTCCAGAGGAATCCCAGCCGCCCTCGATAACCAGCTGTCCTTTGAAGCGATCTTGCAGGCCTGAAATGTCGTTCATGGTCTGGGCGGAATTCCAGATCTTTGCGCCAAACTCCACGTAATCGGGAACCACGTCCTCGCACTTGCCGCAGGTGTGCTCCCCAAAGATGACCCCCATGTCGATGACGGCCTTGGCTAGCCTAGCGTGGCACGGCTTGATGACCTCACGATATGTATCAGGAGACATGAACATGCTTCTGGCCGTGGCCACATCATCAAAGTTGTAGTAAACATCGATGCCGAAGGCATCTACGATTCGCTCGGCTACGGCAATCTTGTAGTCGGTGATCGCCTCGTAGAATTCACGGCACTCATCTGGGTCCTCGGCTAATGCGATAAGGGCATTTGTGAACCCCATGAAAGCCGCCAGACGTTCGAATGCCCCGCATGGGGAATAGTAGACAACGAGCTTCTCATCGCGGTTGAAAGCAGACATCTCGGCTTCAGCAGCACCCTTAAAATCCACTTTGTCCAGATTAGGGATATGCACATAATCCCGCCATTCCTCAATTTCAGAAAACATTGGAGGCACCTTCGTGTCGTGCATCGCTCCGGCACTGGTGACGACCCAGCTCACTCCAAAAGGGTCGACTCCTTTCCCAGGCAACATGGGTTGCTCAAGTTGCGGGGTAATTGACATTCCTACAATGGCGAACTCGCTGGTTAGAGGAACGTATTCTGGGGTTGTCCAATTGATGGTGGCCAAGGCGTTTTCACGGGAATTCATCATGGTTGGTCTCCTCTTCAAGTCGAGAATTCTGATAACCAAAGCAGAATCAAACGAGATTTACATGTGTTGCCAGCACGAAAAAACTGACAGGTAATCCTCACGTCGTGCCAACAAATTTTCAAATAAATAACGTCTAATTTCTGCCCGTGACGTCATCAGAATAAGTGTGTAAATTCAAGATTTCCATGTTCTGAAATCCCAAATAGAAGCTTAGATTCTTCAGAATTATGTGATGCTGGCACAATGTCACTAAGAACTAACGTCCCTGTTGGCATCCGAAAGTTCCGATTCGGTTTCATCCATGAAAAGAGAAAGCATGAGATAAGCGCGGTCGCGATGATCTTCCAAATCCAAGATTCCCAGCTGTTTGATCTGATTGATTCTATACATCACCGTATTCCGATGCACATAGAGCATCTCCGCCGCCTGGTTGACGCTGCGCTCGCACAGCAGATATGTGCGCAATGTTGCCAACAAGTCGCTGTCTTTCTTGCGGTCAAGCTGTTCAAGTGCGAATACAGCCGGGTGCCTCGCCCTTAAACGGGATTCATGTTCGTGGTCGCCGGTTATGTAGGAGATGGCGACGTCCTTGAACAATGTCACGCCGGCATCGGCAACGGCATCCTGTGTCGCGCTCGCCCCCAGCGCATAGGTTGCCTGATCGAGGTAATAGCGTCCATCTAGCAATCTGAGAAACGGGTTGCTCACGGCAAACCGAAGATAGGTATTCCTGGATAAGTCTGAGAGCTTGTTCACAAACTCAGGTTCTGGTGATGTCTCATCATCCCAAACCAGGAGGATAATCTGATGGTTGTGGACGGCGATTACGCTCTGGTCGAATAGCTCGAAAAGCCTCTTCCGTGCGTTTGGCAGACCATAGTCATGGGGAGGTTGGGCAACCACCACATGGAAGCGAGCCTCTGTCATTGACGGGTACATAGCCTTGAAATATATCTCGGATAAAGCTGGCTCTTCTCCAGTCAGAAGTTTCATAAGCATGGCCTCGTCGGAGTTATCCGGCATATCGATACGAACCGGCAGCTCCACTTTTCTACTGGTAACTTGAAGTGCTTGCACTATTATGCCCGCGATGTCTTTGTCAAAAGGCGTGATTGGATTTAGGCTGGCGATTATCAGGAAACCGAGCAATTTGCCCTTGGCATCGTAATATGCATTGAAAAGGGAATAGTCAAATGGGGCAGCATTTTCTTGAATGAATTCCGCCATCTGAACTGGGTGGTTCATGAGCTCCATCAACTCGCCAGCGCGAGAAAAGGTCTCGGTGTCGAGCGGTAGCATGCGGTTGTGTAACATGTACGCCCATTGAGCGTTCGGGGGCGGATCAGAAAAGTTTTGAGAGCACCCCAGCACATGGAAGTCGGCGGATATTACCGCGATGGGGCCCACGAGGTTCTCGCAAGCGGACACTATGCGCTGTTCTGGATCCGGGCTGTAGATGTC
>JBMNUL010000080.1:0-11565 GCA_050946255.1 Coriobacteriales bacterium | reverse complement strand
ATCGCAGCTATTGGCAACTTTGCCCCGAGCTATTCCTCAATCTCCTGTTTGGGGAAGCACTCGCCGCAGATGTTGCAGCGTTTCTTCTCGTTGAAACGGCAGAACCTCACGTTGTCGCCCATGTAGTCGTACATGTAGGTGCGTGAGAAATATCCCTTGTCCACTGGGGGCTCGTTTCCGCGGGTGATGGTTCCCCATGTCCCATCTGGGAATGCCGATTGGAACACGAGGGGCTTCTTCATCTCCCTGAACTTTATCGGGCAGTGCCAAACGGTCGGTGGCAACCTCACGACGGTGGGTTTCGTGATCGTCCTCGACTCCATATGGTCTCTGTCGAACCCAATGGCGAAATCGATCTTGGCATCGAAGTCGAAGATATCGAGCGGGTTGGCTCCGACGAAGAAGATGTACTCGTCGATACCCATGTGGAAATGGGGTTCCTCCATGTCGATCGGCCCGGTGAACACCTGCCACCCCACGTTGTATGTGGCGTTCTCCATATAGATGTCGCCCCTGAAATATGTCTGAGGAGAGGGACACCAGTCTCCCCATTTGGTCTCCTCCCTCGGCATGGCGAGAACCTTCTCGGTCACCTCAACCGAAAGCGAGGGTTTTGGATGCAAGAGCGTGGTGGCATCCGAATAAGGCTTGGACTTGTAGCCAGGCTGGATCACGCACTCCGTTCCCTTCGGGGCCTTGGCCTGGTCATATGCCCCCTTCTCGGTATACCGCTCGACCCCATCCTCGTTTATTGCGGTCCACGACACCGATTTGACGCTCTTTCCGGCACCTCCCTCGTCGAGATGAGCATCCTCCTCCAAGAACATGAGGAGCTGTTTCCCAGAATGCTCAACAGCCTTGATCACACCTGGGCGACCAGCCTGAAGCGAGGCCTGGAACAGCACGGGCTTGTCCACTCGCACGAACTTCAGAGGCCCATGCCACCAATATTTGGGGACCCTGATTGTAGTTGGCTCTGTGACGACTATCTTCTCCATCTTGTCCAACGACGGCCCCATATAGAATTGGACCTCAGCGTCGAAAGACGAGAACACGTCCGGCAGCGTGGCGCCAAGGATAAAGATGGTTTCTTCCTCCCTGTGGCAGACGGGTTCCTCCTCCATCGTAACGGGAGCCTCGATAACCTGGAACCCAGCGCGGAGCACTGCATCTGGGATGTCCTCTTCTCCCCTGAAATAGGCCATGGGAGATTTGCACCAGCTCCCGAGCTTGAAATCCCTGGGCTCGATCTCATAGAACAGAGCCTCGAGATCCGGGTTCATTAGATCACCCCTTTCTCGCGTGCCCGCACCGCATCCACAGGACACGACGCGGGCACGAGTCGTTCTATATAGTCGGCGAAGTTCCTCTTAAAGAGAACTTCTCAGACAAGAGCTACACTGCAGCAGCGGCAGTGTCGGCCTGTGCGGCTGCGGCCTGCTGAGCAGCCAGCTTCTCCGCAGCACGGGCCTTGAGAACGTTCCAACGCTTCCTCCAGTACCAAACGATGAGGATGGCCATGATAGCCATGACGGCCGCACTGATTCCCAGAGGCACGCCGAAGGCGTTCCAGGTACCACCAGGAACATTGACCCAATTGTCGGCGATGATTCCGTTGGTGGTGGAAATGATCGTTCCAGACAGGTTGTTGATGAACGACATGAGCCCCAGTGCATTGCCGAGCGCCTTGGGCGAATCGAGCAGCTCGGGGGCTAACGTGAATGTGATCGGAGGCCACATCTCCTGAGTACAGCCATAGAGGATCAGGATCGGCACGAACCAGCCTGCGCTTGGGACCTGGAATTCCAGCACGTTGTTGACCGCGACCGCAAGCGCCACGATGAGGATGATGAGCCACCATCTATCATGGTTGACCTTCGTGAGTCCCCAACCGACGATGATGCCGGCTACGATCTCGGTGAAGGCCACAATCGTGGAAATCATGTTCGCATCCTGAGGCGGGATGTTGAAGCCGCCCATCGAGACGTCGGATTCCACATAGGTAGGCCAGTAGTTTGCGAAGCAGTTGGCGCCCCATGTATAGCAGAAGAACATGATGATGAGAATCCTGATTCCGAGGTTTGTATAACCCTCGCGGGCGCGACCTGCATCTGAGGAAACCTGCTCTGCAACGCCAGCCTCCTCATTGGCGGAGTTGACGCCGATGAAGGAGTTCTCGGGTTTCGGGTTCTTGATAATGAACATCGCGAAGATCGTGACTATGGTCACATAGATCGTGAATGCAACGGTAACGGTGACGACGCCATATGGGCTCTGTCCGAAGGTCATCGTGAGCTCTGCCTCGGTGTAGCCCTCAGTGGATGCCATGTTGATGAGCGGCGTAGAGAGGAACAGCACGGCCAGCATTGCAACCGGCGTGAACATCGAGTTGATAGCCATCGGCAGAGGACGCTTCGTGGGCGGGAACCAGTCGGACACGAGCATGGTATTGGCAACCGTCATGGCGCCCCAACCGAGCATGCACGGGATGCCCAAGCAGCTCATGAGCAAGTAGTTCGTGGCCCTTCCGCAGGCCAAGAGCAGGATTGTGGGGCATATCGTTCCTATGAAAATCAAGATCAGGCAGATCTTGGCTAATCGCGAAGCCCCCAACTTCGCGACTATCGCCCCGGCCGGCAAGGCAGTAGCTAGGGCGAACAGAAACATGATTCCAGCAATTCCACCGTACGTGGTGTAGTCGATACCAAAGTACACGATGACGAGGTTCAACGTGGTCATGCCCTTATAGGACATCAGGCCCACGCCGACGCATCCCAGTACGTTGGTGATAGCGACCGCCCACGCCCTGCTCTTGTTAAATACAGGTGCTGTAGCAGTCATACAAATACACTCCTCTCCTTATCTTTCAAAGCCTTGCAATAAAAAATTTTAAATTTTCGAATGTCAGCTTTAAAGCGTTTAAATTTAAATCATTTAATATTTAAAGTTCCCTTTTGAAACAAAAAGAGTATTTTGCCGAGGATTATCGTCAAGTTTGATTACACAGACCTTAGGATGTTGAAGGCAATCAATTTTCTCGTTTCTCCGAGTAATGCGATTTAGTGGAAAACCCCAGCCTGTTCATGCGTTAAACTATTCTCTGCGATGCGCCCGTAGCTCAGCTGGATAGAGCACCGGACTTCTAATCCGACGGTCGAGGGTTCGAATCCCCCCGGGCGCGCCATTGCAAACACGCAGGTCAGCTCTTTTCCAGGAGCTGACCTGTTTTGTTAGAAAATGCCGGATTCAATCTATGATTCAATTTCGTTGCGTACCTTATGCCCCTTTACCCTAGTAGTGGCTGCTGCACCTTCTTTTTAGGTTGGGGTTGAGACTATGCAACCTCAGTGCAACCCGCCAGTCTGGCGGGTTGTGATTACCCTAAAAATCTCTATCACGTTGGTTGGCATGCTTGCATATTGGTATCCACTTTAGCTATCGTGGCAATAGCAGTTTTCCGTGGACTCCAGGAGGTTCGCAGATGCTCAGCCAAAATGCCAAAGACCAGTTTGAAAAGCTCAACTTGGAATTGCCGGCAATAGCCATCAAGTTCCGCTACAACGCTCCCGAGGGGGTCGAGCACACTGAGGAAGTGCTCTCCTTCTGCCAGTTCGCACGCCTAGCTCAGGACACTGGCAAGCATTTCTACATCGACAAGGACAACGACAACTGCTGCGGAAAGTATGCCCTCGGAATGGAACCGAAGCCCGGATCGATGGCAGCTGGAGAAGCAGGGCCGGCACTAGGAGTATTCAGGTCACAAGCTGCAAACGCGAAGCTCCACAACAGCTATCCGACACCAGTGCTGGGAAGCATCCGCTACGTAGAGTTCTGCCCCGTCGCAGACTGCGATTTCGACCCGGACCTCATCTTCTGCGTCGCGAACATCGAGCAGACCGACATCATCTTCCGAGCCAGCAGCTACATTTCGGGAGATCTTTGGGAGAGCCGCACATCATGCGTGATGAGCTGCGCCTGGACCTACTCGTACCCATATCTTAGCGGGAAGATGAACTTCAGCACAACCGGGTTGCACCATGGGATGCGCACCAGACACGTCTACCCTGCCGGCCTGCACACCATCACGATTCCCTTCAACAAGATCGACGAGATGGTCGAGGCAATGGAGGAAATGCCCTGGGAGCTACCGGCGCTTTCAAGCGATCCGGAAGTCAGGGCAAAGGCAAACGAGGCCCTGAAGAAACTCTCAGATTCAAGCGACGGGGAATTCAATCTCAAGGCCTAACGGACGATGGGATACAAGACCTACAACTGCCCTGCTTCCGGGAAATGCGGCGGGTGCGAGTGGTTGAACGTGCCATATCCAATCCAGCTGAAGCGCAAGGAGGACGATATCGCCGATGTTTTCGACGATATCGCTCCAAACTCTCTGATGTACCCGATCATTGGAATGGACAAGCCGCTGCATTGCAGGAACAAGATCATCGTGCCGTTCGCACCGGGCAGGAACGGCACTATAAGATATGGCCTCTATGCTCGTGGCAGCCACAGAATCGTGCAGAGACCCGACTGCCTCGTGGAGAATCAAGCTGCGACACCGATACTTCAGACGATTGCATCCCTTGCCAAGAGCTTCAAGCTGCGTGCATACGACGAGGACAGGGGCACTGGCTTCCTGCGCTATGTTCTCATCAGGGTCTCGAGGGCAACCGGAGAGGTGCTCGTCTGCCTCGTTTGCACGGGAGAGCAGTTCAGGTCTTCCAAGGCATTCGTGAGGGAGCTTCGAAAAGCGCATCCAGAGATATCGACCGTCATCATGAACATCAACAAGCGCGCGACCAACGTTGTGCTCGGCGAACGCGAGCACGTGCTCTGGGGCAAGGGGTGGATCTCGGAAGAACTTTGCGGCTGCCGCTTCAGGATCTCAGCTTCCTCGTTTTTCCAGGTGAACCCAATCCAAACGGAGAAGCTCTACGCAAGTGCAATCGAAATGGCAGATCTGGGAAAGGACGACACTGTCCTAGACGCCTATTGCGGCACCGGGACAATTGGGATCATCGCCAGCAAGCGTGCAGGCAGAGTCGTGGGCGTGGAGTCCAATGCCACAGCGATTCGGGACGCCAAGTCGAATGCCAGGGCAAATGGCATGGAAAACATCGATTTCCACACAGATGATGCAGGTGACTTCATGACGGAATGTGCCAAGGACGGAGCATCCTTTGACGTGGTGTTCCTAGACCCGCCTAGAAGCGGATGCGACGAGAAATTCCTGGGAGCACTCGAGAAAATGAGACCTGAGCGCATAGTCTACATCTCGTGCAACCCAAAGACCCAGGCAAGAGACGCCGAGAATCTGATTCGCAATGGATACCACATCGAGAAGATCCAGCCGGTAGACATGTTCCCCCACACTTCTCATTGCGAGAACATCTGCATCTTCGACCGGAAATGAAATGGCAATCGAAATAAACGAGGCTGCGTAAATGGACAACATATATTTCATGCCGGGATGCGCATTTGAATTATACAAGCCGGAAACATCGCTGAAGATAATGGGTTATCTTGGGCAACATTTTCCTGGAATTAAACGCTATGACACATGCTGCCGGCATGAAATGACAATTCCGAAAAGCTCTACTGTGATATTCGTGTGCTCTAGCTGTGCCATGCGCTTGAAGAACCAAGATGACACTCTGACTCTGAAATCGCTATGGAGCGTTATCCATGAAAATGGAGACTATCCCCTTCCCCAATACACTGGTTTGAAAGTAAGCATCCAGGATTCGTGCACGGCAAAAGCTATGCCCTCAATCCATCAAGAGGTCAGAACGTTGTTGAAAGACATGGATATAGATGTCATCGAAAACGAACACCACTCTATGAATTCAATATGTTGTGGGGACAGCCTGTATGGGAAAACCGATGAGAAAACTGTGATCGATTCAATGAAGACAAGAGCAGAATCAATGCCCTGCGAGGAAGTTGTCACCTATTGCGTATCGTGCATGAATTCTGTTTACGTCGGGGGAAGAACTCCCAGGTTGTTGACCGATTTGATCTTGGGAGAAGATACTGTTCCACCGCTGAGCAAGATGACGCATGTTGAATGGGTCGACAAGCAGCTGGAGTATATCCAGAGCCACTAGCATGTTCCACTCCGGGGATATCTTCTCTCAGATAACACGTTGGGATCTCAATGTTTCTGCAAGCATCGGAAAAGGCGATTGCTTCCATCCCCAACAACACTTGAAAACCATCGAATATGGAGATTCCCGTGAGGACCTCATTGATTTCTCCCGTTTAGAGGGCATAGTTTTCCACAAGTACAAAAGAATGGAAAGCGTTATCAAAGCTGGATATAATCTCAATTGCCTAATTTGCCAAATCAACAAAACGCTGCAAGAAAAATTCCACCTATAACTAGCGATGCACTATCCAAAGCGGCATTGCATTTCGAGAACTAAGGGAAAACAAGTAAATGCCAGAACAAAACGAACTCTTGGATGAGACTCTCGTCCAAAGGCTATACAACGCCTTCCAGACATTCGATCCTAACTCGGTCAAGCAGGCTGTAAACTTTGCCAACGAGTTCACGCAGTTAATGTCGAACTATAAATGCGCCATCTTGCAAACCGAGACAAAGCTCAACATTTTAAACGAGGGTTTCTCTCTCAAGCAGGAGCGCACTCCCATAGAGAGCATCCATTCTAGGGTGAAATCCCCGGAGAGCATTGCAGAGAAGCTGCGCAGGAGAAACTACCCTTTGACGCTCGATTCCATGCAGTACAACTTGGACGACATTGCAGGGGTGAGAGTGGTTTGCTCCTTCATCGACGACATCTACATGGTCGAGAAATACCTCACCGATCAGGACGACATAAGGGTAATAGCACGCAAGGACTACATCGAGAAGCCGAAAGAGAACGGTTACCGCAGTCTCCACCTGATAATAGAGACGCCGATCTACCTTCCAACCGAGAAAAAGTACGTGAAAGTGGAGATTCAGCTCCGTACGATCGCGATGGAATTCTGGGGGAATCTGGAGCACCAGCTCAGGTACAAGAAGGACCTCGACGAAAACAAGCTCCAGCAGATTTCCAGCGACCTCAAGGAATGTGCCGAGATAAGCAACATGCTCGACATCAAGATGCAGAGGATCCGGTATCTAATTGAAAAGGAAGAGGTCCCAGGCGAAGGGGCGCCAGAGCAAAATAATGAAGAGGACCCAGAACAGTAGATGACCCTGCCTAAGGAATAACCTGTTTCGAAATTTTTTTATTTTCGCAACTGATATACGCAGATAGTTGGAGAAGTCAAAAAATCAAAGTGAGCCAATACAACGAAGGAATATTGGAGAGGTGAAAGATGATGAGCAAGAAGCTGGTAATTTACTTTTCTGCCGAAAGGGGAACTACAAAAAGGGTCGCAGAGATGATAGCTAAGGAAGCGGGCGCCGATATCTACGCGATCGAGCCGCTGGTTCCCTACACCGAAGACGATCTTTACTGGCCGAACGAGCAGTGCAGGAGCGTGCAGGAGATGAAGGTCCCCGGCGTTCGACCGGAGATAAAGGGTAACTGCGATAAGCTTGCCGATGCAGATGTGGTCTTTCTCGGATTCCCAATTTGGTGCGGAGTTGCACCAACCATCGTCAACACCTTCCTAGAGGCCAACGATTTCAGTGGAAAGACGATTGTCCCGTTTGCAACCTCCGGTGGGAGTGGCTATGGCAGGTCAAACGCGAGCATCATTCCCAGCCTTTCGGATGACACGAAGGTTCTCCCTGGAACGATGATGAACAGGGCTACGGAGCAGAAGGTTGCAAAGTGGCTCGAATCCCTCGACATTTAGTCGTGTTTTCCAGTGCCTTGCCAATTAGGCGAGAATTGTGCACATTACAAATTCTAAAGGTGGTCGATGGCTCTGTAGAGGGACTTTGGCCACCTTTTTCATATCTGAATGCATCTTCAATGCCCCGAAATATAGCCACTGGGTTTCTGCTCAAATAACTTGAGAATTTTTCACCAAGCCCTTAAATGCTCTTCATGAAAATCCCAATATTGAGCTTAAAAAATGGCTTGTAAAAACTGAACGACCTGAGTCAACTGCAAAGACCGATCTTCAAACAAAACCGAAACGGGGCGTCTCGCAAGAGACGCCCCGCTTTCGTTGCCCGGTGGTCGCCGGGCTAATAAACATTGTCAATGTGGCCTAGAGCTCGAATGCCGCCTTGTAAGCGGTGGCAGTTGCATGTGATAGCCTGCCTGCCTTCTCGCTATCGCCTACGTTGATTATATCAGGGAATGCAGCGGAAATGTCCTCGGGAATTTGATTTCCCCTGACGCCAAGCGAAAGGACCAGGTAATCGAACGTCGCGGTCTCGGTCTCCTCGGTCTCGGTGTTCTTGAACTCTGCTGCACCATCGGTGACCTTGACGAGCATGTGCTTCGGGAAGAGTCCGACGCCATGTGCGCCAGTGCGGCCGAGAACGTCGATGAGGTTCTGGAAGTGCATGCCCGGTCCGATATCGTCTGCCATCTCGTAGACGTCAACCTGGTTGCCCTGCTCGGCAAGCAGCTCTGCGGTCTCGATACCGGTCATTCCGGAACCGACCACGCAAATCTTCTTGCCAAAGAACTTGACCTTGCCGGAAAGCACATCGGGAGGCGTGACGACGCAGGGAAGGTCGAGGCCCTCGATGGAACGGGGCTTGACTGGCGAAGAGCCGGCAGCCCAGATGATCTTGTAGGGGTTGAAGTGCTTGAGGGTCTCAACCGTCGCGGGGGTGTCGAGCATGATCTGGATGCCATGCTTCTCCATCATCGCACGCTGATACTCGATGAACCAGTTCATCTTGTCCTTCATAGGAGGCTTGTTAGCATACTCGAGCTGGCCTCCGACCTGAGACTTTGCCTCGAGAATGATAGGCTTGAAGCCCCTCCTTGCCAGCACATGTGCGGCCTCCATACCAGCTGGTCCGGCACCGACGATGACGACCACACGACCGTCTCCGTCCTTCTTGATGTTGGCATACTCGCCCTCGAGTCCAGCTTCGGGATTGACTGCGCAGATTACGTTCTGACCGGCCATCAGAGACTCCATGCAGGACAGGCAGGAGATGCACTTGCGGATCTCATTAGTACGACCATCTTTGGCCTTGTTCGGCCACTCGGGGTCGCAGTGGAACTGCCTTGCAGAACCGACGAAATCGACATAGTCCTTCTCGAGGACCATCTCTGCATACGCTGGGTCGCGGATGACGGAGCAGCCGATGACGGGGATGTCAACGTTCTTCTTGACCTCGGCAGCGTTGGTGATCTTCCAGCCCTGCTGGAATCCCACGGGCTCCCAGGCCTCGTTCATCGTCTCGTAAATTCCAGCGCTGACGTCAAGGGCATCGATGCCAAAGGAAGCGAGCATCTTGCCGATCTCAACGCCCTCATCGATGGTGATTCCATCCTCGATGCCATTGAAGCGCAGGTACTCATCTGCGGAATAACGAACGATGATCGGGTAATCCGGGCCGCAAGCCTCGCGGATTCCGTCAATGATCTCCTTGACGATGCGCAGGCGGTTCTCGCGGCTTCCACCGTACTCATCCGTACGATGGTTGGTATACGGGCTCATGAACTCGCTGAGCAGATATCCATGTGCACCGTGGACCTCGACTGCGTCGAATCCAGACTTCTTGACTCGCACGGCGGCGTCAATGAACTTCTGGACCATCTCGTTAATCTCGTCCTTGGTCATCTCGTGAACAGGCTGGTGAACGAGCAGGCACTCCTGAGCGCTAGGAGCCGGAAGGGTCTCTCCCTCGCCCGCAACACCCTGACGGCCGGAATGGTAGATCTCGCAACCGATCTTGGCACCGTACTTGTGAACAGCCTCGGTGAGTTTCTGCATGCTGGGGATGACCTCGTCATATCCGAGTGACATCTGCTTGTCGTTGCCACCACCGTGGGTATGCTCTACGGTCACGCACTCGGTCATGATGAGACCGACGCCTCCCTTGGCTCTGGTAGCGTAATAGTTGACATCGGTATCAGTCGCAATTCCATCGCCATTTGAATAGCCGTTGCCCATGGAGGTCATGACAATTCGGTTCCTGATCTCCATGTTTCCGATCTTGCAGGGCGAGAAAAGCTTTTCGTACATATGGACCTCTCTTCCTGACTGAAGACTTTCGAAGCGTTTGCTCCAGAAAACATTGGAAACGCGGGCATAAACCCGCGAATCCTTCTATCACAGTACTTAAATATACTCGAATGTTGAGCGCGCTACAATGGTTCGTAATGAATCTAAGAGCATGCAAAAGTTTAAATAAAGATGCAATTTGCAACTTGATGTTTCCCACGCTCTGAAAACTGCTAGAGCTGCTTGAACTCGACTCCGAAAACCTTGCCATCCACAACGTTCACTATTGCGGCAGATTTCCCCGATTCACCTCTGGGCTCGCTGGCAGAACCTGGGTTTATCAGGTACTTTCCATCCTTGACAACAAGGTTGGGCTCATGCGTATGGCCGCAAACATAGACATCAGCATCTCCGTCTGGGAAGCCGAGGTCCTTGTATTTATGGACGACCTTGAACCTCAGTCCCCCAATAACGGGTTGAGAGATCCTGCCAACGTCCGGGCTGATGTCGGAATAATCGCAGTTGCCCAACACGGCCGCCACGGGAGCGATGGACTGGAGTTCATACAGCACAGAGGGGGACCCGATGTCCCCAGCATGCAGAATTCTGTCCACGTTCTCGAAAGCCGAATAAATAGAATCCGGCAGCACGCCATGTGTATCAGAGATTATCCCGACTCGCATAAGATCACCTTTCCTCAGAATTCATTCTAGATTCTAGAGGAATCTTCTTTGTGGAAGAAATCATACTTCCCCAGAATGATCTCGGAAAGCAGTTTGGCCATCTCCTCTGGTGTGGCGGTAGACTCTGTCACGAGCCATTCCGACACGGCGCTGGCAACTCCTCCGCTGACGAATGCGGCTCCCATGCCGTTCTTGAATTCGCTGAGCCCGTTATCGCGGAAAGCCATGAATGTGTACTTGCGGAGGCTTGACCCAACGGTGTTCACGAACTTCTGGTCTCCCCTGTCGCTGAAGAGCTTGGTATAAAGGTCTCTGCCCTCGTTGAAGAAGTTGAAAATGCACAGCGTTATGTTGTAGGCAACATCATCGATATCGCCCTTATCGCAATCGGCGATGGCAGCGTTGAGCTCATCGACTATCTCACCAGTAATCTTCTCCATCATGTCTGAGATGGACCTGTAGTGAAGATAGAAGGTCCCGCGGTTCAAGCCCGCAAGCTTCGTGAGATTGTTGACCGAGATCTGGTCTAAAGACTTCTCGGACAACAACTCGATCAAGGCTCTTTTCAAAGCCCTTCTGGTTCTTTCGGTTCTCTTGTCCATTTCCACCCTATCCGTTTCCGTCGCACACATGCACCCTACTGCATGCAGGGACCCTACTCCCCTGCGACAAAACACCTAATATTTTTCTGATTTTTATGTAATTCGCATACCTTGAAATTAACTGAAAAAGCAACATCTCCTTTTCCAATAACCAACGTCATTTTTTCAAAAGGCTCACACAAACT
>JBMNUL010000079.1:0-11912 GCA_050946255.1 Coriobacteriales bacterium | reverse complement strand
CGGGGCACATCATCTGCTCTGAGTTCGAGCACAAGGCCGTTCTCCAGACGGTCCTGCACATGAAGTCGCTCGGCTACGACGTCTCGATGGTCTCACCGCGGGCAGATGGGTTTGTGCACCCCGACGACCTGGAGGAGCTCATTCGCCCGGATACCCTTCTCGTGAGCATAATGACGGCGAACAACGAGATCGGCACGGTTCAGCCGATATCAGAGCTCGCCGAAGTCTGCCACGACCACTCCGTGATCTTCCACACTGATGCCGTTGCCGCGGTGGGGAAGATGAGGTTTGACATCAGGAGACTGGGAGTCGACAGCGCATCATTCACAGCCCACAAGATTTGCGGTCCCAAGGGAATCGGGGCGCTGTACCTCAACAAGAGGCATCCATTCACCCCACTTGTGAACGGCGGGGGGCAGGAGCGCGGCAGGAGAAGCGGCACCTCGGATGTTCCGGGTGCAGTCGGTTTCGCAAAGGCGGTCGAATTGGCCATCGGCGACGATCTCGATGATGTGCTGGCATCTTTCGCAAAGAGGAGAGACCGCCTCATCGGCAGGCTCCTCGGCTCTGGGCTTCCAATCTACACGCCGGTCGAGATTCCCACTGGAGATACGGAGCATCACCTCCCCCAGCTCGTGCCCCTTCTGGTCGACGGGATGGAATCGGAGGAGATGGTGAGGCTTCTGGACGAGCGCGGCTTCAGCGTTTCCGGAGGTTCGGCCTGCACAACTGGGCAAGCTCAGACGAGCCATGTTCTCAGGTCCATTGGCTGTGACGACAGGCTTGCCAGCGGGTTCCTTCGAGTGACCTTCGGCCGGTTCACGACAGATGAGGAGCTCGATGCCTTTGCAGATGCGCTCTGCGAGATAGTCTCAGGTGGAATCTCTGGAAGGCGCCAATGACAGATAGGCTTTTGCCATAGATGGAACCGCGGGCGGAGAGCGGTCTCCACGTTGACACGAGCTGCGATCGGAACACCGCTTGTAGAAAGGAATGTTTGGAGCTGAGATGACCGGATTCGAGAAAGTCCCACTGATCGATTGCCACTGTCACACCTACCTTTCCGGGCACGGAGAGGGGACCGTCTCGGAAGTCGCAGATGCCGCGGAAAATGTTGGCGTGAAAGTGCTCGCGATAACCGAACACATGCCGCTTCCCCATGAAGTGGACCCGGACTGCGGGTTCAGCATGCCAATCGAGATGGTAGACAGCTACTTCGATGCGATTGAGCAAGAGGCTGAACTTCATCCCGGTATGACGCTGCTGCCTGGGTTCGAGGCAGACTGGAGACCAGGCTGCGAGGACTATCTCGTCGGACTTTCCTCTAGGGCCACGGTTTTGCTGGGTTCAGTCCACATGCTGTCGGATGGGTGGTGCTTCGACGATCCGGACCAGATCTCCGAATGGGACGTCAGGGGAGCAGATGCGGTCTGGGGAGAGTACTTCGACCTCTGGATGGATGCAGCCTCCAGCAAGGTCCCCTTCACCACGATGTCGCACCCAGATCTTCCCAAGAAGTTCGGGTTCTATCCGAGCGAGGGGTTTGGGCTGGAGAAACGGCAGGAGGATGCAGCTGCCCTGTGTGCCGAACGCGGTCTCATGGTGGAGGTCAACACAGCCGGTTGGAGGAAGCCGGTGGGGGAGCAGTATCCATCCCTTGATTTCCTTAGGGCATTTTGCCGTGCTGGAGTCGATTGCACCGTTGGGGCCGACGCCCATAGTCCATCAGAGGTGGCGCTGGGCGTGCGCGAAGCGTATGCGGTGATGTACGAGGCCGGCTACAGGAGGGTTGCCGTTCCCCAGCCAGATGGTGACAGGGCGTACATCCCGCTGGTCCCATAACCGCTTGACGTCGCAGCTGCCCCCTGCGGTTTCCGGTTGTGCAGGTGTGTTGTTTAACCGGCCAGCTGGGAAGAACGCAAAGTTTGATGCCAAGGTTGCAGCTGCACCTTGTGATTGCCAACTTGGAAAGGCGAAAAATCCATATGAGCATCAAGAAAACAAGAGTTTCGAGGGGAGCTGATTGAAGTGCCGGATTCGCAAGCAAACTCCGGAAAGTTGACAGTTGGACAACTTGAGGGAAAGCTCTTCGAGCTCTTTCCCAAGAAGCACTGCGAAGATTGGGATATGAGCGGCCTACTGGTGGGAAATCCCGAGGATGAGGTCCGGAAGGTCGCAATAGCGCTGGATCCCACAGAGGGGGCAATTTCCCGAGCCTCGGAGCTCGGCTGCAACGTCCTTCTCACCCACCACCCCGCCTATCTGAGCGCTCCGGGCAGGATCGTGTGCTCTGGCGAGACTTCAACAGGAGCTTCCAGGAGGATTTTCGCGGCAATCTCCAGTGGGGTGTCTTTGATCGCGATGCACACGAACCTCGACAGGTCCCTGCAGGCGCGTGTCGCGATCTCGTCTCCAATCGGGTTGGTCCCAGAGGATGGGCTTGTGTGGGAAGACCCAGATCTCCCTTCTTTTGGTATCCGCGCAACCGTTCAGGAGGATTCGGGAATCACCCTCGAAGAACTGGCCGAGAGATGTCGTTCGGGATATGGATGCAACCCCAGAGTATGGGGTGAGAAAAGCTCGATCTTGCGCTCTGTGGGCATCTGCAATGGGTCGAGTTCTTCCCTCATCAGTGATATAGTTTTATCTGGAGTCGATTGCCTTGTTACGGGGGAAATGTCTTACCACTCCGCAGGCGATTTGGTTTCCGGAGGGGTTTCCCTCATAGAGCTGGGACATGACATATCCGAGTTCCCGTTGGTGCAGTGCCTGGCCGAAGCACTTGATCGCATCGGGATTGGGGAACAAGATGTCGAGCGGGTTGAGCCAGACGTTTATTGGTGGCAACTCGGGATGGAGTGATAATGAGCGAAGCAGAAGCGCTTGTGAAACTGCAGGATATAGACCTAGAGAAACTGAGATTGAAGAAGAAGCTTGAGGACATGCCCCAGGCAGCAACGCTTGAGAAGATAGAGAACAAAATCGAAGAGGTTACTGGAAAGTCCAGGCAGATTTCCGCCATGAGGTCCTCTTGCGAAGTCGAGATGCAGAAGCTCGCAGACGAGGACGAGAACCTGATCGGCCGTGCGGACGAGCTCCAGGGAAATGTCGAGGCCACATCTGATTTCAGGGCCATAGACCGCTATTCGAAGGAACTCGAGGGAATAGCCAAGCGCCGCAACAAAGTCGAGTTCGAGCACGACAAGCTGGTCGAGAGGGCCAACAAGATCTCTTCCGTCGAGGAGCAGGTCGCCGATGCGATGTCCAAGCTGGAGGCTCAGAAGGAGAAGTACCAGAAGCAGATCGACGAGATCAAAGAGGAAGTCGAGAGCGGGATCGAGAAGCTGGACGCCGAATACGATGATATGAAGTCCAAGGTCTCGCAAGGGGTTCTCGAAAAGTACGAGCACATCAGGGATGCCAAGAACGGCATCGCCGTCGGTGTCCTGCAGGGCAGCCACTGCTCGGTTTGCCGGGTCGAGTTCCCAGAGGGCAAGCTCATGCAGCTTCATTCGGGTCCCACCATCACCACATGCCCGCAGTGCCACCGCATTCTTATCGTGGAGAAGTAAGGGCAAGATGGGCAACGGCGACAAGACCTGCAAGGGGAAAACCATACTGCTGGGAGTGACCGGCTGCATCGCTGCCTACAAGTCGTGTGAGATTCTGAGGATGCTCCAGAAAGCCGGGCAGGACGTCAAGGTCGTCATGACCGAGAACGCAACCAAGTTCGTGGGACCTGCCACCTTTCGTGCCCTGACCCGCCATCCGGTTTCGGTCGGGCTCTTCGACAGCCCCGAGGATCCAATACACCACATATCCCTCGCCAAGGAGGCCGATCTTCTCCTTGTGGCCCCTTGCACTGCAAATGTCCTGGTCAAGCTCGCATATGGGATTGCAGACGACCTGCTAACCACAACCGCATTGGCAACCACGGCGCCAATCGTCGTGGCTCCTGCCATGAACACTCAGATGTGGGACAATCCCCGCACCGTGGAGGCTCTGGAGATTCTGAAGTCTCAAGGAGTCGTGGTCGTTGAGCCCGATTCCGGGTATCTCAGCTGTGGAGACAGTGGAGCTGGAAGACTTGCAGAGCCAGGTGTCATAACTGAAGCCGCCTTGTCGATGCTTCACGAGTCGGCTAGCCTCGCCGGCAAGAAGATACTCATAACCAGCGGTCCCACGCACGAGCCGATCGACCCGGTCAGGTACATCGGCAACAGGTCGAGTGGGCTAACCGGGCTTGCGCTCTCACAGGAAGCGGCTCGGAGGGGCGCCGAGGTTGTCCTGGTGTCGGGGCCGACCGCCCTGCGAGATCCCAGGGGAGTGCGGACGGTGCATGTGGAGACCGCACAGCAGATGCTCGAGGCGGCTGAGGCCGAGTTCGATTCATGCTCAGCCGCGATCTTCTGCGCTGCAGTGGCAGACTTCAGGCCAGAGCATGCCTGTGGGACCAAGATCAAGAAGTCCAATTTGGATTCTGGGGAGTCTGACATCGAGATCGATGGTGAAGGCGGATTCTCCCTCAAGCTGGTCAGAAATGCCGACATCCTGAAGACCCTGGCATCTCGGAAAGGTGACAGGTTCGTTGTGGGGTTTGCCGCCGAGACCGGAGATGTCGTTGCCTATGCCAAGGAGAAGCTCTCGGACAAGAACGCCGACCTCATAGTCGCCAATGATGTATCGGACCCCAATCTCGGCTTTGGCACACGCGACAACAGGGTCTGGCTCGTAACGGAATCTGATGTGGTCGACTCCGGGCTGGTCTCCAAGCGTCAAGTTGCCGCGCTAGTTCTCGACAGGGTCTCCGAGGCGATTTGCTAGCCCTTTTTCAAAGCGTGGGGACCTCTCGATGCCATCTCTGAATTCAACAGCTTGTTCCAATACAAGTTGCCCGATATCGCGAGGATCGTCGCGCCTGCAAGCCAGCCGGCGATCACATCTGTTCCGAAATGCTCTCCCATGTAGAGCCTGGATGTTCCGATCAGAATTGGCATTGCAACTGCCAGCACAATGAGAAATTTCCCGAACGCCCTGCCCTTCCCATCTACTTTCGAGAGCGAGCAGAAAATCGATGCCATCATGCCGTAGAGCACTACCGAAGTGAGCGAGTGCCCAGACGGAAATGACATGTCGGTTTCCACGAGGAAACCATCGGCAAGGTACTCCACGCTCGGGCGTGGCCTTGCAACAACTTGCTTCATCACGATGAAGAAAACTGTTCCCACTCCCATGACCACCAAGAAGAACAAAGCGCTCTTCGGGCGTCTTTTCACCAGGAGATACACCGTGAACACCACGACTATCACTACAGAGCAAGCTGTGGCGCCGATGAAGGAGAGAGACCTGAAGAACGGGGTTATCGCATCGGTTCGCACGGACATGACCACAGACCACACGAAATCATCCACGGAAGAAACCCACTGCATCCCAGTAGAGACTGAAACGCAGATGACAATGTACAGGACTCCGGTTGTGGAAGCGAGGACTATCGCCCAAGTCGAGAGCGCTCTCCTTTTCTTCGTCGGGGCAGCATCTGGATTCACATGCTGCCCGCGAACGTATTCCGAAGTCGAGTTCGACTCGTTCATAGTTTCTCCAATCGCGCGTTGGATTGATCTGTAGTGCAAAGCTGTGCGCCCAAGGTGGCTGGTAGAATGTTCTGGGAAAGCCTACCATCAGCGAGAGCTGAAAATCAATAGTGGCAATATGTAGATTGGCAGTAAGGTATATGGAATCGTTTTCAGAAGATGGGCAATTCCAGAAAATACCCGGTGAAACCGGGAATCGGGAATTGGATGGGAATGAGGTTTCCCCTCCGTTGGCAGATGCTCCGGAGAGGACAACCACGGATTCTCCATCTGGAACCACATGCAGCCGGGAAATGTCCCAGGCCTCGGGCTTGCCCGGCTCCGAAGGTGAGGGACCTGCTGCCAAGGTGGAGGTTTCCGGGATTCCCAAGTCCGAGGAGGAGCTGAATGCGGCACTGGACAAGCTGCCGCGTTTCAACATCGGCGCGATGCTCCTTCCCATGGTCTGGGGACCAGCCCATGGTTTTTGGGTGATGATCCTCCTTTACCCGGTCTGGGTTTTCGTGGATTCTCAGATAAGGGGAGCGGTCGCATACGGTGGAGTCTCGATCGTCCTGGCCGCGTTGTCCTTGGTGGTCACGATCGGCGTCTCGATTTTCTTTTCCGCTACGAGTGGAAAGCATGCGTATCTGAGGGTTGCGCACAAGGTTGGAATCGACAAGTACCTGAGGCGGGAGAAGATCTGGGCGATTGCCTCGATTGTCGCAGCCATAGCAGTCGTCGCGCTGGCTACCTTCTACAACATCTACATTTACGATTGGTCGCAGTTGGCATCATGAAGGCCGGCTGGTAGCAGCCTGAATTATTGAAATCGGTCGGTCGCAGTTGGCATCATGAGGGCCGGCTGGTCTTGGCAACATCATTTATGTAGGGTATCTCTTTGCCGCCTAATCAAGGCCGGGCGTTCTTGGCCTGAAGTTTCCAATTGATATAACCGGCGACCACAGTCGTATTGCCGCCAACCACCGTCATTAGATCTTCTTGCTGGGGCACACGTCGACCAGGAAGCACTCTCCGCACTTGGGCTTGCGGGCATCGCAGATCTCGCGACCGAAGGCAATCCACCTCTTGTTGATGTAGTGCCACTCCTCTTTGGGAAAGGTGGCCAAGAGGTCCTGCTCCACCTTCGATGGGTCGGTGTTCTTGGAGAATCCCAGCCGTCTCGCAATTCTCCCAACGTGGGTGTCGACGGCAATCCCGTCTGCAGTGTCGAATGCATCGTTCATCACGACGTTGGCCGTCTTCCTTCCAACTCCCGGCAGTTTCTGAAGGTCGTCCAGATTCTGTGGCACCACGCCGTCGAATTCCTCGAGGAGCGTTCTGGCGCAATCGATGCACCGCTTCGCCTTGGTGTTGTAGAACCCGAGCGGGTGGATGACCTCCTTGACCTCCTCCAGATCCGCAGATGCCATCGCCTGGGCATCCGGCCACCTCTTGAAAAGTTCCGGGGTGACCTTGTTGACAGACTTGTCGGTGGTCTGTGCGGACAAGAGCACGGCAATGACGAGCTGGAACGGATTGTCGAAGTGCAGGTATCCTCCCTTGCCCGGGTAGTGCTCCTCCATTCGCTCCGAGACGATCTTGGCGCGCTCGAGAGTCTTCTTCGATGGCTTGCGGGGCTTCCTAGCGCTGCCCTTGGTCTTGCTGCCGGATTCAGATGTCATGTTCATGCCTCTCGCCCTGACCTTGATCAATTCAGCTGGCGATATCGTATCACTACGTCTTGCCGTATCGCCTTGCCTCGCCGGTGGGTCGATCCCAAATTCAGGAAGGTTAAGTATTATCTCCTGTATATAATTTTAAGAAAAGGCGGAGAGCTGCTGGCAAAGCCAGCGGTAGTGGGTTCAACAAAGCACTCGCAGCCTCCGCTCGGACATACACGCAACTCCAAAGCGCACTTCCCGTCAATTGGAAAATGCGCTTTTTGGGCATGTTCTGGAAAGACGGCAGTTAGATGCCTGGCGCTTTTTCCAAGTAAGGTAGAAAAGATCTAGTTGGCACTTATCAACGCACTTATAGACGAGCTCGACAAGAGCCGTGTCATGCACGAGATGTTCATGAGGTTGGACGCGGGGGAGAACCCCACGCTCGCGACCCCTCCAATGGCCAGGGTCTGCATCGTAGCCTCGGTGTTCAGCCGAAATCCCAGGCCAATGCTCGTCGTCATATCCGGAGAGGAGGCCGCGCGAAAGTTCGCGATGGGCCTTGCGCTCTACATCGGCAGGGAGAACGTCCTGACGTTTCCAATGGAAGACCAGCTTCCCTGGTCAGACAAGGACCCTAGCGTCGATATCGTGGGGAAGAGGCTTCGCGCCCTCGCGGCGTTGCACTCTGGCGAGAACAAGGTCGTGGTCTCCTCCACGCGATCGCTGATGAGATGCTATCCGCCTGAGGATAGGATGGTCTTCGGTCCGATCGACTTCCGTGCCGGGGAGCAGCCGAGCGGGTTGGAGTATGAGCAGCTTCCCTCAGAGCTGGAGAGGCTCGGATATCACAGGGAGGACCAGGCCACGGAAAAGGGCACGTTCTCCATTCGGGGAGACTCCATGGACATCTTCAGCTCCGATGCAATTTGCCCCGTCCGCATCGAGTTCTTCGGCGATGAGGTGGACAGGATCAGGAAGATCGTGCCGTCCACGGGCCAGACTGTATGCGACTTGGACGAGGTGAGCATCTATCCCTCGCGCGATGCAATCGTCTCCGAACGTGATGTGTTTCGTGCAAAGAACAAGCTCAAGAGCGCCGGTGTCCTCACATACGACATCGAAGCTGAGCTGGAATCCATTTCAACCTTGGGAATACACGGGTCGCAGTCTAGGTACGTCCCGTTCCTGTTCGAGAGCACGTCGACTCCCATCGAGTTTCTGAACGATGAGACCCTCACCGTGATGATAGAGCCCAGGTCGCTGTTCGATGATTCCATGAGGTACTACGACGAGCTCAAGGCTGCGTCCAAGAGCGCAAGGGTTCCGCTAGATGGACTGTTCTGCTCTCCAGCCGACTTGAAGTTCGACAAGGTCCAGATGTTCTCGATCCTCTCCCTTGTCAGGTCCGGCACCACCGTGGACGGGGAGTTGAAGGTTAGCAGGGCGGAGAGCGCCCTCATCGGAGACAAGTTCATCGGGCAGTTGAGGTCTCTGCTCGTCAACAAGTACACCGTCGTCCTCGGAGTCGTTGACAGGAGCTCGCGCGAGGACCTCGAGCTTTTGCTCACCGACGAGCACATCCCGATAACAGAGAGCCATGGAGATGACATTCATCTGGTCAAGGACTCGATCAACGTCGTCGACTCCCCGATAGCCCAAGGGTTCGTGGCACCTGCGGCCAAGCTCGCTCTCTTCAACACTGGAGATGAGCTGGGTGCAGGTCGCGATGCCGTTTCGCCCAGGTCGTCATCCACGGAGATCACGTTTCCATACAAGCCCGGCGATTACGTCGTGCACTCCAAGCACGGCGTGGCCTACTTCTCGAAGATGGAGAAGCAGGAGGTCGACGGCATATGGCGTGATTATCTCGTGCTGGAATACGCAGCAGGCGACAAGCTGTTCATCCCTGTGGAGCAGATCGGCAAGATCACGAAATACGTCGGCTCCAACGGGGAGGAGCCGAAGCTCACCCGTCTAGACACAAACGATTGGGGGCGGGCACGCGCCAAGGCCTCGAAGGCCGCCAAGAAGCTCGCGTTCGACCTTGTGGACCTCTATGTGAGACGTTCCTCCGTCCAGGGGCATGCGTATTCCCCCGACACCGAGATGCAGAAGCAGATGGAAGACCTTTTCCCATATGAGGAGACAAGTGACCAGGCCAAGGCGATTGCCGACGTCAAGGCAGACATGGAATCATCCAAGCCGATGGACCGCCTCATCTGCGGAGACGTTGGATTCGGCAAGACCGAGGTCGCAATCCGCGCTGCATTCAAGGCCGTGCAGGACGGGATGCAGGTGATGGTTCTGTGCCCCACGACGATTCTTGCGCAGCAGCACTACACGACATTCCGCGACAGGTTCGAGGACTTCCCAGTAAACGTCGACATCCTCTCCAGGTTCAGGTCGCCTTCGCAGCAGCGGAAAGCTCTCGAGGGATTCTCGAATGGCACGCTCGACGTGCTCGTGGGGACGCACCGGCTTCTCAACAGGGATGTGAGCCCCAAGAGCCTCGGTCTCGTTATCATCGACGAGGAGCAGAAGTTCGGCGTCAAGCACAAGGAGCAGCTCAAGAACCTCCGCGAGCATATCGACGTTCTGACCCTCACGGCCACTCCCATTCCCAGGACCCTGCAGATGTCCCTTGGAGGCGTGCGGGAGATGTCGCTTATCAACACCCCGCCTTCGTTCAGGATCCCCGTGGAGGTCTACGTTGGGGAATGGGACGAGGGAATCGTCGGGGGAGCTATAAGAAGGGAGATCCAGCGCGGCGGCCAAGTCTACTATGTGGCCAGCAGGATCAAGGACATAGATGCCGCGGTCGAGAAGGTCACCGAGCTTGTGCCAGAGGCCAGGGTCGCTTTTGCCCACGGGCGCATGGGAGAGGACCGGCTCGAGGACATCATGGAGAGGTTCTCGGCGGGGGAGATCGACGTCCTGGTATCGACCACGATCGTGGAATCCGGCCTCGACAACCCGCACACCAACACGCTGATAATCGAGGACTCCCACATGCTCGGGCTCTCCCAGCTTTATCAGCTCAAAGGCCGTGTTGGGCGTTCTCATGTTAAGGCATATGCATACTTCATGTTCCCACAGGACATGCAGCTGACAGAGGATGCGGTGAGCAGGCTGATGGCGATCAAGGAGAACCAGGATTTCGGCAGCGGGATCAAGATCGCCATGCGGGATCTGGAGATCAGGGGAGCTGGCTCCCTGCTCGGTGCAGAGCAATCCGGCAACATCAGCGCAATCGGTTTCGAGGCGTTCACCGCGATGCTCTCCGACTATGTTTCCGAGGCCAGGGGAAATCCCGCTCCGGGAGCGTTTTCCGATGTCGTCATCGACTTGCCGGACGAGGTCTACCTTCCCGATGACTACATCGAGCTCACCGAGGACAGAGTTGGCGTCTACAGGCGGTTCTCGATGTGCCGCACAGTTGGAGATGTGGAGCACGTGAGCGAGGAGATGATCCGAACTTATGGGACGCCGCCCAAGCCGGCGCTCAACCTCGTCAGCCGGGCTTATCTGCAGGTCCTGATGGCAGATTCTGGAATGAAGACTATATCCTATGTGGGTGGCAAGGTCACGTTCGACCCGATTGACCTGGACATCTACCAGAGGCACCGTGCGAAGGTCCTCGGCGCTACCTACTTCGCCAAGACCAAGAAGATGACTTACCGGCCCGAGGGGACCGAGGACATTTTCGAGCAGGTGCTTAGCCTATTGAGGGATGTGCTGGCAGCGGATGCCGACACCGAGGATTTCGACGATGTGCCAGAAGATGGAGGTACCAGCAGTGGAAGAGAGCAAATCCTGCCTTCCGGTTCCAGAAAAGGGAGAGGGGACAGGCGGAAACTTCTATAGGTTCGTGCGCATCATTGCAGATTTGAGGAGCGAGAACGGATGCCCTTGGGACCGCGAGCAGACGCACGAGTCGATTGCGCGGAACATGATCGAGGAGGCCCACGAGGCCGTGGCTGCCATAGAGTCCGGGGACACGGCCGATTTGTGCGAGGAGCTCGGGGACGTGCTCCTCGAGGTCGTGCTGCAGGCACAGATTGCGGCCGATGCCGGGGAGTTCGACATCGATGACGTGATAGACGGCATTTCCGACAAGATGGTGCGCAGGCATCCCCATGTCTATGGCGACGAGGCCTCCTTCTCCGTGCTGGGACTCACCAATGAGGAGATCGAGCAAATCAACGCCGTGCGCACCCCGGGTGATGTCAACTACATATGGGATGTGATCAAGGTCCACGAGAAGCAGAGCAAGGCGAAGGCGAAGCAGAGGGCCGCGGCCGAGAGGGGAGAGGAGCTCGCCCCACATGGAGTTCTCGACGATGTTGCAAGGTCCCTTCCCGCTCTAATGCAGGCACAGGATATTTCGAGGAAAGCCGTTGCATATGGCTTCGAGTGGGATACCAGGGAAGACGTTTGGGACAAGGTGCGCGAGGAAGCCGGCGAGTACGAGGAAGCCGTCGCTTCCCATCTCGGCAGCGGTTCCGATGAAGAAGGCAGTTCGAAGGCGGCCATGGAAGAGGAGTTCGGCGACATCCTGTTCTCGTTGGTCAACGTCGCCCGCAAGGACGGAATCGATGCGGAGAGCGCCCTCAGGAGGTCTTGCGACAAATTCAGGAAGCGCTGGTCTCTCATGGAGTCGTACTCCAGGGACGAG
>JBMNUL010000078.1:0-12014 GCA_050946255.1 Coriobacteriales bacterium | reverse complement strand
AATAGCCGATGTAGTAGACGAGCACACCTTCCTGCCCCCCGACAGTGCAGTGAACAGGCCAGTCGTTGTCGATCAGCTCCATGAGCAGGAGGTTGTGTTTCTTCCAATCCCCAGTTTGGTACGTGAACCCTCCGAGACCAGAGAGGATGCACCACAACACTATGATTGCCAGTGCAATCAAGCATCCGATAAGCTCGCCCTTGGTGAGCCTCAGCAGACCGGTTGGCCTGTTGCGGAAGAAGAAGTAGACCATGCAGACCGTGGCGGGTATCAACAGATAGATCTGGAGCCAGGCGATTGAGAACACCAGAAGTGGGATGTACAGGTACAACACCGATAGGAACACAAGGAAATTGATGTTGTCGCGTTCCCGGGCGGGTCTGTCGCCGTGGCTTGCCTGCGAGTTCGCGTTGTCAAGTTCAGCACAGTCGACCGTCATAACCGTCCCATCGACGTTTTTGCTTCATTTGGGTGCAAGGCCGGGGAGTTTCCCCGGTTGTCATCAGCCTGTGATTCGGGCCGCAAGTTCATTAGCTCATTTTAGAAGATGGACAATGGATATTGCCACCTCGCTGTGGAAGTCGCCGTCAGCGGCTGTTGGGTTTTCCCTTTGGAGGCGGCCATTGATGCAGGTTATCATGCCCATCAGCAGGCAAATTGGCAGCGCATTCGAAGGCTCCCAAAACTATGAAATTTCATAGTGTCCCAACCTGCCATTCAACGTGATAGTCTGTATGGCAATAGGGCGATGCCGGCTTTTGGGACTCTAGTTACTGAACAGTCAGGGGCCTGGGTCGGAGCAGTGCGAATTTATGGAGCGGCATCTGCGACCAGAGGCTCCCCAACTGGTAATGCGGTCTCTTTGGCCATAGGCACCGCAAGATTTCAATCGAAGGGGGAACCGAACATGGCAAAAATGCCCCAGGAGTGCATCGATTTGGTTAACAACGCCTATGCGGCGGCCTTCTCCACCTGTTCGGACGACATTCCAAACGTCGTGCCGGTGAGCATGAAGCAGGCGGTGGACGATGAGACGATCATGATCTCCGATCAGTACATGAACAAGACTCTGGCAAACATCAAGAAGAATCCACATGTTGCTGTGTCTGTCTGGAACGAGACCGGAGGGTATCAGATCAAGGGCACCGTTACCTACGAGAACGAGGGCCCGCGCTACGAGCAGGTGGCCGCGCAGGTTCATCAGATTCTGAGCTCGATGGGATACGACTACTACAGCAAGGGAGTCTGCTTCATCCATGTGGACGAGGTGTATTCGGTGACGCCGAGCGACAATCCCGGAGAGCGAATTTCCTAGTCTCGACCCGTCGGGCTGCTCAGAAAAAAAGTGGCCAAGATAATTGAGATTCTCTGACAAGACGACGCCCTGCCAAATGCATCGGCAGGGCGTCTGCTTCTTAATAAGAGGTTGGAAATCTCAACGAAGGCAAGGCTATCATTCCGGCCGGGGCATGGCGGCAGGCACGTTGCTTGCCTCCATGTCTTTTTTCTTGCTAGGTTGCCCGAAATCTCCGTTAGCCATTTCCACCTGGGCATTGCCGGCGAGACTCGAGTCTGCGTCATTCTTGCTTGCGGCTTATGCCATCGTTATCGAGGATGAGAACGTTGCCCGGCACATGCTCCTGAAATCCTCGATGAAATGCTCGAACTGCCTGGAATGGGAGCTGTCTGCACGGTACCCGAAGGCCACATAGAGTGCTGGGGCATTTTTCAGAGGGACGAACTTGAAATCCTGGAGCTTCGTGGGGCGGTGTATGAACGAGATTTCGTCCAAAATTACACATGCCTGAGGCTCCCGGAGAATGTAGCTCTCGATGGCCCGCTGGTTGGAGTTGCTCATGACAATGTTCGGCTCGCCATTATCTCCAACTGCCTCCTCTACGGCTTGGAAGTAGTCGCTCTCGTTGAAGAGGACCAAGGGTATCTCCTGAACCTGATACGGCGCAATCTCGTCGAGCTTGGCCCATGGATTCCCGCTTCCGCACATGACCCCGATTCTCGATTTCAGCAGATCTCCGGTGACCATTCCATCCCGGTTCCCATGTTTTCCCGAGCTTCCCATCAGGTCGAAGAGATATAGCTCGTCGTCGCTTGGGCCGTTTCCGGTGGAGCCGTCCACGATTCCCAGTATCTCCTCTTTGCCGGTCTCGATTATCGAGGTGATGCTGGATCTCCTGATCTTGCCGATCACGCTGTCGTAGAGGGTGATGCTCACGTAGGGCGACAGGACCAAGTTGAACTCACGGCCTCCGCTATTGGCCATGGAATTGTCTATTCTGCCTATCATCCGGTCGTATTCCCTCACGATGGCCTTGGCAGAATCGAGCACGATCGTGCCCTCCTCTGTGAACTCGATGCCGCTGTGGGTGCGTGTGACGACCTTCACGCCCAGTTCGGATTCCAGGGAGTCGATCACCTTGCTGAGCCCCTGTTGGGAGATGAAGGAGCTGCGCGCGGCCTTGCTGATGGAGCCGTACCTCTCGAGTTCTATCAGGTATCTGAGGCTGTTTATCTGCATGTCTGCCTCCGGTGTTCCCCATGGTATTCTCGACAACCCACAACTTTAGGTTGTGACCATTGTACAGCATTCCGCTCGTTTCCATATGCGTTGGGATGTGCGACGCTCAATTTGTGCAAATGGACCACAGGTCCGTTGGAATTCAGTTCGGTGAATTGGTCGAGGGGAAGGAGAAGACGATGTTGGATCGCAAAACCAAGATAAAGGTAATCATGAAGACCCCAGGTGGCCCGGAAGTGTTCGAGAAGCACTTTCCCGGAGGCACCAAGGATCCAAAGATGAAGCTCGCCATGGGAATGACGCTAGAGGGGGTCGCCAGGCTTTCCCCGGAGATGTTCCCACCCGAGGTCATCGACGCCATGGAGGCAGACCTCATGAAGCTCGACGATCCTCGCGACAAGAAGTAGAAACCCCCGTTTTCCTCGAGGGCGGGCTGGGTGCCGAAGCACGCTTTACTGGGCTTCGAGAGCGTCCAGCTTCGTCTTCGGTTGGGAAGCAAATAATCTGAGGCATTTCGCAAATGCATTCTAGGGTCTGCCTTCGGTGGACCCTGGCATCGCATACCCAAATCTGCGCCATTCCAAAGGGATTGGGGAAGTGGCCTTTCCAAATGGATTTGGGAAAAGCGAACTCGGAGAGGAATCCTGCTCAGGAGATTTCGAAAGCGGATTCGGGAAGGGAACTCTCCAAGGGCGCTTGGGAAATGAATTTTGAAGGGGAACTTTCCAAGGGCGCTTGGGAAAGAGAGCTCTAAAGCTTGGGAAAGAGAGCTCTAAAGCTTGGGAAAGCGAACTCAATAAGAAATCTAGGGAAAGAGATTTAGGCGGCTGCCCAGTTGGAGAAAACAGGGCTTCTGTGACATGCCGCCAAGAGGCAAGAGGAGACATTCGATGCACATCAAGACAAAGGACAAGACCGTCAACAAGTCGCTTGCCTGGCTCGGCAGCGGCGGTGGGTCAAATGCCTGCCATGTTGACGTTATGGACGGGAAGATCGTGCGCATCCGCCCAATCCACTTCGATGAGTACTGGACCAAGGAGGAATTGAGGGAGTGGAGCTTCCACCGAGGGGATGCCGTGTTCACCCCAGGTGACAAGACTTTCCCTCCGCCCCTTTCCATCGCCTACAAGAAGCGCGCGGACTCTCCAAACAGGATCCCGTACCCTCTTATCCGCGTGGACTTCGACCCTCACGGCGAGCGCAACCCGCAGAACCGTGGCAAGTCTAAGTACCGCCGTATCAGCTGGGACGAGGCCACTGACATCTGCGCCGAGGAGATCCAGCGCATCCACGATACCTACGGCCCATATTCCATCTACTGCGAGGGCGACGGTCACGGAGAGAGCAATTCCTATGCAGGCGCACACGGGACGAACATCGACGTGTTCCGCTTCCGGGATGGGTGCTGCGTCCAGGCCCGTCAGCCAGATTCCTGGGAAGGATGGGTCTGGGGAGCCAAGCACGTCTGGGGAATGGAGCCTGTGGGTTCATGCACCCAACAGCAAAACGTGCTCAAGGACGTCACCGAGAATGGGGACTGCGTCCTCTATTGGGGTTGCGATCTGCTGACCGCACCCTGGGGTTGGGGAGGCCAGATGACCAGCCGCCTCGCGTACTTCTTCAAGGACATTGGAATCCAGCAGATATTCATCTGCCCCGACGTCAACTACTCGTGCGCAGTGCATTCCACAAAGTGGATTCCGGTATACCCCAACACCGACAGCGCGCTTCAACTTGCAATAGCCTGGGTGTGGCTCACCGAGGGCACGTACGACAAGGAGTTCCTCGATACGCATTCCACCGGGTTCGACTGGGTGGAATACCACCTGCATGGCGGGGACGACGGCATAGAGAAGACCCCCGAATGGGCCGAGGGTGTATGCGGTGTTCCCGCCTTCAGGATAAGGGCCCTGGCGCATTACTGGGCAAAGCACAACGTTTCTATAGGCCACTGCAACGGCGGGTCGATGATTCGCGCCGCTTTCAGCCACGAGCCCGCCCGCCTCGAGATCGTGCTGTTGGCGATGCAGGGGCTGGACGGCCCAGGCAAGCACCAGATCAAGTTCACCGACGTTGGGACGATGGGAGACGACGCCAACGCTTTCGTTCCCTCGGAGACCTCGGCATCACCGCTCGGCACCTACCATGGTTGGTCATATGGAGTGGGCAAGAGCTTCGTGATCAAGACCAAGATGCCCGAGGCGATCATGAACGGGCACGCCGACTGGTACAGCCAAGGAGTGTTCCTGGCTCCGCGTGAGAGCCAGTTCGACCACTACGAGAACCCCGTTCCCGATGCCCAGCCGATCAAGATGATCTGGAGCGACGCGCCGTGCTGGTCCACCTGCTGGAACTGCGGCAACATGGATCTCGAAGCCTTGCGGTCGCCAAATCTCGAGTTCATCATGGTGCAGCACCCCTGGATGGAAAACGACACTCGCTTCGCCGACATCATCCTCCCCGTGACCACGACGTTCGAATGCGATGATGTGGGATACGACAACAACAACTCGCAGTACTCGATGTATTACTACGAGCGCAAGGCCATCGAGCCATATGGTGAGGCACGCACAGACTACGAGACCGTGATGTCGGTGTTCCGCAAGCTCGACAAGCCGGGCAGCATCTACGAGGGGATCGTGAGCGATTACACGCTCGACATGGACTACATGGGCTGGATGGAGCGAGCCCACGACATGTCCGGACTCGACGAGGAGACCTCCAAGTTCACATTCGAGGACATGATGTCCGACAGCGCGATGTTCTGGATGAGCCCCGCGATGGAGGATTGGGAGGACCGTCCGGTTGCCCTACAGGAGTTCGTGGAGGACCCGGAGAACAACCCACTCTCCACTCCGACCGGGTTGCTGGAGTTCTACTCGACGGCTCTGGCAGAGCATTTCCCCGACGATGAGATTCGCAAGCCGTACCCACGCTGGGTGCCGGAGAGCGACGAGCACAAGGACCGTCTCACGTCTGATAGAGCCGAGAAGTATCCCTATCTGCTCTGTTCCAACCACCCACACTGGCGCGTACATGCCCAGCATGACGACCTGCCATGGACCCGTGAGATCGAGACATGCAAGGTCAAGGGTCCGGACGGTTATGCATACGAGCCCATATGGGTGAACCCCGTGGATGCCGAGAAGCTCGACCTCCACGGCGGCGATATCGCCAAGCTGTTCAACGAGCGAGGTGCGACTCTCGGCGGCATACGGGTGACCGAGAGGATCATGCCGGGCGTGCTCTACCAGGACCATGGGGCTCGCTGCGACATCGTTGTCCCGGGAATGGGCGGTCTCGACCGCGGCGGCGCCAACAACCTTCTCAGCCCCTATGCCACGACTTCCGAGAACTGTGCAGGTGAGGTCACGAGCGGGTATCTCGTAGGAATCGAGAAGGTTGACGTGTTCGAGTTGGCGAGGGAATACCCGGAGGCGTTCGGGCGCATGTACGACCCGGAGTGCGGGCAAGTTTGCGCGGAGTTCATCGTGGACGATGGGACCGGAAAGCCAGCAGATCCCGAAGAGGTTGCGAAGTTCGGAAAGCATCTTAGCGACGGACCGGCTGAGTCTGTAAAGGCAGACTCTGCCATCAAGGGAGGCGAATGAGATGGACAAGGCGTTTCTAATCGATTTGAACCATTGCTCTGGCTGCCACAATTGCCAGATTGCGTGCAAGGACGAGCACTGCGACCAAGATTGGCTGCCCTATGCAGCGGCCCAGCCCACGACCGGGCAGTTCTGGTGCAAGGTCTACGAGCGCGAGCGCGGACAGGTGCCGGTGGTCAGGGTAGCCTATCGGCCCACGATGTGCGCGCATTGCGCGGATGCTCCCTGTGAGGCAGTGTGCCCGGCGGGTGCGTTCAAACGCCGCGATGACGGCCTTCTCCTGATCGACCCGCAGGTTTGCACCGGATGCGGGGCTTGTGCAGAGGCATGTCCAATCGGCGCGATTTTCATGAACGGGGAAACGCATATCGCCCAGAAGTGCACTGGTTGCGCCCATCTCCTCGACGACGGCTGGACGGTCCCGAGGTGCGTCGACGCATGCTGCACGGACGCCCTGCTCTTCGGAGAGGAAGACGAGCTCGACCTCGAGGGAGCAGAACCTCTGGAGGAGATTGCCGGATATGGTCCGAAGGTCTACTACAAGGGCCTGCCCAAGCGCTTCGCCGCTGGCTGCGTTTACGACCCCGAGGTCAACGATGCGGTTATCGGTGCCGAGGTCACGCTCGCGGATTCCACCGGTTCCGTCTTGGCGAGACAGGAATCGGATTTCATGGGCGATTGGATCTTCGAGCAAATCGAGCCCGGCTCCTACACGGTTTCGATTGAGGCCGATGGGTACGAGCCAATCGAGTTCGATGTGGATGTGACGGAGAAGGACATGTTCACCGGGAACAAACCGCTGGCAAAGAAACTTAACCTTTGAACATAAGTTTTTGGCATTACGGGAGAATGGCGGGTCGAGGTTTTCGGCAGGGGTTTATCATCGGGAGGTGAAGTCAAGCCGTCAACCTGCCATCACGGAGTCCCAAAAGTGCAGGAGGGCGCTCATCCGAAAGGAAGGAAAATGGACAAGAAAGTCGCCAAGCTCATCAACGAGCAGATCAACAAGGAGCTCTACTCCGCATACCTCTACCTGTCCTTTGCGGACTTTTATGAGGAGGCCGGCCTGAAGGGCTATGCAAACTGGTACATGGTCCAGGTCCAAGAGGAGCGCGACCACGCCCTTATAATGCGCAACTACATGCATTCCAACAACGAGAAGATCACCCTCCTGCCCATCGACCAGCCCGACAAGAAGTTCGACTCCTTCCTCGACCCGCTGGTGGCCGGTCTCGAGCACGAGAAGTACGTGACCTCGCTCATCAACAACATCTATGCTGCCGCTTCCAAGGCCAACGATTACCGCACGATGCAGTGGCTCGACTGGTTCGTCAAGGAGCAGCTCGAGGAGGAGGAGAACGCCCAGGACATGATCGATCGCATGAAGCTCTTCGGCGATGACAAGAAGGCGCTGTACGACCTCGACCAGGAGTACGCAGCCCGCACGTACACCCAGGCTGCCCCTCTGGCCAACAACGCCTAGTTCTAGAGGTTCGGCTCGAAGAGTCTGGGCTATCCGGGTTTCGTGTGAGTGGACAGCTTTTTCTCGGAGCTCGAGTCTGGGATTAGATACTTCAACGGCAAGGCCCCTGCAATCCCCAGTGGATGCGAGGGCCTTTTCGATTTCCGGTTTTGAATGTCCGAGAATGTGAATCTTCCGAGCTTCAGTCTGGGGGAGGTGGGGAGCTGTTATCCATCTATCGGCAACTTGATGGCAAAATTACCCGAGACCGGTGAGCGAGGAGAACCCGCTATCCATCTAGCGGCAGCTTGAGCTGATTGCTCTTCAGACTGCGCACCTCGCGGTCTTTGACAACGTCACCTTCATGCAGCAGGTCGCAAAGAAGCGGCGAGGTTGGGTCATATGCAGCGAGGTTCCGCTCCAGCTTCGTCTCGCTGTGATTCGCATAGCAGTAGACGCACCCGTGCGGACACGTCTCATAGGAACCGATGTCAATGCTCTCGACGCAACCGCAGCACTCCCTCTGGTTCCTGTCCTTCGAGACGTCGAGAGGGTATCCGGTTAGCTTCTCAATCAATGAACCGTCGATGCAGCTTGCGTGCCCTATTCCGAATTCCGACAGGTCCCTTTCCTCAGCGCAGGTCGAAACCGAGATTCCACACTTCGAGGCTATGCTGGAAAATCCCCTCGCGATCTTCAAAATCTCATCGTCATCTGGTTTCCTGATTCCAGCTTCCGACAAGTTCCGGGCAATGCTCCTGTAAACGTCGAGGAAGCTGATGATGCATCTTTCCGTCCAGCTTCGAAGCTCTGAAGCGAGTTCCGCGAATCTATCCAAGTGCCACTCCACATCGCAATTCTCGCTAATGAGAATTGGGTCGTATCTCCAGACCACACGCTCTTTTCCGATGGCCTCGGACAGCTCTCTAAACGTCTCGATGCGCTCGTTTTTCGTCGGGAGGTTTCTCTCGATATCGTTCTCATATGGGTTGAGCGTGAACAGGAAGTAGAACATGTAGTCGTCTAGCTCTCCAAGGCGTTTCAGCATTGGAGCGGGGTTCTTGGTCCAGAACACGATGCAGTCCACGACGTCGGGGGAGAGGCGGATTCGGCTCACCTGGTCGGATCGCACGGGGTTCCTGACCATCACCTCGCCATCGTGGATTCTGCCGAGGAACCAATCCGAGTAGAAGGCCGGGATGTCTGTTCTCCTGCTGGCGCTGATTATCATGAGGTCTCCTCTTCGTTCTGGCAATCAGCTGCTGACATTGGTGCCGTCCAGCTCGTCCAGCCAAGCGAACAGCTCCGAAAGAGGAGCACTTGATTCCACCGAATCCTTGTGGAGTGTCACCGTGGTGGTCATGTGCTGCCAACGAGGGTCCCACACGGTGTGAAGCCTGGCGGTCCCGTCCCCGAAGCGTCTGTTGAGCTTGCGAACGAAATCGAGCTCGTGGTTGTAGGGGCTCATCTTGTCCGAGATCCCGTGGATTGCGAAGAATGGGGGAACTTGAGAACCTGCCGGGATTTTGTCGAGCAACGCGATGGGGGAGTAGTCGAGCAGTGCCCGGTGCATGTGCTCTCTGTCTGGAGCTTCGGTTGGGAGATCTACGAACTGGTGCCAGATTGGAGTGGGAAAGGGCCTCAGGAGCATATCGTCCACATCTGTGATAGCCGCGACAGAGATGATTCCAACGAGGCGGTTCGAGGGGAAGTCATGGGCTCTCTGGAGTTCGGTCCCATAGCCCACCAATGTGGAGAGATGGCCTCCGCAAGAGCTTCCACCGATCACGATCTTGGATGCCGGACGTCCGTTGGACTCGAGCCATTCGATGGCGGCTTTAATCCCATTGAACGCATCGTCTACCTGTGCGGGGAACGGGTCTTTCGGCATCAGCCGGAAACCAACCGAGCAGAACCGGTATCCCATGTAGGTGTAGACGTTGGCGGCATCGATCATCGACTCCGGGTCTCCCACGAGGTAGCCGCCGCCGTGGAAATACATCACCACGGTCTCGTGCTTCACCACATCGGGCTCCCATAGAACGCAATGCTGCAGCTTGTGAGGACCGAACGGGATGCCGATTGGGCCACTCGACCGCTTGACGCGCTCGGTGTTCACGATGGCCTTCTTCAGATAGGCTGGGGGTGTGGAGATCACCTCGTATATGAAGCCCATCTATCTCACGTCCTCTCATTGCAGATGAGGTTGCACCGCGATGCCCACATTACAGCTCTAATTACAATCCGCCAAATGTTACCTCCCCTGCATCTTCTACTAGAACTTTACGAATTTTTTGCCATATATCGTATAAAATTCATTTTTGTGATATTTCTGTGAGGAATTTTTCGCGGTCTTGCGAATTGCGATCATGAAATGGGGGTCATGATGGAAGATTCTCAGGGGCCTTCGTATTGGAATGGCCAGCCCGACAGTTCTAACTACGGCAATCAGGGAAATTCTGACAACCAGGGAAACGAGTTTTACGGCGATGGGATAATCCCCAATTGTCCCCAGCAGGCTCCTCAGCCTCCGGCTCAGCCTGATGCTGACGGCGATGCAGGAGGAAGCACCGATGGTGCTGGGAGCGAAACGATGGTATGCCCCAATTGCGGTGCCGTGCTCCCGTCAGGTTCAGCCTTCTGCACTCAGTGCGGAACCAATCTTGCTACATTTGTGGCATCTTTCGGATCGCAGCCGCAGCAGCCCCAGCAGCCATTCGGAGCCCAGCCTCAACAGCCGCAGCAACCTTTTGACTCGCAATCACAGCAGCAGCCCTTTGGGGCCCAGCCGCAGCAGCCGTTTGGAACCCAGCAACAGGCTCCGACGCCTCCTCCATCTCCATATGAAGACATGGGACAGCAGACTCCGCCGCCTCCTCCATCCCCGTATGAAGACATGGGACAGCAGAGCAGGTCGTCCGCCAATAAACAGAAGAGCGGCAAGAGAACTGGTGCGATCATCGCCAGTATCGTCGCAGTCGTGGTGATAGTTGTCTGCATCGTGCTGTTCATCGTCTTCGGACAGGGGTCCAACAATGATTCGACCTCATACGATTACAACTACAGCGACAATGAGATCACACAGCCCGATGACAGCAGCGGGACCGATTCTAGTACAGGAACAGATTCTGGTACGACAGGTGGCGTGGGCGCCGACGATGGCGAGCTGCACGACGCCTTCGATTCAAGCGTTAACTACTCGGCTGACTATGACACATACACATACTCCGGGAGCGCCGAAAGCATTGGTTCTCTCACACATAAATACGACATCGATATCAACGTGAACTATCCGGTGATCGTTGGCGATTTCGAGAACATCGATGAGATCAACGCGACAATCAAGGACACCGCAATGGCGTTCGTCGACAACACGTTTACGAAACAGGAAAGCGACTCCTTCTACTACAAGCTCCTGGAAAGTTCAGACGAGAACTTGGGGTCAGACGAAACGGGAGTTCTCAGCGACCAGGTTAGTTACGCCATCACCTACAACACAGACCATTTCATCAGCATCTGCTTCAGCGATCAATACCTGGCAGGGTCGGTATACAGCGAGTTCGTAGAACTCCGCACGGTCAATATCAACCTCGATACCGGTGAGGTCTACACGTTTGACGATACCCTGAACATGACAGAAGAAATTGCAGATGCCTGGATCTCCAACATGCAGGAGCAAGATTCGACTGCAATTGACGTCATGGGAGTCGAGGGCACGAAAGAGCTCATAATGGGCGAAACCGACGAGGATTTCCGTGCATATCACTGCATGTTCGTCGACGGCAATGGAAAGGTCAATGTGGGAATCACTTTCTGGTTCTCAAACGATGGCGCAATATCACGTGGATGGTGGGATGTGACGCTGGACTCAAGTGTGCTGGACCCAGCCATAAAGGATTCGAGCTCCACGTTCTGGACCTTGATCCCATCGCAATAGCCTGAGATAGCAGATGGGTTTCCCCATCTGCTATCTTGGTTACAGGGGAGGAGAGGTTCATGTCGAATGTATTGCCCAACTGTCTTATTTGTGGAAAGCCACTCGTCTACTCAAACGAGGCGAGGGAGTTCACCTGCGCAATTTGCGGCAAGAAGGAGACAGGCCATTCGGCTTGCGAGGACGGACATTATGTCTGCGATGACTGTCACCGCGAGAAAGGCGTCGAGCAGATAATGAAGGTCTGCTCCACCACCGACTCCCGCAATCCAATCGAGATCGCCCAGCAGATCATGTCAGACGATTCGATATACCCGAACGGGCCGGAGCATCATTGTCTCGTGGGCTCCGCCCTAATCGCGGCATATGCAAATTCCGGTGGGGACATCGACAAGGAGTCCGCCCTCGCCGAGATGCGCGAAAGATCCTCTCAGGTTCCGGGAGGGACATGCGGATTCTGGGGTGTTTGCG
>JBMNUL010000077.1:0-12126 GCA_050946255.1 Coriobacteriales bacterium | reverse complement strand
CTCAACTGGAAAGTCACCGATTTGCCCAACGTGCCCAGAGGCAAAACAGCCTACAGCTCGTCTGTATCCAGATAGATCGTGAACGGACCGCGGTTCACGAGCGCGACATCCATCATCGCACCGAAAACTCCGGTCCCCACGTTCTCCACATCCTCCTTGGCAATCTCGACGAACAGCTCGTAGAGACGCTTTGCCTCGACAGGTTCCATCGCTTTTGAGAAAGAAGGGCGGTTCCCCTTACGGCAATCCGCGTACAGCGTGAACTGCGAGACGACGAGAACGTCTCCACCGATGTCGGAGAGAGACTGGTTGGTCTTCCCGTTGGAATCCTCGAAGACCCTCATCTTGAAGATCTTCGACCACAGTTTTCTGGCCTGTTCGTCAGTGTCGCCATCGCCAACGCCAAGGAACACGAGGTAGCCCCTTCCGATAGAGGCCACCTCGTTTCCATCCACGCTGACGCTAGCACTGGAAACGCACTGCACCAGCGCTCTCATATAGAACACTCCTCCACATCAAAGTGTAGATTCTGGAAGGGAACGCGATTTTCCCCAAATGCCGAAAACATTGGTTGCCTCAGATGCGGAGGCCTCATGCCAGGGAACCCATTGGGTCCCAGGGCTCGAGCACGATTGGCTCCATGGTCTCGTAGATCTTCCTGTGCTTCTCGGAGAGATACTTCTTGTCAACGACGACCTGGTAGACATACTCGTCGAACCATGCGTCGGTAAGCGAGTCGAAGCCCTCCTTGCCATGGTCCTTGCCCCAGCTGTTCTCGACTTTCCACAGCGTCGGCTTGCCATCGGAATCGAAGTTGACCCCTTCCAGCACCATCGCATGGGTCATGAGCGATTCCCCATAATCGAGGCGCTGGGCCTTGCTGAACCCGGCGTTCACATCGAAGCCGAGGAGAGTGTCGATGTCGAATGCGTCGAGGTCCATGATCCCCTCATCGCGCAGATAGCACTGGTCGACATCGCAGCCAAACCACACTGGCAGCCCATCCTTGAGCTGCGCGATGGCAGCCTTTTTGAGCTCCTCTGGGGGAAGGTTGAGATAGAGCACTCCCCCGTCTTCCACTACGTTTCCGAGCCTGGAGACGGTGTAGGTGCGCTCGAAGGGCTTGTCCGCAGTCGGCGCGGAGATGATCGAGATGTAATCGTCGACGTCCATCCCCACTGTCTCCTCGAAGAACTCACGAGGGGTGAAGGTCCCGGTGAGCACGAGCTTGTCGTCCTTGTCGCGAAGCCTCACATCGATGGTCTTGGGCGGCTCGCCAAGGCAGATTACGAGCATGTGGTAGACGTTCTCCATCATGTGTTTCTTCGCCTGGCGCAGAGCCTGCACGTTTGCGCCACCGGCATGGGCTTCCCTCAGCTCGCAAGCGCATTTGCGGAGATACCTCGTGAGGTACTTGTTCATTGCGCCAGTGTTCTTGGAATTGGCGGTCTCGGGCATGGCCTCCTTGGGAACGACGCCGTACTTCTTGACCAACGAGCGGAACATGTCCCACTGCCCGCCGTCCCCCACTGGGAAGAGCAAGAGGAACGAGAGGAGCCTGCTGCCCACCGGCTCGTCGAGGGTGTCTATGATGTTCTCGAGAAACCAGTTGCTCTTCTCGAGCTTGTCCCAGAACAGCGGATAGGCCTGAGAGAGCTCGAATGTCTTGAGATTGTACTTCTGGATTATCCTGAACCTCATCGTGTTGAGCGATGCGAACATCCAGCATCTGCCGGACCTCTGCTGGTCGGTGCGCTCTCCCTGCTTGACCTCGATATCGAACGTGGCAGTGTTGAGAGCCGCCTTCTCGGGGTTGCGCGAGACCTCCCGCAGGCCGTTTTGAGTGGCGGCGTTCTTCGCCACGATGTTGGCCCTGTTCTCAGAGAAGCTCCAAGAGGCGCCCTCTATGTCCTCCGGAGTTACCGAAACTTCCATGTCCATTTCTGACTACCTCCTTGAGATGCGTTTTGCATTTGCCTGATATCGTACCCCACAATCCGCATTAACATTCCCGTTTTCGTGGTGTGCAACACATCATTTGGCGAAATACAAGCATGCACTACAAGGGTCTGAACATATAATCACCAATGACTAATTGATTGCAATACGGAGGACATTTGAAGAACAGCGGCGGAGCGATTGCGCTCTTTACGATAATGGTGCTCGGCGCTGCGACGGGAAATTTGGCGCAGACTGCCCTCAACACGATGCTCACCACGATTGTCGTCGACTTCGGGATCGACGTTTCGGTTGGACAATGGGCGACCACCATCTACATGCTCTCTCTTGGAATCGTGGTTCCTACCACGAGCTTCATCACAAAGAAGATGCAGTTCCGGAACTACCTGTTCTTGTCGCTTTCGATATTCCTTGTCGGGGGAATCGTCGATGCCATCGCACCGACTTTCCTCGTGCTTCTCGTAGGCCGAGTTCTCCAGGCAGCCTCCGCAGGTTTGATGACGCCTGTGATGCAGACGATCGCGATCACGAGATTCCCCCCGGAGAGACAGGGAACCGTCATGGGGATCGCCGGCATTGCAATGGGATTCGCCCCTAACATCGGCCCCACGATTGGAAGTCTCTTCATGCAGGGCCTTGGCTGGAGAGCGTTCTTCATCTTCCTCGCGGCAATCCCACTCGTCCTCCTCATCTGCACGTTTTTCCTGCTCAAGAAAGAGGAGTTCGAGCCGATGCCGGTCAAGTTCGATGCCACGTCGTTCATCTTCTCGGCAATCGCATTCGGTGGCTTGCTCGCCGGACTTTCCCAGGTCAGCAACGTCGGGTTCGAGAACATCGCGGTGTGGGTCGCAATCGCCATCGGGGTCATCTTTCTCGTGATATTCATCAAGAGGCAGAACAGGGTCGATAACCCGCTGATAAACCTCAGCATATTCAAGTCCAAGCACTATAAGCTGGGCTTTTGGATGCAGAACCTCCTGTTCGGATCGTTCATGGGAGTCACTCTCGTGATACCTCTCTATACGGAGAATGTGCTTGGCCAGGGCCCGGTCGTTGCGGGAATGGTGCTCTTGCCAGGCGCCATCGCAGCGCTGATCTTCAACCCGCTTGGAGGTTGGCTGGGCGACAAGATTGGCAAGGAGCGCGTGATGGTGATAGGCGCCACGCTCTACTTCACAGGAGCCCTGCTGTCGCTGCTCTTCGCCGAGACCACACCAGTTTGGCTCGTGGCGCTGCTCCACGTTGTGAGAGGTGCCGGAGTATCCACCACGATGAGCTGCTCGATAGTCTGGATGCTCGGAGAATTGCCGAAGAGAAACGTCAACGATGGAAGTTCGTTCACATTGCTGGTAAGGCAGGCTTGCTCCTCGTTCGGAACCGCAATCATGATCTTCATCGTGACCGCCACATCGTCGTTCCTCCCCGGAGTTGGACCCTACAGGATGGCTTTCCTGTTCTCGGCGGCACTGGGCCTGGCGCTCTTCGTTCTCACAATCGTTTCCGTGAGACCAAAGCGCGGGTCAGTCGAAGGAGAGAGCCCGGTGTCCCTCGAATCGGGATCGGCGAAAAAGTAGGCCTGAGCCAACATTAGGACTAGCTGGAAGCCGGCTGGTTCAGCCGACCTAAGTCAAGACGAGTCGGAAGCTGATTCGTTCAGCCAGCCACCGGCTTCTTGGAATGCTGGGCGGACACGACGTCAGCAAGCGTCTTCGTCCCAAGATAAGAGGCCGTGAGGCTCTCTATATCCTGCCATACCGATGCCAGATCGCACGCATTTGGGCAGGGCTCGCCACCAGACCCTTCGATGTTGCAATCCGAGCAGATGGTCATGGAGTCGGCTCCCTCGGCTGCAATTATTATCTGGCTCAGCGTGTATTCTGATGGATCGTGGGATAGTTTGTACCCTCCAGATTTCCCACGTTGGCTCTCAACGAAACCAGCGTTTCTCATGAGCGTGATGACCTGCTCCAGATACTTGCGTGAAATGTTCTGCCGCTTGGATATGTCTCCGAGTGATACCCATCCATCGTGGGTGGCGAGATCTGCCATGACCCTGAGGGCGTATCTCCCCTTGGACGTGAAAATACCCGACATCTCGCACCACCTCTCAGTTGGCCTTTCCGTCTTTCTGGTCCTTGAAGATCTCCTCGAGGGTACGCCATGCGAGTTCGGCGCACTTCACCCTGGCCGGCATCTTGGAAATCGACTGGAGCATCGATGCTTCATCGAGCTCCGAAAGCTCCTCCTTGTCGGTGACCTCTCCCCTTATCATGTCGCCGAACAGCTTGCAGAGGCGCATTGCCTCCTCCGGGGTCCTGTCTATCATGAGATCGCTCATCATGTCGGCGGAGGCCTGTGAGATCGCACAGCCCTGCCCGGTATAGGATGCCTCCTCGATCTTGCCATCGTCGCCCATCTTTATCTGCAAGGTGAGGTCGTCGCCGCAAGACGGGTTCACGCCCTGGTGCGAGTACGTGGCATCCTCCATTTCGTACTTGTAATAGGGGTTCGTGACATGGTCCATGAACTGAGCGTTGTAGAGATTGTCATTTGCCACCCTTGAACACCTTCCAAACGTTTCCTATCGCATCGACAAGTTTGTCGATGTCTTCCTTCTCGTTGTAATAGGCCACGGATGCACGGCAGCAGCTTGAGATCCCGAGCCAGGTGAGCAGGGGTTGGGCACAATGGTGTCCAGCCCTTATTGCCACATTGCTCATGTCGAGAATGCTCGAGACGTCGTGGGGGTGAATATCCCCGACGTTGAACGACACCGCGGCGAAATGGTCCTCCGGATTCTGAGATCCGAGGACGTCCACATAGGGAATGTCCACCAGCTTCTGGCACAGATAGGAAGTGAGCTTCCTCTCCCTCGACTCCAGCTGCTCGATCCCGATGCCATTGATATAGTCCAGAGCGACCTTCGTCGCATAGATGCCGGCGGCATCCTGAGTGCCGGCCTCGAACTTCTGGGGAATCGGAGCCCACACCGCATCTTGCTCGGTAACCGAGTCGATCATCTCCCCACCGGTGAGAAACGGCGGGATCTCCTCGAGGATCTTCCTCCTGCCCCAGAGCACGCCGATTCCCATCGGGCCTCCGAGCTTGTGCCCAGAGAACGCGAAGAGGTCGATACCGTCAGCTTCGACATCGACTTTCATGTGGGGTGCAGACTGCGCCCCGTCCACGACCATGACCGCGCCGACCTCGTGCGCCCTCTTGGAGATCTTCCCAACTGGAACGATAGCCCCGAGCACATTGGAGAGCTGGGTAACAGAGACGATCTTCGTCTTGGGGCCGATCTTCCCTTCGATTTCCTCGTCGGAGAAATGGCCGCCTGCATCGGGCCTCATGTAGACCAGCCTCGCCCCGGTTCGCCTGCAAACCTGTTGCCAGGGGATGAGGTTGGAATGGTGCTCCATGATCGATATGACGACTTCGTCTCCCTCGTGGAGAATCGAGCCTCCGAGAGAGCTTGCAACAAGGTTGAGAGACTCGGTTGCATTCCTGGTGAAGATGACCTCGTCAGGGTCGCTTGCGCCTATGAACTCGGCAATGCTCTTCCTAGCGTCAGCGATTGCCTGGGTGGCCTCCACCGAAAGGCTGTAAAGGCCTCGGAGAGGGTTCGCGTTCATCGTCTCGTAGAACGTCCGCTCTGCCGTAAGCACTGCCTCCGGTCTCTGGGCAGTAGCCGCACTGTCGAGGTACACGAGGTCTGGGTGCTTCACGAGCAAAGGAAAATCCGCTTTGAGAGGGTTGGAGGAGATATCGTCCAGTCCCTTGATGGTCTCTGCCACCTTGATGGTCTCTGCCATATCTCCCACCTCACAAACGCTCCGGCACTGTCTGGTCCCAGTACCAAGTTGGTTGAATTGTATTGTCCAGGTCGTCTGCCACATCTTGCCCGAAGTTCTTCGCCACGGCATCGAGCGCAACAGCCCTAGAACGTGGCGTCGGGGAGTGGATCACCGCGGCCTCGGTTATGGCACGCTGGAAAAGCTCCTCGGCCTGCTCCATGCTGAGCCCGCGGTCTCGAAGATATTGGAGCTGCTCCTCGCTCATGGAGCCGATCGTGGCACCGTGGTCTCCCTGCACGTCCTCCTCGTCGCAGAGGATTACCGGGAGCGTCTTGTTGACCACATCGTCACCAGTGACGACCACGGTCTCCTGCTCTCTTCCCTTGGCTCCCTTTCCACCCCTGATGAGGTCGATCGTCGCGCGGAGGGACTTCCTGCACTCGTCTGCGAGAACACCCGACTCGTCGATCTTCGCCCTGGTGTCTTTCCCGGACATCCTCACGAGGTGGTTGATGTCTATTGTCTCGCTCCCCTTCCCGAGATAGTGCATCTTGAGGTTGAGGCTCGACTTCTCACCAGAGAGGTTGGCGGCAAGCCCCACTACAGAGCATCCTGCCCCGAGAGAGTACTGGTCGATATCAACGGATGCCCCGTCCTTCACGTCGATTCCAACTCCCTCGATGTGGGTCTTGCTCGGAGGCATCGAGATTATCTCGAAGAGGTTCGCATGGGCGTCTTTCTCAACGACGATTCGAAGCAGGTTCGCGGAAATCGACTCGTCTTCGTTGTCGGAGCTTGCAATTGCCACGATGTCGGCCATCGATCCCTCGCGGAGTCTTATGCCCGTGTTCACGGCAACGGAGACCTCGCTAGTGAGGTCGACCACGATTGGCTTCTTGGGCCTGCACCCAGCTGGAACATCGATCAGGGATGTGATCGCCGCAGACCGCTCAATCCATTCCACGGTCTCCTCTCCCACCCCGGTCTCGATCTCTTTCATGTCGTCGGGCAGCTTGCCCACCGTGTCGAAGGAGACCGGACTTGCGGCAAACTCCGTGACATAAGGGGTCTCGTTCTTCGTGGCGCTCGCGACCATCATCTCGGGAGTGGGGACCTCGAGGGAGATCTCGTTGATTTTCAGATAGTTCCATGTCTGGGCAGCTACCGTGTTGACATGTTCCAGCCTTGTTTTCTCGTTCATCCGATCGCCCCCTCCATCTCGAGCTTGATCAGGTTGTTCATCTCGGCCGCATACTCGAGCGGCAGCTCCTTGGAAACCGGGTTTGCAAATCCGTTGACGACCATTGTCCGCGCCTCGTTCTCGGAGCACCCCCTGCTCATCAGGTAGAACACCGTGTCGTCAGAGACCCTTCCAATCGAGGCCTCGTGACCAACGTTTGCGCTCGGGCACCTGACATCCATAGCCGGAATCGTATCGGAACGGCTGATATCGTCGAGCATCAGAGACTGGCAGGAAATCGAAGCCTTGGCGTTCTCGGCGTGCTTGCCAACGACCACAGAGCTACGGAACGTCGAGATTCCACCGCCCTTGGATATCGACTTTGTCGAGACCGAGCAGGTGGTGTCACGGCCTCCCATGATGACCTTGCATCCGGTGTCGAGATTCTGGGTCTCACCGGCAAAGGTGATTCCGGTGAACTCGCAGGAAGAGCGGTCTCCCTTGAGTATCGTAGTCGGGTAGAGATAGGAGACATGGCTCCCGAACGACCCGGAGACCCACTCCATGACCCCGTCCTCATCCACCGTCGCGCGCTTGGTGTTGAGGTTGTACATGTTCTTCGACCAGTTCTCGATTGTGGAATAGCGAAGCCTTGCACCCTTGCCGACGAACAGCTCCACGCAACCGGCATGGAGGTTGGCGACGTTGTACTTGGGAGCCGAGCAGCCCTCGATGAAGTGCAGCTCCGCGCCGGGCTCCACGATGATCAGCGTGTGCTCGAACTGACCGGCTCCTGCGGCGTTCAGCCTGAAATAGCTCTGCAGCGGGTACTCCATGTGAACGCCCTCGGGAACGTAGACGAAAGAGCCTCCGCTCCAAACCGCGGCATGCAGTGCCGCGAACTTGTGGTCGGTTATGGGGACCAGCTTCATGAAGTGGTCGTGAATAATCTGCTCGTAGGGGCCGTGCAGGGCCTCCTCGATGCCGGAGTAGACAACGCCCTGCTTGGCCGCGCTGTCCTGCATGCTGTGATAGACGAGCTCGGAATCGTACTGGGCACCCACGCCGGCGAGATATTCCCTCTCGGCCTCGGGAATACCCAGCCGCTCGAAGGTATCCCTCACTTCCTCCGGAACGTCATCCCAGCTAGAGGCCTGCTTGGTCTTGGGAGTCACGTAGGTGGAGATATGGTTCATGTCCAGCCCGTCGATAGGCGGACCCCAATTCGGGGCCATGCTCATCTCGTGATATTTCTCAAGGCCCTTCAGCCGCAGCTCGAGCATCCACTCGGGCTCGTTCTTGCGATCGGAGATTGCACGAACTATCTCGGGAGTGAGCCCATCCGCGAATCTTTCGTAGCCCTCCTCGGATTTCTTGAAATCGTAAAGGGAGCGATCGACATCGTCGACTTTCGTCTTTCCCATGCGTCTCCCTCCTTAAGAATTGTCCGAAGCCTTCTCGGCCCCGTCAATTTCCCTCTCGTACTCTTCGAAGCCGTTCTCCTCGATCTTGGCTATCAACGAGGCATCTCCCTGGTCCACGAGGCGCCCCGAGGTCATCACATGCGTTTGGTCCACGCGCACATGCTCCAATATCCTGGTGTTGTGCGTGATGAGCAGGACCGAGCCTTCGCCGTCCTCTAGGTAGGAGGCGATGCCCTTGGAGACGACCGACAGTGCATCCACATCGAGTCCTGAGTCGGTCTCGTCAAGAATCGCCAGCTTGGGCTGCAACAGCAGCAGCTGGAGCATCTCGATCTTCTTCTTCTCGCCTCCGGAGAAGCCAACGTTGAGGTCTCGTCCGAGAAAGTCCTCATTGATGCTGAGCTGTTCTGCCAGCTCTGACACCCTGTTGCGGAACTTCCTGGGTGTCATCTTGAGCTCTGGACGAAGCTGGCATATCGTGCGCAGGAAGGTGTAGAGCGGAACCCCGGGAACCTCGACCGGAGCCTGATAGGACAGGAAAATCCCAGCGAGCGACCTTTTGTCGGCAGAGAGCCCGGTGATGTCCTTCCCATCGAACTCGATCTTGCCGCTGGTCACCTTGTATACGGAGTCTCCCATGATCACATGGCCGAGCGTCGACTTGCCCGTGCCATTGGGACCCATGAGAATATGGCTCTCGCCCTTCCCAATCTTCAGGTCGATGTTGTGAAGAATCGGCTTATCCTCAGTACCGGCCGACAGATTGGTGATGTTTAGCAAATCACCTGACATTTTGACCTGCCTCTCTCCATTTCCCATAGAGCAGTTGCGGAGTTGCCGCAACTCGAATAGGACCACTTTCCAACTCACGTTAATTACGTTCAGTTAATTCATACCTTTTTATAGGAAATTAGGCAATTTCAAATTCCTACCAAACAGGTATCAATATGGCGGAAGGTCAGATTTGGCACCTAATTGGTAGGCTTTTCATTTTGCGGTCCATTTGGTGAAAGAAGCACGTCGTCTGAAGCGGGAAATCGTTCATTGGAATGTCAATGAAATGCCAATTCGGCATCGATTGTCAGGCACTTGAGCTTAGTTGTTGGGCAAATGTATATTTCTTATCGTATTACAAGTTAATTACATTACAGATTTGGTTACAATCATATTGAAAGAGATTCCCTGTAGGAGGGGGATCGGATCATACGACAAAGATTCGGAGGGTTGCATATGCCAAAACGCGAAGACAGAAAACTCACGGCAAAAGAGAACTTCCTGAGGATGATGAGGGGCGGAGACCCAGAGTGGCTGCCGTTCTACACCATGGGATTCCCCTATTTCATGTTCTGGGGCGAAACCGATGAGCCTGCTCCAACTGCAATGGTTTCCCCAAGCCCGCTCCAGGACCCACATGCCAAAGGCGGCGGAAAAGACTGCTGGGGTGTCAATTGGGTTGGCAACTATCAAACCGGAAACGCGCTGCTCCCCGAGCCCAACAACTTCATGCTGGATGACGTGACCAAATGGCACGACGTGGTGAAGGCCCCGGATCTCTCGGATGTGGATTGGGAGATGACCTGCAAGAAAGACATTGAAGCAATGCACATCGACCGGAACCAGACCGCGTTGATGCTCAACGGCTATGTCGGGGCGTTCCAGGAATTCATCGGCATGATGGGATTCACCGAGGGCCTCATCGCGATGTTCGAGGAGCCCGAGGAGTGTGCGGCACTCGTGAAGTACATCAACGACTTCTACGTCGACGTGCTCAAGCATTGCATGCCCTACATGAAGCCCGATATCCTCTACCTGCAGGATGACACCTGCGCGGCAGGCGGCCCGTTCATGAGCCTGGACCTGTTCAGGCAGATCCTGCTCCCCACCTATCAGGACTTCGCCAGAGAGATTGCAGACCCGTACGACATTCCAATCCAGTTCCACAACTGCGGCAAGGCGACCTCCATCATGGACATCCTCCACGAAGAGGCCCACATCGTGTCCTGGGATCCAGTGCAGAAGGTCAACGACATCGAGGCGTTCCAGAAGAAGTGGGGCAAGGACTTCCTGCTCTGCGGTTGCTGGGACCCGACCACTGAGATCCTCGACCCGGATTGCCCGGACGAGGTCCTCATCGACGACATCAAGGCAACGATGGACAAGTACGGGCAGAACGGCGGCTATGCATTCTTCGGAATGTTCGTCGGCCCGTTAGATGACGAGAGCCTGAAGCACAAGTCCAAGGTCATGATGGACACCGTCTTTGATTACGGAGCCACATTCTACGACTAGGATCTGGCGACTCGGTTGATGCGGCCAGGCTTAGCCGATTTTGCCAAACTCGGCTAATTTGACCACACTCGGTTGATTCAGCCAGAACTTGAGACGCCCCGGCGCGAGGATGACTCCCCGAGCCGGGGTTTAACATGCCCATCGACTGATTTTCGGCTATTTTCCACCAACTGCAAAAGGCAATGCGAGCGTTTAGAATATCTCACGTGCGATGCAATACCCATATGCTATGAAAGAGCACTCATTGTGCAAGCCGAACGCACGCGGAAATTTTCGAATTGACCCGGTATCGAGAGACTTTCAATCATGCTGGGTCTTCTAGGAGCAGTCATGGACCAGCCAATGCTCTGGGACGCAGATTCCCAATCCCAGCAACCTCTTGCAGCGAGGCTTCGTCCCCAGACCCTCGACGAGTTCGTGGGGCAGGAGCATCTCGTGGGCAAGGGCAAGGTTCTATATAGGATCATCGAGAGCGACCAGATACCCTCGATGATCTTCTGGGGACCTCCGGGGGTCGGGAAGACAACGCTCGCAAGGATCATCGCCAACGAGACCAAGGCCTCCTTCATAGATTTCTCAGCGGTGACTAGCGGCATCAAGGAGATACGCGAGGTCATGAAGCGGGCAGACGCCAACCACGACGTCGGCGGTCGCACCATCGTGTTCATAGACGAGATCCATAGATTCAACAAGGCCCAACAGGATGCCTTCCTCCCATTTGTCGAGAAGGGAAGCATTGTCCTCATCGGAGCCACCACCGAGAACCCGTCGTTCGAGGTCAACGGAGCGCTCCTGTCCAGGTGCAAGGTGTTCGTCTTGAAGGAGCTGAGCACCGAGAACATCATGGAGCTGCTTCACCGTGCCGTTAACGACCCTCGTGGATTCGGCGGAACCGGGCTAGTGGCCGATGACGAGGCGCTCGAGGCTATAGCAGTGTTCTCCAACGGCGACGCGCGCACTGCCCTCTCCACATTGGAGATGGTGGTATTGAACTCCGACGAGGAAGACGGCAAGACGGTCCTCTCTAAAGACATGCTCGAGCAATGCATATCACGGAAATCCCTTCTCTACGACAAGAACGGCGAGGAGCATTACAACCTGATATCGGCACTGCACAAATCCATGAGGAACTCCGACCCAGACGCCGCCATGTACTGGCTGGCCCGAATGCTGGAATCCGGCGAGGACCCTCTCTACGTCGCCAGGAGGGTGACACGGTTTGCAAGCGAGGACATCGGAATGGCCGACCCGAGGGCACTCCAGATTGCAGTGGCGGCATTTCAGGCCTGCCACATGATCGGGATGCCGGAGTGCACGGTGCATCTGGCGGAAGCGGTGGTCTATTGTTCCCTAGCACCTAAGTCCAATGCACTCTACACGGGATATGAAAAAGCCAAACGAGATGCGATGAAGCAGATCGCCGAGCCAGTTCCCCTGCATCTCCGCAATGCCCCGACCAATCTCATGAAGGACCTCG
>JBMNUL010000076.1:0-12357 GCA_050946255.1 Coriobacteriales bacterium | reverse complement strand
TCTTCCTCGTAGTGGTCCTCGCAATCTCCATGAACCCGGCTCTGGCGCTGGCGGAACCTGTTGGGGCACCTTCAGGCAGTCAGCTCGAGGACCGGGACTCCGGCTCCGCCGCAGAAGCAGCTTCAGGCCCGAGCGCAGATGCAGCAGACTTGAGCGCCGATGCCGCAAACGCGGGCGCCGATGCCGCCGAGAACGCGGATTCCGCAAACTACGGCCCCGCACAACCTCAAAGCGCCCCCGAGTCGGAAGCCCTCGCATCCGTGCCATCCTCCATGCACGCCGACAGCCTCTCAGGCTCAGCCTACGCCGTGTTCGACTCCGGATCGGGAACGCTCACGTTCGTGCGCTCCACCGAGACTCACTCCAACGGCGAGGCCGGCACCGTGAAGAGCGTGAGCGGCGGCGAATACACCGGCACGATCTACGCCGACTTCGAGGACAAATCCCCTGTGTATTATACAAAACCCCCTTGGTCAGACCAGAGCGCCAACATCGTCAAGGCCGTCTTCCAGGACAAGATCAGTCCGCTTGCCACTTGCTACTGGTTCGCGAACTGCGGCAAGCTCGTCTCTGTCGAGAAACCTTCGAACTTGGACACATCTCTGGTCACGAACATGTGCCAGATGTTCTCCAACTGCTACAGCCTGACCTCCTTGGATGTCTCTAGTTGGAGCACTGGCAACGTGGAAAATTTTTCCGATATGTTCTACGGGTGCTACAACTTGGGATCTCTCGACGTGTCTAATTGGAACACGTCTAGCGCCACCGACCTCAGCTATATGTTCTTGAAATGCAAGGAGCTCAAGTCGCTTGACGTCTCGAAATGGAACACCTCCAGCGTCACTGACATCTCCCATATGTTCGACGAATGCACAGGGCTGACCTCCGTTGATGTATCGAGATGGGATACCTCCAAGGTGACGAGGATGTTCGGCGTGTTCCGATATTGCAGCAGCCTGTCAACTGTTGACGTGTCGAAGTGGGATACCTCTAGCGTCAAGAACATGGGCCTTATCTTCACCGGTTGCCAATCGTTGAATTCCCTTGATGTCTCTATGTGGGATACATCCAAGGTAGAGAACTTGAACTACGCCTTCTCCGGCTGCACGTCGCTCACCTCCCTCGACCTGTCGAAATGGGATACCCAGAATCTCAAGTCGATGGAGGGGCTGTTCGCCTCCTGCCGGAAAATCAAGGCGATAGACCTCTCTAACTTCGACACCTCCGAAGTCACCAGCTTGAAAAACGTGTTCTACGATTGCGAGAAGGTAACGAAGATAGACATGTCGGGCTGGGACACTTCCAAGGTCACCGACATGACGAGCATGTTCTATTACTGCGCGTCCATGCAGTCGTTCGACCTTTCCCCGCTAGATACCGGGAACGTCCTGAATATGAGCAATATGTTCTCGTTGTGCTCTGAGGTCAGGTCTCTGGACCTTTCCAGCTTCGACACCTCGAGCGTCATCGACATGAGCAGGATGTTCTACTTCTGCAAGAACCTCGAGTCTCTGGACCTCTCCAGCTTCGACACATCCAAGGCAAGCGTCGTCAACCGAGCTCCTCTTTCTGCTAGCGACGGGATGATGAACATGTTCTCGAAAGACTCTTCCCTCAAGAATGTGAAGCTGGGGGAGAAGTTCTCCTTCAAGGGGAGGGACATCTCCGAGACTGAGAACATGGCCCTCTTTCCGACTCCAGACACGTCCACTGGGGCCTACACCGGGAACTGGATGCGGAGCGACGGCACTCTCGCAAGGTCTGCCGAGAGCCTTCGCGACACCTACGACGGCTCCACGATGTCCGGCACATGGGTCTTGGAGAAGGGTCCAGTTCAGCACAAGTCGCTAGTGAGGCTCGCTGGAGGGAACCGCTACGGGACGATGGCCAAGATCGTCGACGAGCAGTGGGAGAGCCATTCGGCAAAATACATCGTGCTCGCCTCGGGGGAGAACTTCCCCGACGCGCTCTCAGCAGGACCCCTTGCCGGCCTTTTGGAGGCTCCTCTTCTGACGACGTCTAAGGGGAGGCTCTCCTTCGACGCCTTGCACGAGATCACGCGCTTGAAGTCAGACGACGGGGCCACCGTCGTGATCGTCGGCGGCGAGGCGGCCGTTTCGAAGAACGTGGCAGATGAGGTCGGTTCGATCGATGGGATAACCGTCGAGCGTGTCAGCGGGTCGAACAGATCCGGAACGGCAGAGGCCGTCTACGACTACGGCGCCAATCACGGCAAGTGGGGGAGCACCGCGATGGTGGCATCGGGTGACAACTTCCCGGATGCCCTCTCGGCCTCGTCGTACGGCTACGCGGCCAATGCCCCCATATTCCTGGCGTGCAAGGGCAAGGTGAGCGCGACGACCGTCTCCAAGGTCCGCGACGGCGGATTCTCGCAGGTGATGATCCTCGGCGGCGCTTCGGCTGTGGACTCGGATTCCGTGAAGGCCGCCGTCAACGACCCGTCCGTCTCATACGGCGTCTTCGCCGGCTCCGACCGCTACGAGACCTCCGCGCTGGTATGCCGCTGGGCTACCGGGCAGGCCGTGGACGGCATCTCGATACAGCCGTCTGCTGTGCTCGACTATTACAACACCACCTTCGCGACCGGCAGGGGCTTCGCCGACGCTCTCGCGTCCGTGAGCCTGGCCGGCCCGAGGAAGGCTCCGCTCCTGCTCGTGGAGGACGGCGAGGCTGCCAACAAGACCGTGCAGGGAGTCGTGGCTCCGAACAAGGATTCGATTTCCAGCCCGTATCTGGTTGGCGGAACCGCAGTGGTGTCGTCTGCCGAGGAAGGCAGAATCAACGGCTGGATGGGATTGTGACAGGGGTAGGCTGCCTGCTTCAGGATGCACATGCGTCTAACTGGAAAGCCCAAATTATTTCAATTTGTAGTTCTGTCTTCACAATAAAACCATAATGCATTAAAATTTAAAGCTGTTTAAATTGTCTTGTGTGGCTAGGTTTAGGGGGATACCATGGTTACGCAGAAATACGCATGGGTAATAGGCGCAATGTGCTTCCTAACGGGGATCAGCACCATGATCGGGTCTATGATCTATGCCTACTCGATGACCTCGATGGCGGCGGAGTTCGGCATCACTCTCGCCGACATGGCGATCGTCAGCTCGATCATCCCGATATTCTGCAACGGGCTTGCATTCGTCTCGGGGATGATCAGCCAGCAAGTGGGCGTTAGGTTCACGATGGGCTTCGCCATGTTGGGCGGTGCAATCATGACGGTGCTCACGGGTCTCTTCGTCGAGAACCTGCTGATGCTCTGCATCTTCAGTGCGATTGGTGGAGCGTTCTCGTCCGCCCTGATCGGTTCCGTCCTCCCGAGGCTGGTCTCCAACTGGTTCTCGCCCGCCTACCGTGCCAAGGCCATGATGCTCTACACGTTGGGCCCGACTGTGGCAGGCGTCATCCTCGGAATCGTCGTGCCGATCATCCTCAACGGTGGCGGCTGGCGTTTCCTGTACGAGATGATGGGTGTCATCCTGATCGTCATCGCCCTCCTCTTCCTGTTCTTCGTGCGCAACACGCCGCAGGAGATGGGCACTATTCCACTTGGATATTCCGAGGAAGAGGCCAAGGCGCTCGCCGACACCGCTGCGGTCACCGATACCGCTGGCGGCGGCACGATGCTCAAGAAGGTCCTGAAGAACAAGATGACCTGGATCTTCGGAATCATCTACACGATCTGGATCATGAACTTCTCCGCTGGAAACACCTACGGAACGTCCTCGATGATGTCCATCGGAATCGACACCACGATCGTCGGGCTCCTCAACTCGATGACGATGGTCATCGCGCTGATAAGCAACATCCTTTTCGCCTCGCTGTCAGATAAGTTCTTGTCGCGCAAGTTCTGGTTGTCGATCTTGTGCATCGCAAGCGGACTCATTGGGTTCGTGACCTACAGGATCCTGTGCACGCCAATCGACCAACTATCGATTCCGCTGCTGTTCGTCGTCAGCGGCATCGGCGCGTTCACGATGGGAACCGGCCCGATCATCAACACGATCAACGCCGAGGTGTTCCCGCCCAGCCAGCGCGCAGTGGGCCCGGCCTTCGTGGCAACGCTCTGCATCATCGGCGGAGTGGTCGGGCCATTGGTGTCCGCGCAGTTCATCCGCATGTTCAACAACTTCGCTCCCAGCTACATGCTCTTCTCCTGCAGTGTCATCATCATCGCCGGTATCCTGTTCTACATCTTCATTCCCAAGACCGGTGGCAAGTACGGTGACCCGATGGCGGAGAAGGAAGTCCAGGAAATTCTCGGCAAGAACCCGGCCGCTGCAGTTCAGGCCGAGCCTGCAGTCGCAACTGCAGGAGCTGCTGCTGGGTCCGCGGTGGCAAGTGAGGCTGCTGCTGCACCTGCTGCTGCCGAGGAAGTTGATGCTTCACCTGAGCCTGCGGTTGAGCCAGGAGTAGAATCCGAAACCGCAGTGCCCGATGAAGGTGCAGAGTCCGGAGATGCTGCAACTCCTGGTGGCGGTTCCGACGACGCCTAGCCGGCTTTCACAGGGAATGCCAGTTCGTCAGACCGAAAACTTCGGCATCGGAAGGTCCTCGAACGGGCGATATTGAAAATCCTGCAGACTTCTGTTTCAGCTCAATCAGGCGCCCCGCTTCCGTCATAGGATGCGGGGCGCGGCTTATGCGCCCTATCTCGTCGGCGGCACATCGTGCTCCTGCAAGCCCAAGAGGGACATCTCCAGCCAATATGGAATCGACTCGGAGTAGGTGTTTTGGAGCGTCCCCTCCGCCGCCGGAAGACGCGGCCCTTTTGTCCCAGATTCCTTGTTGGTTTGAAGCAAATATGTATAATGGTTGATTGCCTGTAAAAAGGCATAGTAGGTTTTTTGTAACTGTAGGCCCCCGAAGACAATGTAATTTCTCAGAAGCGCGCAATTGTTTCTGCAAACAATTTCCGACGACGACCGAAATGACAATGACGAGCGGGGCCCCATACCGAGAGGGGTCCATTTTGGCAGAGATCAAGAACACGTCCATCTTTCAGCTCGACGATATCTCCGACGAGGAGATGGAGAATCTGATTGACGGCACCATCACCGACATCGAAGAAGGTGAACTGGTGACCGGAACGGTCGTGAGGATCGAGCACGACGAGGTTTTGCTAGACATCGGATTCAAGTCCGAGGGTGTCATTCCGGTTCGTGAGCTTTCCATCCGCGACGACGTCGATCCGTCCGAGGCAGTTGCCATCGGAGACGAGATCGAGGCTCTGGTCATTCAGAAGGAGGACAAGGACGGTCGCCTTGTCCTATCCAAGAAGCGTGCAGAGTATAAGCGTGCATGGAACAACGTGGAAGAGAAGTTCAAGAACGGCGAGAACGTCGAGGGCGAGGTCATCGAAGTCGTCAAGGGCGGCCTGATTCTCGACATCGGACTGCGCGGCTTCCTGCCTGCATCCCTTGTTGACCTTCGCCGTGTGAAGGACCTCGATTCCTATCTCGGCACCGTTATCGAGGCCCGCGTCATCGAGATGGACCGCAACCGCAACAATGTCGTTCTATCCCGTCGTGTCCTCCTGGAGGAGGGCCGCAAGAACGAGCGCGCGGAAATCCTCAACAAGCTGGAGAAGGGCATGCGCCTCAAGGGAACGGTTTCCTCGATCGTGGAGTTCGGCGCCTTCGTCGACCTCGGCGGAATCGACGGACTCGTCCACATCTCCGAGCTGTCCTGGAGCCATGTCAACCATCCTTCCGAGGTCGTCAGCGTTGGCGACGAGGTGGAGGTCGAGGTACTCGATGTCGACCGCAACCGCGAGCGCATCTCCCTCGGACTCAAGCAGACCACCGAGGACCCGTGGCGCACGCTCATCAAGAACTACCCGGTCGGCGCTATCGTCGAGGGCAAGGTCACCAAGATTGTCCCGTTCGGCGTGTTCGTCGCGCTTGGCGATGGCGTGGAGGGACTCGTCCACATCTCCGAGATGGCCAACAAGCACGTCAACCATCCTTCTCAGGTTGTCGAGGTCGGGCAGCAGGTTCCCGTCAAGGTCATGTCCGTGGATCTGGATCGACGCCGCATCTCCCTGTCCATGAAGGCTGCAGCCGAGACTCTCGGTATCACAATCGAGGTTGCAGAGATGGAAGATGAGAAGCCTGCAGAGGGCGAAGCCAAGGAGAAGCCCGAGGAGAGCGAGGCCAAGGAGGCCGCTGCCGAGGCTGAGGCCAAGGCCGAGGTTGCCGAGGTCAACGCCGAGGAGGCAGAGGCTGCCGCTGTCGAGGCTGCTGATGAAGCTGCCGAGGAGAAGGCAATTGCCGAAGAGGCTGAGAAGGCTTCTGACGAGTCTGAGTCCGAGTCCGAGTAGAGCTTCCAGAATAAAGCTGATTGCTTTGAGGAGACCCGCATTCGTGCGGGTCTCCTTTTCTCTCCGTCGATGCACTCGACGATGCCACATGTTCTCCGCTCTTGCGCTCGCCCGTTGTCTCGACGCGGCTCCACCACAATGAAGTAACATATTTGGAGCTTGTAATTTGGCATCCGCGCAGCCGTTTCGCAAGTCTTTCCAAGCCCATGTGAATTCAGGATGCGCAGACGAGGAGATGGGCCTTTTGCACAAGGTTGTGCTCGGTGGCACTTTGGCCTCCGGTAAGAGCACTGTGGCGAAGATCATGAAGGAGCTCGGGGCGGATGTCTCGAATCTGGATGATATTGCCGTCGAAGTGCGGAACACTCCAGAAGTCTCTGCAAAGCTCGCTGAACGTTTCGGATCGGATATCCTGGATTCAGAAGGCCATCCCATTCCGAAACTGCTCGCGGAGAGGGCGTTTGCAGATGCCCAGTCCACGGCCGACCTTAACTCCATATGCCATCCGGGGATAGGGAAACGAGCCAGGGAATTTATCCTCGGAGAGGACCTTGACTCGAAATCCGATTCCCCAGCAGTCAGGGTCCTGGAGGTTCCACTTCTCGACAAGGCCGAAGATCTTGTGGATCTCGCCGATGAAACGGTGTGCGTGGTGGCTCCCGTTGAGACGAGGATTCACCGTGCGCAAGATCGGGGAATGGACATAGAAGATGCCAAGCGGAGGATTTCCGTTCAGGCTGACGAATCCACCATCGTTTCCATGGCCGATACCGTGATCGTCAACGACTCGACGATAGATGAGCTCAGGCGCAAGGTCGGCGAGTGGTGGAATGGAATTTCGAATTCGGAGGATTGATATTGGCACGGAACGATCAATACAGCAGATACACAGCACAACATTCCGTTTCCACAAAACCCAAGAAGCGTCATAGGTTCCTCAAAGTCCTCGTGGTCCTCGTCGTGATCGTGGCCATTGGCTTCGCGATGTTTCCCACCATAGAGAGGATGTACTACAAGCTCGACTACGAGGAGTACATCCAGGAAGCTGCCGACACTTACAAAGTCAATCCATATTGGATCGCCGCGATGATAAAGTGCGAGTCCGACTTCGACCCAGAGGCCGTCTCGAGCGCAGGTGCAATTGGCCTGATGCAGATGATGCCCTCGACTGCCGATTGGGTTTCCCAGAAGGGGCTGGTCGACTCATCGATTTACGATCCCGATAATCTTACAGACCCCGAGACCAACATAAACTACGGCACTGCCTACCTGCGGTATCTTGTGGAGCGATATCATGAGATGAACCCGGCAATTGCGGCTTACAATGCCGGTATAAGCAATGTGGACGAATGGCTTCAGGAAGACGAGGATGTTAGAAAGTCCGTGACGTTCTCGGAGACCGAGAAGTACATCAAGGCGGTCAACCGCGCCAAGGAGAAGTACGAGGAGCTGTATCCAGACGCGTTCACCGTCAATTGAGGTTGCAGATTCCGCCAAGAGATGTGGCGGATAACGGCGACTTGAGCGCCTGGAGATGAGCACGGGCGCCACGAAGGTTCGAAAGGCAGGTTCCAATGCCCGAAGACGGGTCTTTTTCAATAGTCAATCCCAACCCGGATTCTGATTCCAATTTGGCTGTCGATTCCAGTTCGGATTTAGATTCCAGCTCGGAGTCCTCTCCTTCAGAAGACGAGCTTGTACCGCAGGGAGATGGCGAGCTGTCCGGACTCGGGAGCCAACATGCCCGCGAGGCAATGAACACGGACATGAGGGAGTATCTGTCCCGTGGCAGGTTCGACAAGAAGTTCGAGGTCGTCTCCCCATATGAGCCGGCCGGAGACCAGCCCAAGGCGATAGAGGAACTCGCCAAGGGAATCGAGGATGGGCTGCGATACCAAACGCTTCTGGGGGTCACCGGCTCCGGAAAGACCTACACGATGGCCAAGACCATCGAGAAGGTCGGCAAGCCCACGCTCGTGCTCGAGCCCAATAAGACTCTTGCAGCTCAGATCGCCTCGGAGTTCCGCGAGCTTTTCCCCAACAACGCCGTGGCCTATTTCGTGAGCTATTACGACTACTACCAACCAGAGGCCTATGTTCCGACGACGGACACGTTCATCGAGAAGGACGCATCGATAAACGAGGAGATCGAGATGCTCAGGCATCTCGCCACCTCCATGCTCCTTTCCAGAAACGACATCATCGTCGTCGCCAGTGTCTCGTGCATATACGGAATCGGCTCTCCAGAGGATTACGCCGGCCTTGCGATTTTCGTGGACAAGGAACGCCCTCTCGACCGCGACCAGTTCATACACGACCTCATCGACATCCAATACGATCGAAACGACTACGAGCTCGACCGTGGGACCTTCCGTGTGCGCGGGGACAACGTCGACGTGTTCCCCCCATATGCGGAAAATCCCCTTCGCATCGAGTTCTTCGGAGACGAGGTCGACTCGATCGTCGAGATGGACAAGGTCACCGGAGAGGTCCTGAACCAGTTCAACAAGACCCCGATCTGGCCGTCTTCCCACTATGTCACCGAGAGGGGAAAGATAGACCATGCGATCGAGACCATCCGGGAGGAACTCGATGGGAGGCTCAAGGAGCTGAAGGATGCCGGCAAGCTGCTGGAGGCCCAACGTCTGGAGATGCGCACTAACTACGACCTCGAGATGTTGCAGGCCCTTGGGTTCTGCAGTGGAATCGAGAACTACTCGCGTCATCTAGACGGGCGTTCCCCGGGTCAGCCCCCGTTCACCCTCATCGATTACTTCCCGAAGGACTTCGTCTGCTTCATAGACGAGAGCCACGTCACGGTTCCGCAGATCCGAGGCATGCACGAGGGGGACCGCTCCAGGAAGATCACGTTGGTCGAGCACGGCTTCCGCCTGCCAAGCGCTCTAGACAACAGGCCGCTGCGCTTCGATGAGTTCGAGGACAGGATCCCGCAGTTCGTCTATGTCTCCGCCACTCCGGGGGATTACGAGGAGCGCGTCAGCCAGAAGAAGGTCGAGCAGATCATCCGCCCGACCGGCCTGCTGGACCCAGAGGTGATCATCCGCCCGACAGTCGGACAGATCGACGACATAGTGGCCGAGATAAGGGAGCGTTCCGCGCGCGATGAGCGCGTGCTCGTGACAACTCTCACTAAGAAGATGGCCGAGGACCTGACGGACTATCTGCTGGATCAGGGAATCAAGGCTCAGTACATGCACAGCGACACCGGGACGATAGAGAGGGTGGAGATCTTGAGGGGTCTTCGACTCGGAGAGTACGAGGTCGTCGTAGGGATCAACCTCCTCCGCGAGGGCCTGGACCTCCCTGAGGTCTCGCTGGTTGCGATCCTCGATGCCGACAAAGAGGGCTTTCTCCGCAACAACCGCTCCCTTATCCAGACCATCGGCCGCGCGGCCAGAAACGTCTCCGGCCAGGTGATAATGTACGCCGACACCATCACCGGATCGATCAAGACCGCTGTGGAGGAAACCCGTCGCCGCCGCGAGATTCAGCAACGATACAACGAGGAGCACGGGATCGAGCCCCAGACTGTCCGAAAGGCCGTCTCCGACATAATGCAATATCTCGACAACGACGATGAGGAGAGCGCTGAGACCGCGGTGGAAAGCCTCAAGAGCGAGTTCTCGGGCATGACCCGCGAGGAGATCATGCGCCTCATCTCCTCGCTAGAGGAGTCCATGGCGGAAGCTTCAGACGAGATGGACTTCGAGAATGCAGCCAAGTTCAGGGACCAAGCTGTGAAGCTCAGGGCAGAACTGGAGGGCACGGACGAGGTGGCAGCCCTAAAGACGCTGAAATCCAAGGCGCGAAAGGGCAGCAGATACGGAAGCAGGAGACACAGCAGAAAATAGACAGTTTTCTGGCATCGTGCGCGGGCAGAGCATGTGCCAAGCGGCGGTGTGCATTTGCTCGAAGCATTTCACTCGTTTGACGCAATGCCGAACAAATGCAAGATGCTCCAGAGTCTCGAATTTGTTAACATGTTCTTTCGAACTTTCAAACAGAGTGGTTTTCAACTGCCGTCCCAACAGTGGAGGTAAGGAGAAGGACCTTATGGGCGAAGAGAATGGCATCAACATCCCGGGTACCGTCGAGGTGGACGAGGGTGTTATCCAAGATATGGTGGGCTATGTGGCCCTCACCAGCTATGGTGTTGCAGGAATGGCAATGCCGAATCTGGGCGACGGTATAGCGAAGATGCTTCCCGCGCAGAAGCTGCGACGGGGTATTTTGCTGCAGAACCACGGGGATTCCGTGACCGTCGAGCTGTACATCGTGGTGCAGTACGGCACCAATCTGTCTACTGTTGCGGAAAATCTCGCAGACACGGTGCGCTATGCACTCGAGGAGTACCTGCAGGTTCCCGTCAAGGACATCTCGGTCAACATCCAGGGGATAAAAATCTAGGCCAAGTTGCATCAATGCGACCTTGTGGAGACGGGTTTGCTTGAAATGCGCAATCTCCACGCCAAATGCCAGCGCACTGTGCAACCGGGTGTTTCCCGGCCAGAACGGAAAGTCTGAACATGGATATTGTCAACAAGTTTATAGATTCCACAATTGCTGCGTACCATGCCGTTAGCGACCATCAGGAAGAGATCAACAAGCTCAACGTGTTCCCGATTCCCGATGGCGATACCGGTACAAACGTCACCCTTACGATGCAGAACGTCGTCAAGGAACTGGGGAAACTGCCGTCTAGGCCCGAGAAGGCCCAGGTGCTCCGCGCCGTCAAGCAGGGTTCCCTGATGGGCGCCCGTGGAAACTCCGGAGTCATCACATCCCAGATTCTCCGCGGCTTCACAGAGGGCGCGGCACAATGCGATGTGCTCGACCCGCAGTCGATCGCCACTGCATTCGCAAGCGCGAAGGAAGTTGCCTACAAGGCCGTTCGAAAGCCAGTCGAGGGCACGATTCTCACGGTCATCAAGGACATGGCCGCTTATGCCCAGGAGGCAGCCGATGCCGGTGCCTCTATAGAGGAGATGCTCCGCGGGATTGCCAAGGAGGGAATGGAGTCCGTCAAGAGGACCCCAGACCTCATGCCGACTCTCAAGGAGAACGGGGTCGTGGACTCCGGTGGTTTGGCGCTTGCCGTGATGGTGGAAGGTTTCGTCGACAACTTCCTCGGCACCTCCCTCACGCTCGACCACGACGACTCGATTTTCAAGATCGGTGGTGGCGGCAAGGTCGAGATTGAGCATCTGAACGACTGGGAGGACCACAACTACAGGTACTGCACGGAGTTCCTGTTCAAGAGCGACGACCTGGACGTCGAGGAGGCCTACAACTTCCTCGAATCCATTGGAGACTGCCAACTTGTGGTCGGCGAGCATCCGGACTTCAAGATCCATGTCCACACCGACCAGCCGGGTGTCGTGCTCACCTGGATGATCGAGCGCGGCCAACCGCACGAGATCTTCATCCACAACATGGACATGCAGAGCGAGGAGAGGCTGGACAAGATCGCTGCCGACGAGGAGGCCGAGAAAGGTCCCAGGAAGCCTATCGGGATGGTCGCCGTCGCCGTGGGCTCCGGGAACACGGCCATTCTCAAGTCGCTTGGTGTCGACAAGGTGGTCTCTGGCGGGCAGACGATGAACCCCTCTACTCAGGACATCGTAGATGCCATGAACTCCGTCAACGCCGACAGCATCATCGTGTTCCCGGGCAACAAGAACATCATCATGGCTGCCAATGCCGCCGCAGAGATGTCGGACGTCCCATGTGGGGTCGTGCCATCTACCAGCACCCCCGAGACTTTCTCTGCAATCCTCGCATTCAACCCGGAGGTCCCGTTCGAGGCCAATCTCGAGGCCATGACCGAGGCATTGGACGGAGTGGTCACCGGGGAGGTCACCACCGCCGTGAAGGATGCAGTGGGGGAGGACGGCCTCAAGATCCACAAGGGCGACGTCATGGGCATCATCGACGGCTCGATCAAGATCGTGGGCAGGGATGTGTACGACACCTGCATCGAAGTCATAGACTCCATG
>JBMNUL010000075.1:0-12607 GCA_050946255.1 Coriobacteriales bacterium | reverse complement strand
AGGGCTCGATGATCACCACCTGGTCGATGGACATGAACCCCTCGACTTCGCCAGTCGGCCACTTCATCCCCGGCCATCAGAAGATTCTCGACCGTGGCCTGCAGTCGATCAAGGACGAGGCCGATCGCAAGGTAGCGCTCTACGATGAGAAGGGCGTCACCGGAGACGACATCGACAAGTACAACTTCTACCGCGCGATCTCCATCACGCTCGATGGAGCCATCACCTTGGCGCAGCGCTACAGCGACCTTGCCGCCGAGAAGGCAGCGAAGTGCGAGGACCCGCAGCGCAAGAAGGAGCTCGAGCGCATCAGTGCCAACATGGCATGGGTGCCCAGGTACCCGGCGCGCGACCTCTACGAGGCTGCCCAGTCAATCTACTTCTACATGATGCTCGTGACCTTCGATGCTCAGCTCCACGGCACCAGCTACGGCCGTGTGGACCAGTACCTCGGCAAGTACGCCGAGAAGGACCTGGCCGACGGTGTGCTGACCCAGGCCCAGGCTCAGGAGATCATCGATTCCCTGATGCTCAAGATCGCCGAGATGAACAAGCCTTGGGCATATGGTCCCACGAGGTCCGGCCCAGGTTACACCTCTGGTCAGAACATCACGATCGGCGGAACCGACAAGTACGGCCACGATGCTTCCAACGTCGTCACCTACATGCTGCTCCAGAGCTCCGCTCGCCTCGTTCTGCACGACCCGCCTCTGAGCTGCCGTATTCATGAGAACACCCCGGACGAGCTCTGGGATGCCGCAATCGAGACCGTCAAGCGCGTCGGCGGCGTTCCCACCTTCGTATCCGATGCCGCAATCAGGCCGGCACTCGAGAAGCGCGGTCTGTCGCCTGAGGATGCCGCCAACTACTCGATCGTCGGATGCGTCGAGCCCGGTGGAACCGGCTGCGACTGGACCCAGTGCGGAAACACCGGATCCGAGGCCTATTTCATGACCCCCAACGCTCTGGTCGAGGCTATCAACAACGGCATCAACCCGATGAGGTTCCCGGGTGCTCCCGAGCCCACTCAGACCGGTGCTCCCACGGGCTATCTCTATGAGATGAAGTCGTTCGAGGAGGTCAAGCAGGCATACGTCACGCAGGTCAACTTCTTCGCGAAGTGGCAGATGGCATGCTCCGACCAGTTCCAGTACGTCATGCGCTGGAACCAGCCCGTGCCGATCGCCGATGCCGGCATCGAGGGATGCATGGAGAAGGGTCGCGACGTCATGAACGAGGGCGCCAAGTACACCGGCTGCGGCATCTCCGCCATCGGAACCGGAAACGTGGCCGACGGCCTCGCTGCCATCAAGTACCTCTGCTTCGACGAGGACACCAAGAAGTTCACGACCCGCGAGTTCTATGATGCCTGGATCAACAACTGGCAGGGCGAGCTGGGCGAGAAGGTGCACACCGCGATCATCAACGAGGTGCCGCACTTCGGAAACGGCGACCCCTACGTGGACGAGCTGGGAGCTTGGGGAGCGCAGGTTTTCGCTGATGCGTTCTATGGCAAGAAGGCCTACAACGGCACTTGGACCCCGGCACTCTTCCCGGTGACCGCACATGTGATCTTCGGCCAGCTGAGCTTCGCCGGCCCCGACGGCCGCTACACGAGCGACCCGTTCGCAGACGGCATCTCCGGTGTGCAGGCCCGCGATACCAACGGTCCCACCGGCGTTCTCGCCTCCGTTGGCAAGATCAACTCTGTCGACTTCCCCAACGGCACGCTCCTGAACATGAAGTTCAGCCCGAGCGCACTTTCCAACGAGTCTTCCAAGAAGAAGCTCGCCGACCTCATCAAGACCTACATGATCGACATGAGGGGCATGGAGATGCAGCTCAACGTCGTCTCCACAAAGACGATGAAGGACGCGCGCGTCCATCCCGAGAACTATCAGGACCTCGTCGTGCGCATCGCAGGGTTCTCCGCGTACTTCGTGGAGATCTCCGAGGAGGCCAAGGACGACCTCATCAAGAGGACGGAGATGGAGGAGATCTAGTTCCCCCGCATCTGCCTTGAGCTGATATGAAACTGGATTGAGCCGTCAGGCCTGGAGGTCTGGCGGCTCTTCTTGTTTGGTCTGGCAGCAAATCTTGTTGTAGGCGACCGCTCTTGACCTCTGGCTTTTGGGCCATATTGCCCGCTTGTTCTTCGAGATCAGCGCGACGCTCGCAGCGAGGTGAGCCCTGTGCTCGCTGGCTCATCGCCGAATTCTTTACTGTAATTATCGACTTTTGCATATTATCCATGTCGAATTCTCACAATTGAAGCTTATAAGGTGCTAACATTAAGGCGTTTAAAACTGTGGCCATGTCCTGAACAGGACAGACGAAATTTGAAAAGGAGGTAGGAAAATGTACGTTGAGAAGCCAATTAGCGACAGGGTAAAACACGTTCGCGATTTGTACAGGCACACGCAGCCCAGGCTCAACACGAGCAGGTACAGGTTGCTGACGGAGTTCTATCAGTCGCATCCTCAGCTCAACGGGATTTTACTGAGGTCGGGGGCCTACAAGTACATTTGCGAGAACCTCGATATCGCTATCCACGATCACGAGATCCTCGTGGGCGCGCATACACCCGTGTTCCATGCTGCAGCGATATTCCCAGAGAATTCTGCGCAGTGGACCAAGGATGAGTTCGCGAGCGATGAGATCCAGACCCGCGACATCGACCCGTACATTGTGAGCGATGAGGACAAGGAGTACGTTCTCAGCACGATCGACTACTGGATTGGCAGGTGCAGCTCTGCCACAGTCGGCGCCTACATGCCGAGCGATTACATTCCGCATGCCGACAACATGGTGGCGACGTGGAGTGCACACGTTAACCCCTCGGAGTCCCCGGTCGGGCACTTCGTGGTGCCCCATCAGAAGATCTTGGACCGCGGTCTGCAGTCGATTCACGACGAGGCTGTCGACAAGATGCACCAGCTCGCGAAGGAGGGCATCGGCGACCGCATCGACAAGTACAACTTCTATCGTGGAATTGCCGAGACCCTCGAGGGTGCTATAACGCTGGCCCAGCGCTACAGCGATTTGGCAGCGGAGAAGGCGGCAGCTTGCGAGGACCCGAAGCGCAAGGAGGAGCTCGAGCTCATCTCCAGGACGATGGCATGGGTGCCAAGGTACCCGGCGCGTGACTTCTACGAGGCCGCCCAGTGCGTCGTGTTCTATCAGATGCTGGTCACCCTCGACGCTCAGCTCCATGGCACGAGCGTTGGCCGTATCGACCAGTACCTCTATCCCTATTACAAGAAGGACCTGGAGGAGGGCAAGGTCACTCCCGAGCAGGGGCAGGAGATCATCGACTTCCTGATCCTGAAGCTCGCCGAGGCCAACAAGCCCTGGAGCCATGGCGCTACCCGTGCCAACCCCGGATACACCTCTGGTCAGCTGACCACCGTCGGCGGCGTCGACCACCGCGGGCAAGATGCCTCCAACGACATCACCTACATGGTGCTCCAGGCAGCGTCGCGCCTGGCCCTGCATTCTCCGCCAATCGCACTCCGAGTTCACAAGAACACCCCGGACGAGCTCTGGGAGGCCGCCGTGGAGTCCACGAGGCGTTGCGGTGGAGTTCCCTCGTTCGAGTCGGATGAGGCCATCATCCCCGCATTGCAGAAGAGGGGGCTGTCGCTCGAGGATGCCCGCAACTACGCAATGGTAGGTTGCGTGGAGCCTTCCGGGTGCGGTATGGAATGGTCTCAGTGCGGAGGCGACGGATCCGAGTCGTACTTCATGATTCCGAACGCGCTCCTGCACGCCATCAACAACGGGTATTGCCCCACGGCATTTGCCAAGGATGTGCCTCAGACGGGGCTTCCCACTGGCTATCTCTATGAGATGGAGAGCTTCGAGGAGGTCAAGACCGCATATCGCAAACAGGTCGAGTTTTTTGCGAACTGGCATATCGACAACACGAGCAGCTACCAGTACATCATGCGCTGGAACCAGCCCGTGCTGATCGCCTCCGCCGGCATCGAGGGATGCATGGAGTCCGGACGAGACGTCATGAACAAGGGCGCCAAGTACACCAACGTCGGAATGGCGGCAGTTGGACTCGGCAATGTGGCCGACGGACTTGCGGCAATCAAGTACCTCTGCTTCGACGAGGACACCAAGAAGTTCACGACCCGCGAGTTCTACGACGCGATGATGTCGAACTGGGAAGGCGAGCTGGGCGAGAAGGTCCACTCGGCAATCGTCAACGAGGTGCCGCACTTCGGCAACGGCGACGATTACGTGGACGAGCTCGGAGCCTGGGGCATCCAGGTGTTCGCAGATGCGTTCAACGGAAAGGAGTCCTACAACGGGACGTTCCATGCGGGTGCTTACCCGGTGACCACGCACGTCGTGTTCGGCGGCATGAGCTTCGCAGGACCCGACGGACGCTATACTGGCGATCCGTTCGCAGATGGAATCTCCGGCGTGCAGGCCCGCGATACCAACGGACCCACCGGCGTTCTCTCCTCTGTGTCCAAGCTCGACTACACCGAGTTCTCCAACGGCACGCTCCTGAACATGAAGTTCAGCCCCAGCGCCATCAGCAACGAGAACTCCAAGTGGAAGCTCATCGAGCTCATGAAGACCTACATGGTCGACATGGGCGGCATGGAGATGCAGCTCAACGTCGTCTCCACCAAGACGATGAAGGATGCGCGCGTGCATCCCGAGAACTACGAGGACCTCGTCGTGCGCATCGCAGGGTTCTCCGCGTACTTCGTTGAGATCTCCGAGGAGGCCAAGGACGACCTCATCAAGAGAACGGAGATGGAGGAGGTCTAGCAGAAATAGACTTCTACATCCCGTGATTGGTTGACAAACCGGGCCGCGAGTTGTGCAATCTGCTCGCGGTCCGGTTGTATTTTTTGAGCCTGAAAAACCGGTCTGGATGCACTTCGGCTTTGCGAGATAATGCAAAACCCGTGGAAAAGGGGAATTTTCCCAAATTTTTCTTAAGGTGAGAATAGCTAAACCTTACAACTAAACTAAAGATTTGTGCGACCGCAAAATTTACATCCATAAGACTTTAATCGTGATACACTTGAACCGATTCATTTGACGCCCGGGCAGGCTGGAAGGAACCTTGCCCGGCACTAGACCTAATCGAAGGAGGTTTTTATGTACGAGCTCAAGCCTGTCACAGAGCGAATCCAGAAGATTCGCGACATGTACAGGAACACCAGGCCGAAGATCAGCCTCAGCCGCTACAAGCTGCTCACCGAGTACTATCAGTCTCATCCGCAGCTCAACGGCATCCTCAAGAGGTCCGGTGCCTACAAGTATCTGTGCGAGAACCTAGACATCGAGATTCATGACCACGAGATGATCGTCGGCAGCCACTCTCCCTACTATCGCGGGGCTACTTTCTACCCCGAGAACGACGGAAAGTGGATCAAGGAAGAGGTCACGAGCCGTCTCCTCATGGAGAGGGACATCGACCCCTACATCCTCGACGAAGAGGACAGGCAGTACATCCTCGACACAATCGATTTTTGGGCCGAGGGCTCTACCAGTGAGACCGTTACCGCCTATCTGGCTCCCGATTACGAGGTGCACGGCGGGAACATGGTGATCACCTGGGGCGGCGGATTCCCCGCTTGCTCGTCCCCAACCGGACACTTCATCGTGGGCCATCAGAAGATCTTGGACCGCGGTCTGCAGTCGATTCACGACGAGGCCGTCGACAAGATGCACCAGCTCGCGAAGGAGGGCATTGGCGACCGCGTTGACCAGTACAACTTCTACCGCGGAATGGCCGAGACCCTCGAGGGCGCAATGACCCTCGCCCAGCGCTACAGCGATCTCGCCGCCGAGAAGGCAGCAAAGTGCGAGGACCCGAAGCGCAAGGAGGAGCTGGAGCTCATCTCCAAGACGATGGCATGGGTGCCCAGGTATCCTGCCCGCACGTTCTTCGAGGCCGCCCAGTGCGTGTTCTTCTACCAGATGCTCGTTACCTTCGACGCGCAGCTGCATGGAACATCATTCGGACGTATCGACCAGTACCTTGGGCCCTACTACGAGAAGGACCTCAAGGATGGCCTGATCGACGCCGACCAGGCTCAGGAGATCATCGACTTCCTGATGCTCAAGATCGCCGAGCAGAACAAGCCCTGGAGCTACGGTGCCACCAGGTCCGGCCCAGGATACACTTCCGGCCAGTTGGTGACCCTCGGCGGCGTCGACAGCCGTGGACATGATGCTTCCAACCCGGTTACCTACATGATTCTGCAAGGATCCGCTCGCCTAGTTCTACATTCGCCGCCACTGTCCCTGCGTGTTCACAAGAACACCCCGGACGAGCTGTGGGAGGCCGCCATCGAGACCACCAAGAGGTGCGGTGGAGTTCCCACGTTCGAGTCAGATGAGGCAATCGTCCCGGCACTCCGCAAGAGGGGCCTGTCCTTCGAGGATGCCCGCAACTACGGACTCGTCGGATGCGTGGAGCCTGCAGGCAACGGCACAGAGTGGCCGCAGTGCGGTGGCTCTGGCACCGAGTCATATTTCATGATTCCCAACGCTCTCATCGAGGCTATCAACAACGGAATCAACCCGATGCGCTTCCCGGGCGCCCCGGAGCCCCATCAGACTGGTCTCCCCACCGGATACCTGTATGAGATGGAGAGCTTCGAGGAGGTCAAGGAGGCCTACCGCAAGCAGATCGAGTTCTTCGCGCAGTGGCACGTTGACAACGTGAGCACCTATCAGTACGTCATGCGCTGGAACCAGCCCGTCCTCATTGCCTCTGCTGGCATCGAGGGCTGCATGGAGTCCGGACGCGACGTCACCAACATGGGCGCCAAGTACACCAACGTCGGTATTGCAGCCATTGGAACTGGAAACGTTGCAGACAGCCTTGCCGCCATCAAGTACCTCGTCTACGACGAGAAGACCAGGAAGTTCACCCCGCGTGAGTTCTACGACGCGTGGATCAACAACTGGGAGGGCGAGCTCGGCGAGAAGGTGCACACCGCCATCATCAACGAGGTCCCGCACTTCGGCAACGGCGATCCCTATGTGGACGAGCTCGGAGCCTGGGGCATCCAGGTGTTCGCAGATGCGTTCAACGGCAAGAAGGCCTACAATGGGACGTTCCATGCGGGTGCTTACCCGGTTACCGCACACGTGATGTTCGGCCAGATGAGCTTCGCAACTCCTGATGGCCGTTACACCGGCGATTCCTTCTCCGATGGTATCTCCGGAGTGCAGGGCCGCGACACCAATGGACCCACTGGTGTGCTCGCCTCGGTGTCTCACCTCAATTCGGTGGACTTCTCCAACGGAACGCTGCTCAACATGAAGTTCAGCCCCAGCGCTCTGGCAAACGATTCTTCCAAGAAGAAGCTTGCCGAGCTCATGCAGACCTATCTGATCGACATGAAGGGCATGGAGATGCAGCTCAACGTCGTCTCCACCAAGACGATGAAGGATGCTCGTGTGAATCCCGAGAACTACAAGGACCTCGTTGTCCGAATCGCTGGATTCTCCGCATACTTCGTGGAGATCTCCGAGGAGGCCAAGGACGACCTCATCGCCAGGACGGAGATGGAGGAGGTCTAGTACTTCTTCCAACAGTCCGTCAAGGCACGGTGTTAACAAAGGCTGCGGGTCGGGAAACCGGCTCGCAGCCTTTTTGTGTCATAGGTGATAGTTGGAAACCCACTATGTTGCTGCAGCATTTCATAGTATTCGGGAAAAATCTGTATAAAATCACTGGAAATTTGGAAAACCAGAAGCCAAGCTCTTACAAAGGTATATATTTAAGTGCGTTAAAACTTTTTCTCAACGGGTGGACAGGAAAATTGGCAAGGAGGAAACACCATGTACGAGATGAGCCCCGTCACCGATAGGATCTCGAAAATTCGCGAGATGTATCGCACGACCATTCCGCAGATCAGCATCAGCCGATACAAGCTGCTGACCGAATACTATCAGGCGCATCCGGAGATGACCGGCCTCTTCAAGAGGGCCAATGCCTACAAGTACATATGCGAGAACATGAACATCGCCATCCACGACCACGAGATGATTGTCGGCGGGCATGCCGAGTACTTCCATGGCTCTGCGCTGTTCCCCGAGAATGCTGCAGAGTGGATTCCCGATGAGTTCCCCAACAACTACATCCAGGAGCGCACCACCGACCCATACAGGATCACCGAGGAAGACAAGCAGTTCGTCATCGACACGGTGGACTTCTGGGTAAAGAACTGCTCAGGCGCCAAGGTCCGCGCCAGCCTCCCCAAGGGCTACAAGGAGCATGAGGGCAGCTTGGTCTGCCTGTTCGGCCCGTTCTCCGGTGGCGCCCACGTTGGGCATTTCATCGTGGGACATCAGAGGATCTTGGACAGGGGCATGCGCTCCATCAAGGAAGAGGCCGAGGAGAAGATGGCCCGCATGGACGAGAAGGGCATCGGTGACAAGGTCGACCAGTACAACTTCTACTGGGGAATCTCGATTGTCCTCGAGGGTGCCATGACATTGGCCCAGCGTTACAGCGACCTAGCAGCCGAGAAGGCCGCTGCCTGTGAAGATCCCAAGCGCAAGGCAGAATTGGAGCTCATCTCACGCACGATGGCACGTGTTCCCGCAGAGCCCCCGCGCACGTTCTTCGAGGCATGCCAGTGCGTGTACTTCTACCAGATGGTGGTCACCCTCGACGCACAGCTTCATGGCACCTCGTTCGGGCGCGTCGACCAGTACCTCGGCCGCTACTACGAGAAGGACCTCGCCGAGGGCCGCATCACCCGCGAGCAGGCTCAGGAGATCATCGACTTCATGATTCTCAAGATGGCCGAGCAGAACAAGGCCATCAGCGATGGTGCCACCAAGGCCAACCCGGGATACACCTCTGGCCAGCTCGTGACGCTCGGCGGCGTTGATTCCCGTGGTGAGGATGCCACCAATGAAGTCACCTACATGATCCTAGAGGCCAACGCAAGGTTGGTCCTCCACGATCCGCCACTGTCGCTGCGCATCCACAAGAACACCCCCGAGCGCCTTTGGGAGTGCGCTATCGAGGCCACCCGCAAGTGCGGCGGAGTTCCCACGTTCGAGTCCGATGAAGCCATCGTGCCCGCGCTGATGAAGAGGGGACTGTCCCTGGAGGATGCCCGCAACTACGGTCTCGTCGGTTGCGTCGAGCCCGCTGGAAACGGCATGGAGTGGCCGCAGTGCGGCGGCGACGGCGGGGACTCGTTCTTCCTGCTCCCCAACGCGCTGCTCTTGGCCATCAACGATGGCATCAACCCGATGAGGTTCCCAGGTGCTCCCGAGCCTACCCGCACTGGCGTGGCAACCGGGTACCTCTACGAGATGGAGAGCTTCGAGGAGGTCAAGCAGGCCTACAAGGCGCAGGTGGAGTTCTTCGCGCAGTGGCACATCAACTGCACTTCAGCGTATGAGTACATCGTGCGCTGGGAGAATCCGGTGCTCATCGCATCTGCAGGTATCGAGGGGTGCATGGAATCCGGTCGCGACGTCACCAACATGGGCGCCAAGTACACCAACGTTGGAATGGGCGGAATCGGAATCGGCAATGTGGCAGACGGCCTCGCAGCCATCAAGTACCTCTGCTATGACAAGAAGCTCTGCACCACCCGCGAGTTCTACGATGCACTGATGTCGAACTGGCAGGGCTCCGCTCGTGCCGAGGAGATCCACGGGATGATCATCACCGAGGTTCCTCACTTCGGCAACGGCGAGGAGTATGTTGACGAGCTGGGAGCCTGGGGCGCTCAGGTCTATGCCGATGCGTTCAACGGCAAGAAGGCCTACAACGGCACGTTCCATGCCGGACTCTACCCGGTGACCACACACGTCATGATGGGCAAGATGAGCTTCGCGGGCCCCGACGGGCGCTACACTGGCGACCCGTTCGCAGATGGAATCTCCGGGGTTCAGGGCCGCGACGTGCACGGGCCGATGGCTGTTCTCTCTTCGGTTTCCCACCTCGACTACACCGAGTACTCCAACGGGACACTGCTCAACATGAAGTTCAGCCCGAGCGCTGTCAACAACGAGTCCTCCAAGAAGAAGCTCGCACAGCTGATCTCGACCTACATGTGCGACCTGCAGGGCATGGAGATGCAGCTCAACATCGTCTCCACCGCCCAGATGAAGGACGCCCGCGCCCATCCCGAGAACTACCGCGACCTCGTCGTGCGCATCGCCGGGTTCTCGGCGTATTTCGTCGAGATTCAGGAAGAGGCCAAGGACGACCTCATCGCACGCACCGAGATGGAGGAGCTCAGCTAGGCTCACATGTAGGTTTGGCTTCAGAGATGCTGAGGTATGTTCAAGGGGATGCGCCAAGCGCCGAACATCTCTTGAGCGTGCATATTCGAAGACGTTTATTAAATTGCAAGATTTAAATCAGGGGCTCCTGAGTATTTTCGCAATACCCGGGAGCCCTTCGTTGTTACTTGCCCGTTTGAAACCTATAATCAACATGACTTGATTGATTGCCCTTGATGGGCTTCAAGTTCGGGTAAGACCCTTACAACTTCAGGAAGCAGGAGGAGAAATGGCCGGAGACAAGTACCCCAAACTCAACGAACCAATGAGGTTCGGAAAGAACTACTACAAGAACAGGATTTTCGCGTCTCCTCAGGATTACCCTGGGCTCACTAGCAATAGGTTCCTCACCGAGGAAGCAGCTTATTTCTACGAGCGCAAGGCGATGGGTGGATTTGCGTCCGTCACAGTGGGCGATATGATGACCGATCCTGACCACGGGCGCACGCATCCATTTCAGATGCGCGGCATGGACCTTCTCGCCAAGGTCAATCTCGGCCGTGTTGCCACCGCAATCAAGCGCCATGGCGCCGTCGCCGCAATCGAGTTGGTGCACGGCGGTGAGAACGTAGACCCCAACATGTTCCCAGAGGGAAATCCTGGCTATGTCCTCGGTCCCAACGACCGAATCCGTGAAGATGGCGTCGAGGTCCGTGCAATGAACGACGAGCAGATCGATGCCCTCATCCAGACCTACATCGACTCCGCTTCGTTTGCCGTGCAGACCGGATTCAACCACATCGTCCTCCATGGCGGTCATGGCTGGCAGATTCACCAGTGGCTGTCCCCAACGTACAATCACCGCAAGGACAAGTGGGGCGGCAGCATCGAGAATTGGATGCGTTTCCCGCTGGCGGTCATCGAGGGAATCCGCAAGGAAGTCGGCCGGGGCATTCCGATCGAGTTCAGGCTCAGCGCCGCAGAGCTCGTCCCCGGTGGCTATGACATCGACTATGCTCTCGAGATTGCCAAGGCCCTCGATGGCAAGGTGGATATCATTCACGTCTCCGTCGGACATCACGAGAATCCAGATGCTGGAATCTACACGCATCCCACGATGTTCCTCCCGGACGGCGTGAACGCGCACTATGCCAGGGACATCAAGAAGGTCGTCGAGACGCCAGTTGCAACCGTCGGCGCGCACACCTCCCCAGATGCGATGGAGGAGCTCCTCGAGAACGGCACCGCAGACATCATCTGCCTCGGCAGGCAGAGCCTTGCAGACCCGGATCTGCCAATCAAGGTCATGATTGGAGAGGGCGACGACGTCACCCCATGCATGAGGTGCTTCACCTGCTTCAACAACTCAACCGTGGACGGCACGTTCTACTGTGCGGTCAATCCCGAGATCGGTCGTGAGAAGGACGCGATATTCACGGCTCCCAACAGATATTCCAAGAAGGTCCTCGTCATTGGAGGAGGCCCTGGTGGAATGCAGACCGCTCTCACCGCCGCAAAGCGCGGACACAAGGTGAAGCTGGTCGAGAAGTCCAACAGGCTCGGTGGATGCCTGCTCTGCGAGGAGAAGGTCCCGTTCAAGCAGAACCTGCAGCGTTATCTCCGCGTCATGGCTCGCCGTTGCGAGAAGGAGCCTGCAATCGAGGTCATCACCAACATGGAGGCAACTCCCGAGTGGGCGAAGTCCCAGGGCGCAGATGTCATCGTCACGGCGATGGGATCCAAGCCGATGGTCATCCCGATTCCGGGAATCGACAAGGCTCTCTGTGCAGATGACGTCTACATCGACGAGAAGCTCGCGGGCAAGAACGTCGTCATCATGGGCGGCGGCCTCGTGGGCCTCGAGCTCGGGCTCTACCTCTCGAGCCTCGACCGCAAGGTCACGGTTGTCGAGATGATGTCGAGCACATGCGCGACTCCAGAGACTCCCGATGAGGGTACGTCCAAGCATATGAGCGGTCTTATGGGAATTCCCGCAGGTTACCCGCTGGTCCAGGGCGATGCGATTGCCTATGAGATGAAGACGCATTATCCCGACATGGAGGTCAAGTGCAACACCCGCGCCCTCGAGGTCACCGACGAAGGGCTCAAGGTCGATGAGAAGGGTGTCGGCGAGCATGTGATTCCCGCTGATACTGTGGTCTATGCTGTGGGTCAGAAACCGCTTCAGGATGAGTCGAATGCATTCAAGGGATGTGCCCGCGAGTTCTACCAGATTGGAGATTGTGTTACCGCTGCCAATGTCTACGTGGCAACCTCGACCGGCTATCAGATCGCGCTCGATCTCGGCAGGTTCTAGTAGCCAGCTAACTGCACGGACGTTTGCCTGCGCTCTTGACGGGCAGAGTTT
>JBMNUL010000074.1:0-12657 GCA_050946255.1 Coriobacteriales bacterium | reverse complement strand
CTCGCTGAAGTCGTTCGTCATCCCCTCGACCGTGACCTCGATCGGTTCCTACATGTTCAGCTCGGACTACAAGCTGAAGTCCGTGACTTTCGAGGAGCCGGTTCAGATCACCACGATTCCAGAGGCCTGCTTCAACGCCTGCTATGGGCTTGAGACGGTCACGATCCCGAGGACTGTGACGAATATCGCCAAGTGGGCCTTCTACAACGATACCGAGATCTCGGTGGTGATGCTCAACAAGGGCGATTTCACTGTGGATTCCACCGCCTTCGACTTCGACTTCAAGGAGCTGGGGCTCTACACCAGCAACGCCAAGATCTACGGCTACAGCACCTCGACCTCGCCCACTGCCGCCAACGAGTGCGACGTGACGTTCCGTCCAATCGATGTGACGGTTACCGCCTCCTGGGACAGCGAGAACGAGATCTGGACCAACCAGAAGCTTGAGCTTTCGGCCACGGTTAATGCCAAGAGCGGCGACGCTGCCTGCCAGTGGTACGTCAACGACGAGCCAATAGACGGCGCCACGTCCTCGACATACACGTTCTCATCTACCGAGGCCGGGACGTACATCCTGTCCCTCAAGTGCAACAATTCAACATACGATCCCACCGACCCCGCCCCAGAGGTGAGGTACGCAGTCGTGCATGTCTACGACAAGGCGAGCATCGACCGCACCGGCCTGGACGAGGCCATCAATGTGGCAACGGAAGACCTGGAGTCCACCAAGATGTCGGAGGATGGTTCCGATGTGGTGGCCGAAGACAGCTGGGTCTCCGAAGATGTTTACAACGAGCTGCAGGATGCAATAGATGAAGCCACGGCTGTCAACGCCAATGAGGATTCCAAGCAGAGTCAGATCAACACGGCCACAGATACGCTGAACGCCGCGGTGGAGAAGTTCGATGCCGCCAAGAGCGCAGGCAAGGCTGACAGGACATGGGAGCGCATCTCCGGAAGCAACAGGTACGAGACCATGGCGATGATCTCGTCCAACGAGTTCGACTCCTGCAAACATGCCGTGCTGGCATCTGGCGAGAACTTCCCCGATGCGCTTGCCGCCAACGGCCTGGCAGGTTCATATGGCAGCCCTGTTATCCTGACAACCTCCGACAGCCTCTCCTATGAGGCCAAGGCCGAGTTGGAGCGCCTCGGCGTGAAGTCGGTCGACATCATGGGAGGAGAGGCAGCGGTTTCCAAGAACGTCGTCGAAGAGCTCGAGGATATGGGAATCAGCGTCACCAGGGTCTCCGGCTCCGACCGCGTGCAGACATCGATTGCGTCATACAAGAAGATTCGCGTGACAGCGGATATGGGCGAGAAGCCCGATACTGTGATAATCGCCTCCGGCGACAGCTTCGCCGATGCATTGTCGGTAGGTCCGCTCGCATATGCGAACAAGTACCCGTTGGTGCTCGTCAGCAACGGGACGCTCTCCGATGACGCGGTTGAGGAGATCATGGGCGATGACAACATCGAGAACGTGATCATCGTCGGTGGAGAGGCTGCCGTGTCCTCCAATGTCGAGAACCAGCTCGCCGGGAACGGCTACAACTTCACCCGTCTCTCCGGATCGAACCGATATGAGACATCGGCGGCCATCGCCAAGTACTCGCTCGACAACGGCCTGACCCTGAGCCAGCCCGCAGTGGCGACGGGAGACAACTTCCCCGACGCCCTGGCCGCATCCTCTATGTGCGGGGCCAACCGCTCGGTGCTGCTCCTGGTCTCCAGCGACGGCCATGAGGCCATAGACGTGATGAATCCCCAGTCGAGCTCGATTGCCCGCGGCTGGATCATCGGGGGCGAGAAAGCCGTTCCTGAGAGCGTGGGCAGAAACATTGCCGGATCCCTGGACATGCACTTGAAGCTTTAATGCGGGTCAATCCCTTGCCCGGTGCCTCTCTGGCGCCGGGCCGGGGAGCCGAGTTGACAGAAGGGACCGCAAACTGGCGAACCAGCAAGAAGGGACCCTCTAGCAAGGGATAACAGAACCCGCAAGACGGGGATACGGAACGAAGGGAACGGAAATGGAAAAAACAATAACGGGGAGCAGGTGGAGAAAGGCAGTCTCGGTGGCATTCGCCGTCATCCTGACGATGGGCCTCTGCCCAACTCCCTCCAACGCCCTCGAAGGAGATTCCGAAGGGGCAGCGGCTTCTGGTGAGAACGCCGTCAACAGCGGTGGAGATTCCACCGTCAACCCTCTCGGAGGGCAGGAAATCGGCGAGACGGACGGTCAGATCCTCGTCGAATTCGAGGATTCGGGAGACGACGGGGCCATGAGCACTCGCGAGATGTCGACGATGTCCGAGGAGCTGCAGTCGAAGGCCAACGTCAAGGTTGTGGAGACCGTCGTGGACTCCAACGACTACAACGGAACCGTCGTGAAGGCCGAGGTCGCTGATGGAACCTCAGTGGAGGATGCCGCAAAGGCCGCCCAAGAGGTGCCCGGCGTGAAGTATGCTCAGCCGAATTACATCTACCACCTCATGGACTACACTCCGGAGGACGCGGTGGCATATCAGGAAGAGGTCTCGAGCGGGACGCTCGATGGTGATGCTAGCCAGACCGACGCGACCTCCGACAACGTCACCCGCACTGTTACCGGAACCGACGACCCGGACCTCGCCCAGCAATATTACCTAGGAAGCTGGGAGGAGGACCACGGTGCCAGCGTGACGGGTGCATGGCAGTACACCGGCGCGGAGGACTGCGTGACCATCGCGGTTCTCGACACAGGCATCTACGTGGACCATGAGGACCTCAAGGAGAGGCTGGTCTCGGAGTACATGTGCGATGTCTACTCCAACACCAGCCCTGGAACGATAACCTCTCCCAACAACCCCACCGGAGACCTGGTGGGTCACGGAACTCATGTGGCCGGAATCGCGGCAGCCACCGCCGATAACGGGATCGGCATCGCCGGGGCCAGCTACAACGCCAGGGTTCTCCCAATCAAGGTCTTCGATAACACCTCCTATAATCCAGGCGCCTCCACGAGCGACCTCGTCAAGGCCTACGACTACCTGATTGGGCTCTGCGACGACGGCAGCTTGGATGATCTCCATGTTGTGAACATGAGCCTGGGCGGATATGGGTCGAAGGACTCCACAGACGAGATGCTGGAGGAGAGGATAGGGACCATCCGCGACGAGTATCAGGTCGTGACGGTCTGCGCAGGCGGGAACGGGGATTCCTATGGCAATCCTCTCACGGCTCCGAGCTGGCCGTCAGACTACGACGAGTGCGTCGCAGTGACCTGCCTCAGCGAGGACGGGAGCAACACCTATTGGTCCGACTACAACAAGTACAAGGACATCTCGGCACCGGGCTATAACATCTACTCCACATACAATGCCGGGTCCAGCTCGTACACCAGGCTGAGCGGGACCTCGATGGCGAGTCCGCTCGTCAGCGGGTGCTTCGCGTTGATGTGGGCGGCGAACCCAGATCTCACGGTGGATGAGGCCACTTCGATCATCTATGACACATGCAACGAGATCGATCCCAACTCCCAGAACTATCACAGCTCCAAGCTCACCGGCAGTCACGGTGCAATCGACATCGAGGCCGCTGTGCAGCAAGTCGCCTCATCGGGAGGGAGCACCCGCATCAGGATGACGAACTGCACGATCACGAATCCGGGATCCCAGTTCTACACTGGCGAGGAGGTCAAGCCGTCTGTGACCGTGACCTATCAGGGTCAGACGCTAGAAGAGGGCGTCGACTACAGGCTCGTCTACACCAACAACGTCGAGGTGGGGACGGCCAAGGTCGCCGCAGCCGGAATGGGTAAGTACATCGGCAGGGTCTACTCCGAGTTCAAGATCTGCTACAACATGAACACCGCCAACATCGTGCTCGGGGGGTCGGTGCTCAACGGCAGGTACAGCTACACCGGCCAGCCCGTTGACTGGAGCGCAATGGTCTTCCAGGACGGCAAGAGGCTGACCGAGGGAACCGAGTACAGCATGCACGTAGAGGATTCCACTGGGGCAACCGTGGATTCCGTGGTGCAACCTGGACGGTACGTGGTCAAGGCCGACGGGATAAACGACTGGCTCGGCGAGTGCTCGGTCACGTTCGATGTGGTGTCCAATGCCGACAAGGCGGACCTCCAGAGTGCAGTCGACCAGGCAGAGGAGCTGTTGTCGTCCACGAACGTCTCCGATGACGGCACCGATGTCTACGACACCGAGAAGTGGGTCACCCCAGATGAAAGTGCAGCTCTAGAGGCCCAGGTTCAGTCGGCCAAGGAGCTGATCGAAAACTCCTATGCAAAGCAGGCCGATATCGACATCGCCCACAACTCGCTCACATCGGCAATCGACCAGTTCGAGAGCTCGATGAAGGCGGGCACCAGGGAGTCGGGCTCCTGGTCGCGTCTGGCAGGGAGCAACAGGTACAAGACCTCTCAGGCCATCTCGCAGGAGGGCTTCTCCACATCCGACTATGCTGTCGTGGCGACAGGGGACAACTTCCCCGACGCGCTCTCGGCTAGCGCTCTCGCCGGTGCCTACGACTGCCCGATAGTCCTCACTACCGGCAAGTCGCTTTCCGACGAGGCAAAATCCGAGCTTTCGCGAATGAAGGTACAGAACGTGATTGTCGTGGGAGGGAGCGCTGCGGTGTCTTCCAACACCTTCTCGCAGATAGAGGGCATGGGAATCGACGCCACTAGGATCAGCGGCTCCAACAGGCAAGACACGGCTCTGAAGGTATACGAGCAAGTCAAGTCCGTTACTGGTGGCGAATACGACACCGTTGTCGTGGCGACCGGCAAGAACTTCGCGGATGCGCTCTCGATAGCGCCATATGCCTATGCTAATAATGCCCCGGTGATCCTCACCAATTCCGACGGGACTCTCACGGAGGAAACCGCGGCTGCGATAAGCTCCGACACCAACGTCGATAACGTCGTCTTCATTGGAGGCAGCAGCTTGGTCAAGGACTCGGTGCGCAGCCAGATCGGCAGTGGCAAGACCACCCGCAGGCTCTGGGGCTCCGACCGCTACGAGACCTCGCTGGCAGTTGCGAAGTTCGAGGTGGAGTCTGGAATGAGCACAGATTACGTGGCAGTTACCACCGGTGGCAACTTCCCGGATGCGCTCGCTGGGTCCGCGCTGTGCGGCTCCAAGAACGGCATCTTGGTGCTGTGCGAGAACTCTACTGATTCTGATGCAATCGACTACCTGTCTGATTGCAAGATCTCGCAAGGGTACGTGCTGGGAAGCACGGGCGTGTTGTCCGAATCGTTCGTCGAGGCTCTCTCAAAGGGCACTGGGCTGGACGTCGGCTAGCCGCTTAGGCTCTGGCAAGCTGGCAAAGATTGGAGGAGAAGCTAGTGAAAACCGCAAAGAGAGTGATTTACTCGGTGCTCTCGGCCGTGCTGGTAATTGGAATGTCGCCCTGCGTGTCTCTTGCAGAGACCGATGGGGCGGGAGAAGATGCAAAGGTCCTCGACATGGAGGCATACAACTCCACTGTCAAGGAGATCGAGCAGCAGGAAGGTCAGTACAAGGACGACAGCATCATAGTTGTATACAAGGACGGCGCGACCAACGCCCAGAAGGAAAACACGCTGCAGTCTCTCGATGCCGAGGGTTCCGACGTCATCTCCGACGCCGAGGGCCTGGACGGCCAGGTAATAGTGAACGTGCCGGTGGGGGAGGACCTGTCGGTTGCCGAGGCTGTGGCCACAGCCGAGCAGCAGCCTGGCGTTGCGTATGCTCAGCCCAACTACCTATACACGATTCCCGAGGAGAACATGCAGGGATATCAGGATGCGATATCCAGCGAGGGGTATTCCGCTGAGTCGGTGAGCTCCGCCGAAAGCGAGGTCACCACGATGGACGAGGTGCCGGTCGACGACCCGTTCGCCGCCGTCTCCAAGGACAACAGCAGCGTGGAGAACCAGTGGTGGCTCTACACCGTCGATGTTTTCAGCGCCTGGGAGATGGTAAAGACGGAGGGCACTGTCACAGTTGCAGTGCTGGACACCGGGATCAACTTCGAGCACAACGACCTCAAGAACAACATCGATACCGAGCATGCATATGACGCATATTCCGATACTCAACTAACGGAGTCCCCCGATAAGGAGATCTTCGCGCACGGCACTCACGTTGCCGGAATCATCGCCGCAGAGGCCAACAACGCGCTCGGTCTTGCAGGCGTGTCGTACAACGCCAAGATCCTGCCCATCAACGTCTTCTATTCCTACACCAATGCCTTTGGCTACGAGCAGGCGGTTACCGACGATGACATTCTGATCAGGGCATACAACTACCTGCTCAGCGATGATGATGGAAACGGCCAGACCGTGGCGCAGGAGACGAACACCAAGGTCATAAACATGAGCCTCGGCGGCTATGGGAACTCGGACGTGGCATTCGAGGAGCTCATCAACACCGCCCAAGATGCCGGAATCCTCTCGGTGGCGGCAGGCGGCAATGGGGACGACTTCGGCAATCCCCAGACCCAGGCCTCCTATCCCGCCGATTACGATGCCGTGGTCTCAGTAGTGGCCATCGACAGCAATGACGAGCGTGCCTATTGGTGCGACTACAACGAGTACAAGGACATCTCCGCTCCCGGTATCGACATCTGGTCAACTTGGTACCAGGCCTCCAATTACCAGTGCCTGAGCGGAACGTCCATGGCCACCCCCTATGTCTCGGCATGCGCAGCCCTTCTCTGGGCGGCAGATCCCAGCCTCACCCCAGACGAGGTGAAGCAGGCGCTCTACCAAACCGCTGATGACATCGGGACAGAGGGCCGCGACAACTACTATGGCTACGGCAAGGTCAACCCTGCCGCCGCACTCGATTATCTCGATGCCGTGGGTATCAGGGCCGAACGGACCTCTATGGTGCGCACCACCACGCAGACCCTCACTCCGGTGCAGCACAGCAACGCAGCTCCAGTGAAGATCTGGAGATGGTCCTCCAGCGATGAGTCTATCGCCAGGGTGGACAAGGACGGCGTCGTAACAGCTGTGGCTCCCGGCACGGTCACGATCAACGTCGCCTCTGCCAACAACCCCGACATCAAGGGGAGCATCGAGCTAACCGTGACAGACATTACACTCCCACGTGCAATTACCGCGGCCTGCTCAAAGACCGAGGATGCCATCGAGGTCTACTGGAGCTCTGCGGATGCGGCCGTGGGCTACGACATCTACAGGTCCACCGACGGAGAGAACTATGCTCTTGCAGGTGGAGTGGGAGCAGTCGAGGGGCAGACCAGCTACACATTCGTCGACTCCAACGTAACGGCCGGGCAGGATTACTACTACAAGGTCCAGCCCATCGGCAGCCTCGACAACGAGCCGGTGACGGGAGTCATGTCCAATTCCGTCAAGGTCTACTACAGCAACAGGGTCGCGCTCTGGAGCGTCATCACGGAGATGAACACCGCTCTCAACGAGACCAAGGTGAGCTCTAACGGAAACGATGTGCAGACCGACTACATGTGGGTGACTCAGGAAACGGCGGACAACCTTTCCGACGCCATCGACAAGGCCAAGAACGGTTATTACACGATTGGCCTGACACAGGAGGAGGTCGACGCGCTGGTCACCGAGATGCAAGGCGAGCTTGACACCTTCAACGCAGCGCGCCAGAAGGCCAAGAGGTTCGTGGCTGCCAGCGACTGGAGCGCTCTGGACAACTCGATTGCCGCGGCACAAGAGAGCTTGGGGTCCGTGGCAGTGGCTGCCAGCGCAGAGGATGTGCCGAACGGCAACCAATGGGTGACTCAGGCCGACTTCGATGCACTGCAGGCGGCAATCGATGCCGCTACCGCGACGAGGAACTCTTCGACCACATCCCAGATCATGGCAGACAATGCTGCCGAGACCCTAGATGACGCAGTGGCGGAGTTCGAGGCCAAGATTCAGACCGGCACCGGCAAGGTGGATGTCTCCGAGCTGACGAAAGAGACGGTGGCGGCAAATATCCTGGCTGGCAGCATGAACGTCTCGGAAGATGGGACGGATATTGACATCTGCGACCAGTGGGTGCCAAAGGACGAATCCGATGACCTCGCCGCGGCAATCGATGCGGCCAACGAGGTCCTGAACTCCGAATCCCCGACCCAGGCCGACGTCGATGATGCCCTCGCCAATCTCAAGGCTGCAGCAGGTGCGTTCGAGTCAGCCGAGACCAACGGAAGCGCCAACGGTGGCCTGATCCGCATTGCCGGCAGCAGCCGTTACGAGACATCTGCGGCAATCTCTTCCACCGGATTCACCACGTGCGAGCATGCTGTGGTGGCGACCGGAAGCAGCTACCCCGATGCGCTCTGCGCGAGCTCTGTGGCAGGGCTCTACGACTGCCCGATCATCCTCACGGAGCCCGATGCGCTCTCCGCAACTGCCAAGACTGAGCTGGAGAGGCTCGGCGTCAAGGACGTGACAATCGTCGGAGGCAAGAGTGCCGTCTCGCAAGATGTGGAGGACGGAATCACCGACATGGGAATCTCCGTCGAGCGAATCGCCGGAAGCGGGCGCAGCCAGACATCTCTGGCGGCATATCAGAAAGTGGCCTCGACCCTCGGGTCTGCCAATACAGTGATCATCGCTACGGGCCAGAATTATGCAGATGCTCTCTCGGTCAGCCCGCTGGCGTATTCTTCGGAGATCCCGATTGTGCTCGCAGTGGATGGGCAGCTTCCCGATGACGTGGCTTCTGCCCTGCGCAGCGCTGGAGTGGAGAACGTCATCGTTGTGGGAGGCACCGGAGCGGTTTCCGACGACGTGGCTTCGCAGCTAGAGCTGTCAGGCACTTACACGAGGCTGTCCGGTTCTGACAGGTACACGACTTCCAAGGCCATAGCCGAGTATGAGATTTCGAACGGATTCTCCCCAACATCCGTCGTCGTGGCCACTGGAGCCAACTTCCCGGATGCGCTTTCTGGTGCGGCGCTTGCCGGCAGCGACAACAGCGTGATCTTGCTTGCCAACCCGGTGACCCCGTCGGCGAAGGATGCGCTGGCATTCGTGAAGGAGCAGGCCGAGAACATCAAGAGGGTCTACACCCTCGGCGGGACGAGCTCTGTGTCCGACTTGCAGGCAAACGAGTTCTGGAAGGTCGTGACAAGGGCCCAGTCGAAGTGAGATTCTGAGATGTATTAGAGAAGGCAAGGCGGCGTCTTACCTTGCCCCATCTGTTCTCCTTTCTTCGCCCTAGGGCGGCATTGCCCCGGCTCAGCGTTATCGCGTTGGGCCGGGGCATGTTTTTTGCTGAACCAACACTTAATAAAAACTTGCCAAATCTAGGTGAAATCTCAACTGGAACCTAAAATAGAACAAGTTAACGTGTGGAATGAAAACGGCCTAATGGCAGAAAGGGCAGAAAATGGAGAATGTAATTGCAAAGAGAAATTCGCTTCTCGCCTCGAGAATCATTGATGCGCTGGGCCGCAGGCACATGAAAGGCCATTATGCCGCGACGCTGGCGGAGGCCAAAGACGTTGTCCTCTCCCTGATTCCGGAAGGAAGCTCTGTCGGTTGGGGAGGGAGCCTGAGTCTGGGCCAGATTCAGGTGAAGGACAGTCTTCGAGAGGGGAACTACCAGCTCTTCGACCGTGACAAGGCCAAGGACTCTCAGGAACTTGACCAGATAGAGAGACAGTGCCTGGCAACGGACGTATTCCTGATGGGGACCAACGCTATCACTGAGGACGGCCAACTCGTGAACATGGACGGCAACGGGAACCGTGTGGCTGCCTTGGCATTTGGACCTCAGAGGGTGATTGTCGTCGCCGGAATCAACAAGGTCTGCTCAGACCTCGACAATGCGATCAAGAGGGTGCGCCACACAGCTGCTCCCATCAACGCTTTCCGCTTTCCGGGAGACACGCCATGCAGGAACTTCGGCGTTTGCGGCGACTGCTCGAAGGACGACTGCATCTGCAGCCAGCTTCTCATCACACGTGGCAGCATGTCGAAGGACAGGGTGCACGTGGTGATTGTCGGGGAGCCGCTAGGGTTCTGATGAGGCATCCCGGTTCTGAATCGCATCTCCGAATCTTGAACTTTACTTTTCCTAATCCAAGTTTTGGACGCAGTTCATCCTGTCATGTACCGCTTCTCAGATTAGTTCCCAAAGGAGCTTGTTGCTTGAGATGAAGCCCCGGGGCTTCTCTAGAAATCTCCAATGTCGTATGTAATTCCATGCTTCTTGTTGAGCATGGTGAAGAAATCCTCTGGGCTCAGTGCTGGTATTGAAAGCTGTTTGAAACCTTCAACGTCGCGCGTTATCAGGAAATCTGCACCCGTTTTCTTGCAGCAGATGGCTATGGTGGCATCTTCCAGATCATGCCATTGCAAGTTCATAGCAGCGAGAATGTCCGCATGTCCCGTCGTGCAAATGTTGATGCGCTCTGTGCTGCGGGCAAGGCGCTCTTGAACCACATTTGGTGATGCAAACTTTCTCAGCACATAGAAGATATCCAGAAAAGATTGCGGAGCTGACCAAAGCTCTGCGTCTCCGAATGCCTGCATCACAAGCAGGCGTTTTGCAGACTCGACGAAAGGCTCTCTTTGAGCAAAGATGTCGAACAGCACGTTGGTGTCAATGAAGAGACGCATACTTGTCCTTCATCGCGTTATCGAAAAGCTCATCAAATGACATCTTGTCCCATTCTGTTGGAACAGGCAGGTGCACATCGTCCATGTACCCTGCTAGCTTGGTTGCCTGGTCGCGTGTGAGCTTCCGCTTGCCTTCCCCAATTGAGGATTCTGGCTTGGGAAGACGCTTCTCGCGAATCACATATTCGTATGCTGCGTTGATCAACTCGGAGGGAGTAGCCCCAATTTCACGGAGAATCTCGTTTCCCCGATTGCGCACGTCTTCTGGAACACGTGCCGTGACCACTGGGTCCATCTGCCGCCTCCATCTATTGGATGTAGTTGCAATGCTTGTTTTATAATTGTAATACCGTATTACAAAATATCGAGCGTAAAGTTCGAACCAGCTCCGATTTGCTTGACTCCCTGCTTGGTTAGAACAAGCGCAAGCACACTCCGCAGTTTCAACGAACAAGCTGGTTCGGCATTAATTTCGGTGTGATAATATCCCTTGGACTACTGTGGCCGTGGGAGTGTTGTTGGACTACCAGGCCGAACTTGCCGTGGGGTTGCAATGTGGTCGAGTACGTGCGATGCAGGACCTTCACGTCGCGCTGGTCGCGAATTTCTACGGTGGTAACGCGAACGATGCTCGATGCTTGGAGCTGCCTTAAAAGCTGTTTGACACGAGCGGCTTCCACCCCAGGACAAGGACGAATTGTCGAAGGTGATGAACCAATGAGCGATAACGATACCTACAATCTCAAGCGTTTCCTTGACGCGCAACAGGGCGATTACGAGCAGGCTCTTTCGGAAATTCGTTCCGGACGCAAGCGCAGTCACTGGATTTGGTACGTGTTTCCTCAACTTGAGGATCTGGGCCGAAGTGGTACGGCGAAGTACTACGGAATATCGGGAGCGGAGGAGGCTCGTGCCTATCTGGCAGATCCGGTGTTGGGAGCGCGGCTCAGGGAGATATCGGCTGCTTTGCTCACGCTCGACGAAAACAATCCGTCCAGAGTGATGGGTTATCCTGACGATCTGAAGCTCCGCTCGTGCATGACCTTGTTCGACGCGGTATCGGATGGAAACGAAGAGGATTCGGTTTTCTCTGCAGTGCTCGACAAGTTCTATGGCGGAGAGCCCGATTCCAAGACCTTGCATCTCCTTGGGATATCTGGCTAATAGACCGGCGCCAACTCGTCTGGCGATTAGGCCGGCGCAGTGACATTGCGACAGAACGGGTACGGCATTTTGAACATTGCTTTAGTTGACACAGAGTCAGTTTAGATGCTAGATTTTGTGAAGAAAATTAACTTTCAAAATGATTGTTAGGAAAGCAAAATGCCGAAGGTGTCCAAAGAGCAAGCTCAGAGGAAGAGGGATGAGATTCTTGACGCATGCGAGGACCTGTACCGGGTATCTTCCTTCCACGACGTGACGATCAAGGACATCTCCGAGCGCATCAGCCTCTCGCGCCCATCGATCTACAATTACTTTCAAACTATCGAGGAGATCTTCCTCGACCTCCTGAGCCGCGAATACGACAGGTGGGCAGACGACATCGATTCGATAACTCAGAGCAACGACGAGCTGAGCGTAGAAGAGCTCTCCTCCGAAATCGCGTACTCACTCGAGCGTCGGAGGACGATGCTTCGAATCCTGTCCACCAATCTCTATGAAATTGAGGATAACAGCCGGTTAGAACGCCTAATTGACTTCAAGAAGAATTTCAAGCGGACCATCGAGGCACTGGACGGATGTCTGAAGAAGTTCTTGCCAGAGATGGGGGAGAGAGATCTCATCTTGTTCCGCAACTCATTCCTACCGTTCCTCTACGGCGTGTTTCCATTTTCCGAGCCGACCGAGAAACAGAGCAGGGCAATGGACGTCACTGGGGTCCCACATCCGCCAACTAGCATCTACGAGCTCACGCGCAATTGCATGATGATGCTGCTCGGGAAATATGCGGGTAAGGACAAGCAAGCTAATTAGTGGCGTCGCGTGAAACGGTTCGGCGAGAACTCTGAAAAGGAAATGGAACACGCCAATGCTCGTTATTGTCAGGAAAGGTAAAGCTT
>JBMNUL010000073.1:0-12659 GCA_050946255.1 Coriobacteriales bacterium | reverse complement strand
TGCCATCCAGCCACGCTCGGCATTGCCGAATACCTGGATGTCAACGAACCCGGCATCACCCATGAACGAACTCACCTGCTCGGGAGTGTAGACCGTCATCTCCTCGATGATGTTGGTCCATTTCTCCGCAGTGTCGTTGACTCCATCGGCCTCGTTGCAGACCATGAACCTGCCACCCGGCCTCAAAACCCTGAGAGCTTCAGAGAACGCAGAGGGGATATCCGGCCAGAAATAAATGGTCTCGAATGCCGTCACGAGGTCGAAGCTGCAATCGTCGAATGGCAGATTGGCGACGTCACCCCTCACGACCTCGCACTTGCCGTCCAAAATAGCCTGCGAGTTGGTCTTCTTGGAGAAATCGACGCTTGCCTGGGAGTAGTCGAGACCAGTCGCAGAGCCATCTGGACACATGGTGAGAAGCCTGGAGAGATTCGCTCCTCCGCCGCAGCCCAGGTCTAGCGAGTGCTCGTCGCCCTTCATCGAGAGGTTCCCAAAACCCCATTTGGCAAGCTCGGCGTGGTGCCCTCCGTTCATGCGCTCGAGCATGTTGAACCCATCTTGGTTCTCCTCGGGCAGGCAAGTGTTGTGATAGACCTCGATTGGCTGGTCGTATTCGTATTCCATCTTTTCCTCCACAAAGACCGGGACGGACCCAGAGAGCATTGAACCAACAGGTTTCTGAATCGATTATATTAGCTGGGACTGGCAGCGCTTTCATTCTCCCAGCAATCGGCGTTACGCGCCCTTTCCATCTACGCTGGAGCCATTGTTAGCTTCTTGATGTCAACCTAGAGCCATTCCGGCCCTTTCCACCTACGCTGGAGACATCGCCTTCTAGTAACATGGTTGGGGAGGGAAATTCGAAATTGTCTGGGTGGGAGAATCCGAATCGTCTTTCGGAAGATGCATCAATAGGAGTTTCACATGAAGAAGAACATGCTCGGGAAAACCGGCGTTGAAGTTGGCGAGATAGGATTCGGGGCCGAGTGGGTCGGGGAAATGGACGACGCACTGCTCCTCAAGGTCATGGAGAGGATGCACGGAGAAGGCACGAATATCCTGGACTGCTGGATGTCGGACCCAAAGGACCGCAGCAAGCTTGGCAGGGTGCTCAAGGGCTGGCGCGGGGAATGGCTCATACAGGGCCATATAGGCTCGACTTGGCAATACGGCCAGTATGTGCGCACGCGGGATCTCGACAAGGTGAAGCCCGCTTTCGATGACTTGCTGATGAGGCTTCAGACCGACCACATCGACTTCGGGATGGTCCACTATGTGGACGACCTCGAGGACTGGGACAACCTCATGTCAAACGGCTACATAGACTATGTGCACGAGCTCAAGAAGAGCGGGACCATCGGACACGTTGGCATATCGACCCACAGCGCCACGGTTGGAAAAGTTGCCGCCCAGTCCGGCGAATTCGAGTCGATGATGTTCAGCATCAACGCCGCATACGACATGATGCCGGCGATTAGCAGGATCGAGGACATCCAGGCGGAAGGAGCGCTGGATGCCGAGGAGCTTGCAAGCTCGAACCCCGAGCGAACAGAACTCTACCAGATGTGCGAGGAGCGCGGAATCGGAATCACGGTCATGAAGGGTTTTGCGGGTGGAATCCTGCTCGACGCCAAGAAGTCCCCGTTCGGCGTTGCGATGACTCCCGTGCAGTGCATCTCATACGCACTGGACCAGCCGGCGGTCTCGAGCATGATGGTCGGAGTGAAGACGATGCAACAGGCCGAGGAGGCGCTTGCCTACTGCAACGCCAGCGATGAGGAGAGGGACTACCAGAGCGTCCTCTCCAACGCTCCCAAGCACTCTTACAGAGGGCAGTGCACCTATTGCGGACACTGCTCGCCATGTGTTAAAGGAATCGACATTGCAATGACCAACAAGTTGCTCGACCTCGCCAAAGCACAGGACAAGGTGCCGGAATCCGTTAGGGAGCACTACAGGAACATGAGCGCGAATGCCGACGATTGCATAGCTTGCAGGCAGTGCGAGAGCAGGTGCCCTTTCGGAGTGGCGATTGCAGATAAGATGGCAGAGGCATCCAAGGTCTTTGCGCAAAATTGATGCAGGTGAAAGGCATGCCGCTCGCGTTTTCGTTTCGCGAATTTTTGCCCAACTTTTGGATATTGCTTGAAAACATCGCCCGGCTTCGGTAATATCTCTACTTGCGTTTGCGGGGCACCTTGTGCCCCAGGCTCCATGCACTGGGGTATCGTCTAATGGTAGGACAGCAGATTCTGGTTCTGTCAGTGGGGGTTCGACTCCTCCTACCCCAGCCATTAGAGAGCCTCTGCAGAGTTTTTCATGGCCCGTTCGTCTAGCGGTTTAGGACGCCGCCCTCTCAAGGCGGAGATCACCAGTTCGAATCTGGTACGGGCTACCAAGAATTTCGAGCTCCCCAACTGGGGAGCTTTTTCATTGTCCCAACACCAGCTCCTCTATGCATTGTTGTAAACTTCTTTTAACCCTTCAAATTCTGCGGGAAGGGTCTCACGGATGGACTTTCCGGTTCCCGATCCGCAGCTGACCAAGATGAGGAGATTGACATGGTGATTCCCAACGATTACGACGCTCTCGACCTAGTTGGACTCGAAGATTCCCCCGTAGGAGTCAAGTTCGACTTCTTCCGTCCCAAGAACATCGACCATTACGAGCAGGGCGACGACCCCAAATCGCTTTGCGAGCTCCTCAGGGCATCTCAGGTTAAGGATAGGGCGTTCTACATCTCTCATGACGATCCGCAGAGCTGCGTTGGAAAGATCTTCCTCGGCATGGAGCCAATGACCCCGTTTGCCGAGAGCGGTCAGATCGGCGAGCGTCTCGGAGTGTTCGACAACTCGCGCAACAATGCGAAGCTCTACCCGCAGATCTCGACCTTTAAAGAAGGGGATGTCAACTTCGTCTCGTTTGCACCCGTCAAGAAGATGAACTTCGAACCGGATGTCCTTGTCATCAGCACCACCCCAGAAAAGGGCGAGGTGATAATGAGAGCTGCCACGAGGTCCACCGGCGTGGCCTACCAGTCCAAGTTCACGGCTGTCATGGGATGCACTTGGCTGCTCATCTACCCGTACCTCTCCGGGAACATCAACTTCGTTCTTCCTACGATGGTGCACGGGCTGCATGGCCGTGAAGTCTATCCAGACCCGTCCACGATTCTGATCTCGATTCCCTACAACTGGATTCCCACGGTGCTGGGGAACCTCAAGAACATGCCGATCGAGCTAGAGGGGCACAAGAGCAGGCAGGCCTACTTCTCCGAGTTCAACGGAATCATGGAAGATCTTGAAAAAGAGATGAAGGAGATTTAAGGGCAATAGATTAAGCGAGCCTCATTTTCATGGGGCTCGCTTTCTTTTTCATCGGATTGCCAATAGATGGCTATTCAGATTGCTCAGTGATGCCGGACTTCCAGCCTGGCCTCGGCGTAGGGTTCCTTGTCCCATGACACGAATGCCCAAGCGGACTCGCGGTCTTCGTCGCAGCACCATCCATTTGCCTCGCCGTCTCTCCAACGGTACTCGATGATGTGCTTGTCGCAATACTCCTCGAACCTCTCCTGCTCGCCATCGCGCAGACCGCCGAGCTTTCTCTTCAGATGCTCTGCCACAAGTTGCGGGGTGTCGTAAACGTCAATCCTTATAGAGCGGATATAGGATACCTCCACGAAGCGCTCCAGCTCTAATCCAGTGCGCACCGCGGCTTCTAAATCCCCGAGCTTTGGTGAAACCTCCCTGCCCAGGAACTTCTCCAGCGACATGTTGTGGAACATCGTGGGAGACGCAGAGACCGTCATGCAAACGCGACGCTTCGCGTGGGCATCTAGCTTGCGCACGCATTCGGGGATGCCGCTGCCCATGAGTGAGCGCGACGCGACTGCCACGTCGCATACCGGGACGGGAACGGAATCCCAGTCGTCCTCCCAAGCGCAATTGACAAGCTTGATGTTCCCTATCCCCTCTTCTTCGATGACATGCCTGGTCGACTCTAGCATCTTCTCCGAGAAGTCTGCCGCGAAAACGCTGTTACCTCGGTCGGATAGCGGAATGCAGAGAGTTCCAGAACCGCATCCCATGTCCAGCACGCTCTCGCCTTCCCTTATCTTGGCAAGATCGAGAAAGTCCCGTGCATAGTCGGAAAGTCTCTTGAAATCGGAGAACGGTCTGGCCAGTCTATCCCAGTATTTTGAGTCGTTGCCCCTCTCGATATTTAAATACGCATCGACCTTGTTGCCGAGGTTATTTAGTCCCTCTTCGGCGTTTCTCTCTCCAAAATCGCTCAATTTGACCTCCAAACCATAAACACGGGGCAAAGCGAAAGTTCCAAAAGCCCTTTGTCCAAAATCGAACCGTGACAATCTCAATGAAATAAGAAGCGTTTGACAGCACAATCACGGAGTCCTTGCGCAATTTGCGACCGAGGTCGAGTATCTCCATGAAATCCTAGACTATTGCCGGTGCAATCATGACATTTTTGCACGGCTCGCGCTCGACCTCGAGGCCTCCATGAATCCAAGTTGCTTGTCAGCGCAATCATCCTGCTTCTTCCTCAGGATACCTCACGCAATCGCAACCATGCACTGCTCCAAATTGGAAATCTGCCATCCTTTGGAGTATAAGTCTCTAGGGGTTCGCTGGAAAACATCTTGAGGTCCCGATGCTTGGAAATCCACCTTCGGGACCAGAAACAGGAGTGCCGTTTTCATGAGAGGTTCGCGTTCGTTCGCAATAATCGTGGTTGTGATCTTAATTGCGATGGGAATCTATTTCGTCATTTCCCCGTCGCTCTTCAGTTCGAAGACGACCCTCTCGGACGGTCTGGAGCTCCAGAAGGCGCATGTGGACGAGGTCGTTGACGGGGACACGTGCTGGGTCACGACTCTGCCAGGCGGAAATTCAGTGAAGGTGAGGTTCACGGGGGTGAACACGCCCGAGCTCAATGGAGACGAGGCAGAGGCGGCGGAAGAAGCCAAGGATTACACCGTATCAGAGATCGAGGGCAAGGATGTATGGCTCGTCAGCGAGACGGACGGAGAGACCGATAAATATGGCAGAACGCTAGCGTACGTTTGGCTTGTCGACCCATCGGAGGAGAGCGACCTGTCGCAAACCGTGGTCGAGGAGACAATCAACGGGAAGTTGCTCTCAAATGGCTACGCCGAGACGATGACGATAGAGCCCAACACGACGTTCGCAGAGGAGTTCGAAGAGGCTGAGCAGGAAGCTGCCGGGAAATAGCCGGCGATGTCCCCAGCCAACCCGACCCCACCATAAAGCCAATTCAGTTCCAGCAGTTCGGTCTGGCGATGCCGACGCTCGAGCTTGTCCAAGCAAAGCCGATCTAACCTCAGGAAAATGGACGCGCCACCACATTAAGCGGTAGCGCGTCGAAAAATCCGAATTAGAAACCTTCGGGAATTCTAGAAAACCAGGATGAAACCCTACGAGAGACCGTAGGCGACTCCAGTGTAGAAGAACACTCTCGCCGTATAGGTATCAAGGTCTTCTGAATCGGAATCATTGTTGAACGAGAACGTCTGGCAACAGGTGAGGTTGCCATTCCGAGTGCACACTGCCGCTCCGGACACACGATAATTGCCATTGACTATGTTCTGATAATGCCCTGTGTCGCTGAATTCAGTATGCCCGCTGTCATATTCTTCCTTCTCTACTGTATACCAGAGAGAAAATGGGTTCGTAGTGCCCCAACACAAGTTTTCGCCGACGCTGAATTGCTGGGCATGATCATGATTGACATTGGACCAATTGGCATCCGCCTGAGCACGGGCCATCATGAGATCGCTCACCTTCAGCGCCGTAAGTCCGTTTTCGGCCCTCAGAGAATTGCATTGCCCAATCAAGTTGAGAGATTTTTCGTAGAGAGAGTAGTAGAAGTTGGGTAGAGACGTTGCGTCGTTGGAATCGTTCTTCTTGTTGAAACTGGCGTAAGTGCACTCCGTCAGGGCTTCATATGCAGAGGTGCTCTCTCGATAGTTGAAGTAGCTGAAAGAGCCCTCATCGTACCTGTCCTCTGTCCAGAACGTATCGCTGATGCCAATTGCCGTGGCCGAGTCCACTGCAGCGGTACCGCCGAGCAGATATATCTGCGAGGTGTCGTTGCTGCTGACGAAATCTTGGGCAATGCTGAAGTTATCTGCATCCGTGAGAATCATGACCTTGCCCACAGTTCCGCAAAGAGGGCCTCCGGCCAAAGCATCCGGGAAGTTCTTGCCAGATGCCACGAACACCTCATCGGTTCCATAACCGGCAGCAATCTCCAAATCCGCAATGTTCTTGCTGGTCGCATACCTGTTCTTGCCAGAAATCCTCTGAACGTTGGAGGACCCGACCAACTGCTTGGCGCTCGTCTCCACATTCGTGGAAACTGCACCGGCTCCACCGACGATGAGAACGTACCTGAAGTTCTTGATGGTGTTTACCTCGTCTTGGGTGAGACCGGTCTTCGGGTTCACGAGAAGTATCGGCGATGCCGAGTTGAACGCAATTGGTGAAATCGAAAGCGCATCGGCAAAGGACTGGCTGGTGGCCAGGATCACCATATCGTTCCACTCCGTGCTCGAGGTGATGAAGCCATTGCTCGACGAGGCAGCCTGGGTTCCGAAGTTGTAAACGGCAACGGAAGTTCCAACTCGGTCCTTGCCGTAAACCCTCTTGATATTCGTGCAGCCCAAACTCTTCAGGGAATTCTCGACATTGCTGGATATTGCGGCAGGTCCACCAATTATCAGGACGTTCTTCACGCTATGCGAGGTGATAATCGAACTTGCCTGCGAGGAGAGCGCGCTTGAGTCGGTGAGCACTATCGGGCAGTGGTAGATTCCGGCAATAGAAGATGCCGCAAGAGCATCTGGGAAGTTCTTGCCCGATGCCAGGACAACCGTGTCGAAGTTACTGAAACTGTTGACGATGCTCTGCATCGTGTCATAACGGGTCTTGCCGGCAATCCTTGCAAAGGGAATCGCATCGCTACGACCGAGAAGCTCGACGACATCACCCTCCGAGTAACTATCATAGGAGTTGCTCATAACCTGATACGAGCTCTCCCCGTTCGAGGATTCGAAGGCACCGTTTTCTGCAACTCCGCTGCAATCGAACGTTGTCTCAGTGGTCTCGATTCCGCCAATGTCGAGCGAAGAAGTATCCCTGAGGGAGACTTCCGAAGCCAGGTCATCCGATGCATATGCCGATGCAGGTGCGGTGGCAAAGCTCAATACCATCACGATTGAAATTGCAAATGCGAAAATTGAATAGACCTTGGATTTCCCCCTACGGCCAGAAGAAGCTGACCGCGAGCTTTCTTGCGAGAACATACCACCCTCCAAAATGTAGCTATTTGAAATTGGGATCAATCTACCCCGTTGATTGACCAAAACGAAACCCTAACGAGAACAATTCTAATACCATAAATCCCGAAATTTACAACCGTACTTCAATTATTTTGCAAGACAAGTATTGCCAAAGCTGGAACTTATTTTTCCAAAGCTTAGGCTGGGTTTACCGGGTATCGTCAATGCCTGGGTCGAGATTCTATTTAATAGCTAAGGCTGAATTTATCGGGTAATTCGGGAAATATGATAGAATCTGTGATTCGGAGCGGGCCGGGCGGCCGCGTCAGATGCGTCTGATGAGGAAAGTCCGGGCTTCACAGGGCAGGATGCCAGCTAACAGCTGGGTAGGGCGACCTAACGGAAAGTGCCACAGAAAAGGAAACTCCGCCGATTCCATGCGAGTCGGCGGAAAAGCTGAAAAGGTGCGGTAAGAGCGCACCAGCGTTCTGGTAACAGGGCGGCTTGGAAAACCCCATCCGAAGCAAGGGCAAATAGGGGTGCTATCGATTGGCCCGATCGGCATCCGGGTTGCCTGCTAGAGCTGTTCGGCAACGAGCAGTCGAGATAAATGACCGCCGATCACAGAACCCGGCTTATAGGCCCGCTCCCCTCTTCGAATTTTCCCTTCACTCGAATCCCACCGCCGCCAAACAAAAAAGACGGACAGTTCCTGCAAGAACTGCCCGTCTGAGCAAACAAGCATCAAACCATTTCCAAACGACCTGCATCTCGCCTATCCCGACGGCAAAGTTTTCCCTGCACAGGACAGCGGAGAAAGTCAGGTCAGCTAATCGATATCGTCGTCGATGTCGATTGCGTCAACTGCGCCGTAGAGCGTGCTGTCGGAGTTGTTGCTGGAGGGAGTTGGGACGCTCTCCTCTGGCCTCACCTTGTCATCGCTTGCGGAAGGAGCGGCACCGTAACCTCCCAGAGGCTCATGTGCCGACCTGATCGAGCGGTCAGAAGTGAGTCCCTTGGCCGTGAAGACCTTCGTGGCCTCGTCGTTGAAGTGCTTGATCAGCTGCGTGTAATCGTCCACGAACGAAGCACGGGATTTGTCGAGCCTGTCGATCTCGTCGATGATGCGCTGCCTTTCATCGGCGGCCTCTCCGACGATCTGGTCGGCCTTGGCCTGCGCCTCTGCAATCGTGTTGTCAGCCTCGGCACGGGCATCTTCCTTGATCTTGTTGGCGCTCTTCTGTGCAGCGATGAACGCATCGGAGATCACTGCCTCATTGGTGTGCTGCTCGCTGAGCTGCTGCTTGAGGTTCGCAACGGTCTCGCGGAGAACCCTGATCTCTTCCTCTTGATCCTGGTCCTGATTCGAAGAAAGTGATGCCTCTTCCCTTGCCTCGGCGATTGCCGAATTGAAATCAGCCTGCATCTGGTCGATTTCCCTGGCCACACGCTCTAGGAAAACGTCAACTTCCTGCATGTTGTAGCCGTTGCGAGCAGTGCTGAAGCCCTGCTCTTGGATGTCCACGCTCGAGATGCTCATATAAGGTTCCTTCCGTCTCGTCTGTATTGGCAGCAAATTAGTTCGCTTTGCAATTAAAAAATCAACCTAACAACCAATTCTAATATAATTACTGCGAGAATAGGGCTGAAATCGACTCCGCCGATAGGCGGGAGAATCTTTCTGAAGAGACCCAGATATGGCTCGCAAATCGTTCCCAACGCCGAATAGATGGTTCCAATCACGCCACTGGTATGTGGAAACCATGACAAGAGCACGTAGATCACGATGATTGTGACGTACAAATCGGTGATAGAGCATATCACCTGGCTGACGGGGCCACCGATCATGAAAGCTCCTTGGACCTCTTTGCCGCGGCGAACGCACCGTCTGCGATTGCCTTCTCCACGTTCTCGGACTTCATCTTCTCAAGTGCTGCAACCGTGGTTCCGCCTGGGCTGCTGACCGCCTCGATTAGCTGCTCTGGGGACTGACCCGTCTTCTCTAGAAGAGCACCAGTGCCGATCATGGTCTGCTGCGCGAGTTCGAGCGAGAGGTTTCCTGGAAGCCCAAGGTCTTCTCCAGCTTTGGCGAGCGCCTGCACGAAAAGTGCGAAATAGGCCGGGCCGGAACCGCTGACGGCGACGACCGCATCCTGCAATGACTCGTCCACGACCACGGCAGACCCCATGCACTCGAACAGCTGCTTTGCCAGCTGGCCTTCCTCTGGAGGAGTGTCGGAGCCGACGCTGAGACCCACGGTTCCCTTCCCCACCATCAAGGGCGTGTTGGGCATGCCGCGAACCACATGGCTGTTCGGGAAATATTCGGAAATCGTGGATGTGGAAATGCCGGCCGCGATAGAGATGATCCTCTTGGGGTCGAACGTGGGTGTGTCGGAAAGACCTGAGAGCACGTCCCTTATCACCTGGGGCTTCACCGCGAGGATGCATGTATCGGGATGCTCCACCTCGGAAGCATCTGGAACGCACCTGACCCCGTACACCTTGGACAGCCTGGTCCTCTTCTCCTCTCCGGGGTTGGCGACCACAACAGAGCCCACGTCCACGGCCCCAGATGAGAGCATTCCGGCGAGAATCGCCTCTCCCATCTTGCCGCCACCGACGATGACGATTTTCCCAAGCTGATCGGAAAGACTGGACGAACCGCTCATCACAGAACACCAGAATCCCTGAGCTGCTGCTTCTCCCCCTCGGTGAGGGCGACTCCCCCACGGGACAGGAAGAACACCTTGTTGCCGATCTTCTCGACGTTGCCGCCGCTAACGCTCACGACTCCGAAGCAGAAGTCGAGCATGCGCTTGGCAAGCTCAGAGGGAACGTTGACGAACGAGATGACGGCCGACGATCCAGACTTGAACGCTTCAGAGACCTTCTCGACGTCGTTATAGGAATTGGGGATTACAGTGACGATCCTGCGGCTCACGGTTCCGGAGACGTTGCGGTTCTGCATGCTGTTCAGCGGAACAGGGATTCCCTTCTGGAGCTGGTCGAGCTCCTCTCGGGCAGCCTCGAGAGACTCCTGGGAGTGGTTGGATGCCCTGCCGATCGAATCCCTCGGCTCGATCTTGTACATCTGAAGTGAAGACTCGTAGTCGGGCTCGCTGGTGCTGCGTTGTATTGGCCTGCGGGTAGAGCGCACATCTGCGCTCGACACCAGCGGAGTGTAGCTCTCGAGCCGGCTGTCGCGCCTCGCGGTCCCATCTAGCGATTCCGGCCAGGATGCCGTCCCTGATGAATAGGAAGAGGTATTGTCGGCATCATCGTCGGATTCCCTTCCGCCGTTGTCGTAGTCGTCGTCATAATCGTCATCGTAGTCTTCGTCGTAGTCGTCGCCATAATCGTCATCGAAGTCATCGTAGTCTTCGTCGTAGTCGTTCTTTCCGAGTCCGAGCTTGTTCTTGACGCTTCCGAAAATGCCCATATCTATCTCCCGGTTATCGATTGTCGGTTCTGTTTTTCGATCAGGCGAATATCGAACGCCCGAGCCTGATCATAGTTGCGCCTTCCTCAATTGCCTCTGTGTAGTCCTGCGTCATGCCCATGGAAAGCTCTTCCAAGTTCACATTAACAGAACTTTTGAACTCCACTTTAAATACATCCCGAATTTCACGCAACCTCCGAAAAACCCGGCGTGCAACATCCAGCTCCCCGAGAGGAGCCATGGTCATGAAGCCGTTTACCTCAACATGCCCGAGTTCCTCACAATGGTGGAGCACATCTTCTAGCTCATCTTGGGAGAACCCGTCCTTCGACTCCTCGCCAGAAACATTGACCTCGATGAGGACCTTCTGCACGATTCCGAGCTTGGCGGCGAGTTTCTCAATTGTATCAAGAGCATGCAGCGAGGCCACGGAATGGATGAGGCAGGCCCTTCCCACAACGTCCTTTAGCTTGTTGGTCTGGATGCGCCCGATGAAATGCCAGTTCTCGTTTGGAAACGCCTCCTGCTTTCTCTTGAATTCAGAAGTGCGGTTCTCTCCAAAGTCATGGATGCCGGCCTCTATCGCGACCGCTACTTCCGGAAGGTCCACCGTCTTGCTGACGCCGACGAGGAGAACCTCCGATTCATCTCTCCCGCTCCTCTCGAGAGCCATTTGCATCTGAGACCTGACCTCCGCGATGTTGGACAGTATCTTGTCTCTAGATTGGCAATCCTGCATGTTGTTCGCCTTCCTAACTTCTAACGCTCTGTACCAGCGCTGTGATGGCCATCTATCGGAGCATTCGCTTGAACAGACCAGAACCCGCCGATGCAACCGTGTTATCCGATGCAACCCAAGCGACGCGGCCTGCCGTTCATGACATCCCTTACCTGTCCAGCCTGCAAGCGACTGCGGCAAATCTACCAGTGTTCCCGTTCTCGGCTCTGTGGGAGAAGAACCATTCCGTGGACTCCGCAGTGCATATTCCGGTGGAGGTGATCCTCTCCTCCGAGATTCCTGCCGAGAGCAAGGCTCTTCTGACGGCGTACTCGAGATCGAGATGTCCCTCTATGGCAACGCACTCGTCTCCGAACTTCTGCCCGAACATGTCGATCATCTCCTGGCTCACCTCATAGCACTCTGCACAGATATGAGGGCCGATATAGGCGTTGATCGATGAGGGGGAGCAACCGGTGGCGGTGGACAGAGCTGTCAGGGCCTTGCCCGCTATCTCCTTGATCGAGCCCCTCCATCCCGAGTGCACTACTGAGAACGCACCGCCAGGAGCCACGAGGACCACGGGAACGCAGTCTGCAAAGCACATGATCACCGGCACGCCAGGGAGAAGGTCTATCACAGCATCGCATTCGATGTCGTCGATGGGCTGTTCGGGGATGCCGAAAACCTGCAGATCCCCTGCTCTACCAGCCGCTTCTGATTCTCTAGATCCATCTTCCGGAGCTATGACGAGGGTATCGTCCCCGTGGACCTGCACGGGTGAGATCAAATGGTTCTCGAACTCGCTGATACCCAAGTGATAGAGCACCTTGTGCCTGTTGGAGTCAACGACCCTTGGGTCGTCGCCGACCATGAGCCCCATGTTCAGAGAAGCCAGATCTCCCTTGCTGAACCCTCCGGTGCGCATTGTGAATGCCACCGTGGTCCCAACCTCATCGACCAGGCGGCGGTCGGTGATGAGGCCCATGCCTCCCTGCTCGCCATATGAAGAGCTGCCACTCCCTTGTCTGAACTCAGTCAATTCGGGAAGCGGCAGCTGTCTGTGATTTATATCAGAGCTCAAAGAGCAAACCCGCCTTTAGAAGTCCTTCTTCAGAAAGTCCGGGATGTAATCCTCGTCGAGTGGTGACTGCGCCTGCGGTTTTTGGGTCTGCTTG
>JBMNUL010000072.1:0-12873 GCA_050946255.1 Coriobacteriales bacterium | reverse complement strand
ATATAGCGTCCGGTCTGGATGCGACGCACCGCAACGGTCAGGTGGACGACAAGGTTTTGGTACGAGAGGAGGCTGATGCTCAGGTCCGAAGCATCAAGCGCCTCTGATAGGGCTTCGCTCACGCAGGAGACCAAGGGGTGCAGGTCTTGTTCGCTTCCAAAGGAGAGCTTGCTTGCTACGACGCTCGCGAGGCAGATGCGGCGCGACTGCTCCGAGCCGACGACCTTGATTCCGGAGTAAGGGCGGCTCACCAAGGAGAGGCCGTAGTTCGACAGCGTCTTCTCGACGACGGCAAGGTCCTTGGAAGTGGTGCGGCGCGAGACGTACAGCACCGAAGCAAGCTCGTCGATGGTGATCCAGTCGTCTCGCCAGAGCAGGTCGTTGAGTAGGTAGTCCTGTCGCTCCTCAGGGGAGCTTGGCAGTCTTGTGCTCTCAGAGGAAGAGCCGGGGGAGCTCATGAGCTGTTGGAATGCCTGCTGGTCGTGAATCTTCAGGAGATAGCCCTCTCCACGCTTCGATGCGATCTCTACTACATCGGAGAGAGAGGAATTGGCGGAACGCACCCAGTTCCTCAGAGTGCGTTGGCTGATGCCCATATAGTCAGCTGTCTGTGAATAGGGGACAGGCTGATGCTCCTGGATGTACTCGATGAGTGTTTCTAGGCGCTTGTCCATGCTCTGTCCTCCCGGTTATCAAGCTACGGACCAGCGAAGTTGACCACAACGAATGAACCGGCCAACTTCATGTGGCAAGAACTTTCATGCTTCTTGGTTTCAGCGTGTGAGGACGTTGCAGACCGCGTAGTGATGTCCTAGGCCATCTTTCGCGGCTCAATGGCCATGGCTTGGGGTGGTTGGTGGAAAGGTCTTTCGTCGTTCTCACAAGATGGTGCCCCTCATCTGCACGGAGTTCATTATCGAGATGCGTTGTTGCCATGCAGGTATTGGCTTGCGCCGAGCAGAGAATAGCCTGAAAAGACGAATTGATCAGACATGTTTTACTAAGAAGCTAGTACCCAGAGTCGACCCGCATGCTTGGCTAGTCATTGAGGATCGAATCGGCGAGGAGCAGGGGGACGCCATATTCATTCTTAGTAGTACGTTTTCTAGCTGAAGAGGTGTCTGCCAGCAGGAATGCTACTCGTTGGAAACGGAGGTGCGGACTTTCATTGTCAGGAGAGGATGACCTGTGACCCGAGGCTTCAACGCCTCGGCATCATCATCCACGCCACGATGTCATCAGAGCCCAGCCCTTACCAGTCCTCTAGGATCTCCCGCATCTCGTCCTGCTTGGAGACGACGTCGTCCAGGTTCTTCTCGTAGTAGGCATACCCATTGGAGATCGCGCGCCGGTAGCAGCGCTCGGCCTCCTGGTAGAGCCCGAGGACGTTCAGGCGCTCCGTGAGGCCTTCCTTCACGTCCGCGTCCCCGTCGAGCTCCGGAGGGTTCAGCCGGTCCTTGCGCATGTCGGCGATGCGGTGGTAGACGCTACCGGCGACCTCTGGGATGCTCGTGTCGCAGTCATCGTTCTGCGAGCGCATCGCGGCGAGGGCCTTCTCGTACAGGGCCATGGCGAGGCCCTTGTCCTGCTTGACGCCATCGCCCCAGCGGTACATGTCGCCGAGCTTGTAGTACGCCTCGGGGTTGGTGGAGACTAGGGCCGCGCGATGGAAGCAGTCGTAGGCCTTCTGCATGTCCTTATCGACGGACCTGCCGTATTGGTAGCAATAGCCTAGGTTGATCAGAGCCTGGACGTTGCCGAGGTCGGCGCCCTTCTCGTACCACTTGAAGGCCTGGTCGTACTCCGGCGTGCGCTCCTCGTTCAGCGCGCCGACGTAGTGCAGTGCGCCGAGCTGGCAGGCGGCCCCTCCCGCGCGCTGGGCATCCGACATGCCGAAGCACCGGTAGGTGTCCGTGAGGAAGCTGACCACGAAGGAGCGCCTGGGGTCCGCGTCCGCGGAGTCGTCCGCGATGATCGAGTCGCTGAGGTCGTTGAGGAAGTCCCAGTCCCGGGCCATCCTGTCCAGGTCCGCGTCCGTGGGCGGCTTCCCCTGGACGCGCACGATCTGTCCGAGCGCCTGCTTGCCCTCGTCAGAGAGAACGAACTGGTGCTGCAAGGGAATGCCCATGGTTGTTCCTTTCCTGTGCTTGTCCAAGCGGATGCCCGCCTGTGGTATCTCGGTTTCTGAGATACAGCCTACGATGATGGTACCCGGAGTCCCTGACGGAAATATGCCATCACCGAAGTACAGCCGCATCGAATAATCAGCAATCGGAGCAGATATTTTCGTCGTCTGAAGGCTCTGATAAAGAGGATAACCACGTAGGCTTGGCTTATTGAAAAATGTGACTGCAATATCGTGAGCGCCTTGAACGAGTGCCCTATCATTCGGGTCTCTAGCTGCTACTTGATACCGCAAATTGCCAATCTCGTGTGGACTGTGCCATTGGCACTAACAAGCTATGCCGTACGGAATCCGTACGGCATGGGAAGCATGTCACCCACTGCTATTATTTTTTGCATATGTAACTGCATCAATCATTCTGGGAGCAGCATAGGCCTTGGAGTACCTCGACAACACAGGGAGGCAACGCCTCGGAGACGCCCTCAAGGACGCCATCGGCGACGACGCCAGACTCTCGATCATCGCGTCCTACTTCACGATTTTCGCCTACGGAGAGCTAAGGGATGAGCTGTCGAAGGTGGACGAGCTCAGGTTCATCTTCGACCAGCCGACGTTCGCGAAGAGAATGGAGTCCGAGAAGGAGCCCCGCGAGTGGGAGATAAGCCGTAGGAACCGCGAGAAGGGGATTGCGGGAACCGGCCTCGAGCTGACGCTCTCGAACAACCTCAACCAGAGAGCCCTCGCGCATGAATGCGCCGAATGGGCGAGAGAGCATGGCAGGTTCAAGAGCGTGCGCCATGCGGGGATGATAGCGACATCGGGCAGCTACCATGTGTCCAATCCACATGGGGAGGACGAGGCGTTCATGGGTTCGTCTGCCAATGCCTTCACCCTGGAGGGCCTCGGGTACGAGAGGAGGCCAGGCGTCGTCACGGGCGTGAGCCACTTCCAATCCACCTCGGAGGCGGCCGGCCTCAAGGCAATGTTCGACGGGATATGGGACGATCCTGCTCTCGTTGAGGACGTGACCAGCTGCGTTGTTGGCCAACTGGAGACTCTCTATCGGGAGAACCCTCCCGAGCTCGTATACTTCCTCACGCTCTATCATCTGTTCCATGACTATCTGGAAGACCAAGAAGATCCAATTCGTCCTGGTCTTGACTTCGAGAACTCCGTCATCTGGAACAAGCTCTACGACTTCCAGAAGGATGCCGCCGTCGGCGCCATCCGGAAGCTTGAGAAGTACAAGGGCTGCATCATCGCCGACTCCGTCGGTTTGGGCAAGACCTTTGAGGCCCTCGCGGTGATCAAGTACTACGAGGAGAGGAACGCCCGCGTCCTAGTGCTCTGCCCGAAGCGCCTACGGGAGAACTGGACGCTCTACACGCGCGACAACGACGACAGGAACCCTCTCGCGGAAGACCGGTTCGCCTACACGGTGCTCAACCACACCGACCTCTCGCGATACCGCGGGATGAGCGGCGACGTCGACCTCGAGCACCTCAGGTGGGGGAACTACGACCTCCTGGTGATCGACGAGAGCCACAACTTCCGCAACAAGAGCACCGATTCTGACAAGAAGGACCGCTACACTCGTCTCATCGAGGACGTCATCAAGTCCGGGGTGCGCACGAAGGTTCTCATGCTCTCCGCCACACCTGTCAACAACAAGCTCCTCGACCTGAGGAACCAGATCGAGCTCATCACTGAGGGCGATGACGCATATCTGGCGGACACGGACGGCATTCCATCGATTACGCACGTGACGCGTGCCGCCCAGCAGCGATTCAACGAGTGGAGCAAGCTATCGGACTCCGACCGCACCACGGAGAGCTTCGCATCGATGGTGAACGCCGACTACTTCAAACTCCTCGACGTGCTGACCATCGCTCGGAGCCGGAAGCACATCGTCAAGTACTACGGAGCCGACAGCGGGAGCTTCCCCACGAGGAGGAAGCCCATCTCGTTCAAGACGCCGATCGATGTCGAGGGCGAGCTCCCTCCCATCGGGGCCATGAACGACGTCATCGCCCGGCTCTCCTTCGCGCAGTACCAGCTGCTCGCGTACGTGCGCCCTGACAAGCGGAAGAAGTACGAGGACCTCTACGGGGACACCTGGGGAAAGGACTTCGAGAGCCAGGTGAACCGCACTGCGGCGGTGGCGAACCTCATGCGCGTGAACGTCCTCAAGCGCATGGAGTCATCCGTCAACAGCTTCCGCATCACGCTCAGGCGAATCCTCGAGGGCTGCGAATCCCTCCGCGGCCAGCTCGGCTCCCTCGTCCCGGACGTGTCGTACGACGCATCGGAGGCGGCAGAGTTCGAGGACGATGACGACTCCGAGGAGTTCGCGGCCGGCGGGCGCGTCCATGTGGACCTCAGGGACGTGGACGCTCTAAGGCTGGCCGACGACCTCGACTACGACATCAGCAAGCTCCAAGAGCTGCTCTCCTACGTCGAGCTCGTCACCCCAGAGAGGGATGCCAAGCTCATCCAGCTGCGGGAGTTCATCGAGGGCAAGGTGGCAGAGCCGTACAACCCCGGCAACAGGAAGGTGCTCGTCTTCACGGCCTTCGCGGACACGGCTGACTACCTGTTCGAACAGCTCGCGCCCGTCCTGGACTCCGAGCTGGGGCTCGAGAGCGCTGAGGTGACTGGCGACAGGAACCGCACGTACTCCCTCAAACTTCCCAGGACGACCTTCGCCTCGGTCCTCGCGCACTTCTCCCCGGTCTCGAAGGAGCTCTCCGAAGCTGACAAGACGTTGGGGGAGGTGGACGTCCTCTTCGCTACGGACTGCATTTCCGAGGGCCAGAACCTCCAGGACTGCGACTGCGTGGTGAACTATGACATCCATTGGAACCCCGTGCGCATCGTCCAGCGCTTCGGCCGCATCGACCGCCTTGGAAGCAGTAACACACAAATCCAGCTCGTCAACTTCTGGCCAGACATCGACCTCGATGAGTACATCCAGCTCGAGGGTCGCGTGAAGGGCCGGATGGCGCTCATGGACGCGAGCGCGACCGGCGAGGAGAACGTGCTGGAAGACAAGGCACCCAACGAGATGAACGACCTCGTCTACCGCCGGAAGCAGCTTGAGCAGCTCCAGAGCGAAGTACTCGATCTCGAGGATATCTCTGGGGGCATCTCGATTACGGACTTCGCCTTCGACGACTTCCGGGTGGAGCTCCAGCGCTATGACAAGGATCACCCCGGGCTGCTCGAGGGGACGCCGGATGGCATCCATGCGGTCGTGCCCATCCCCGAGTCGCTCCAAGGGGAGGTGTCGCCGGGTGCAGTCTTCTGCCTCAGGCAGAACGACGAGGGGAGGGACCCGAAGGACTCCAACCCGACGTTTCCGTACTACCTGGTCTACGTGAGCCAGGATGGATCGCAGGTGAGTAAGCACACGCAGCCGAAGGCGGCCCTCGACCTGATGCGCGCCGCCTGCTCAGGGCAGGCCGAGCCAATAGCGCGCCTCTGCCGTCAGTTCAACCGCGAGACCAAGGACGGACTGGAGATGGGCTCATATACGAGGATGCTGAACAGCGCCGTCGAGACCATCACGGGGGTCCAGGAGAGCTCGGGCATTGAGTCCCTTTTCAGCCTCGGGGAGGTAGGAAGCGGCGTCACGCTCGGTTTCGACGACTACTCGCTCGTGAGCCTTGTGGTGCTCAGATGAGCGTGAGATGGGAGGACATACTCCGGCTGCCAGAGGCGGCCTACACCGGCGGTCGTCGCCTTCCGAAGACCGTTCTCACTAGTCGCGCGATGCTCACGAAGAACGAACAACGGACGCTCGACAAGGTCCGGCGCCTCGAGCATTTCGCCACGGTGGCCAAGGGTACGGCTCGGGTGCTGCCAAGGGTGGACGACGACCATGACATACAGAGCGTCATCTTCCTGAGGTGCGTGATGGCCCGAGACACGCAGGCAGTGGCGGAGGTCGCGCAGCTGCTGCACGGATGCTTCCCGAACCCAACCGTAATTCTTCAGGAGGCTGGTGACGATATCGCGCTGTCAGTTAACCTGACAAGAAGGAGCTATGCGGAACATGGAGCGACCGTGGTCTACGACGTGGAGTCCACCGGTCTCTTCGACCCGACCGATACTAGATACGCCCCGTTCCTAGATACATTATCCTTTGAGCGCCAGCCCCAAGATGACCTGCTCTCGTACCTCGAAGCAATCGCCTCACAAGTAAAGCTTTCCCAAGCGATAGCCCCACTCGGCTTCTATCCAAGTTGCCATCCAGATGATAGGGGACTGGTCCTCAATCTCATCGATAACTACAAGAAGTGGGATGCGCAGGTGAAGTCACTCCTGCAATTGCACCAGGGTAAGGACGTAACCCCGAATCAGTCCGCCCGTCTGAGGATGGAGATTCGTCGGGCGAAAGGAAAGCGTTCCCAAACTCTCAGAGAAATAGAGCAATTGTGTGACAAGGAGATTCTAATATGAGCCTTGAAACTGACTATATAGCAATAGGGACAAGGACAATCCATGGCGGTGACGAGCAAGAAATTGATAGTATCTCTCGCGAAATCATAGGGACATTCTCATCTGAGATTCCCCACCTATCAAGCTTTAGGGGGTCCCGCATTGCCGGCTCTGGGCCTGAAAGGTTTACGAAGAATGATCTAGAAAAGCTTGTCGGGAAACTAAAGATTCTCCGGGACAAGAAGGACAGGGAACTCTATGGTCCCTACGGACTCGAGACTATTTCCCGGCACATTAGCTATCTCGAAGATGCTCTTGCTGATGGTGTTTCTGGCGATGATCTTTCGAGAGTATACGAATTGGTAGACAATATATATTTTCATGAATATGTGTTTTATGGAACAGGGCTGTCCTGCGAAGCGTATTCCACAGCAATTCCTAGCGACGATCAAACTACTCTTAGAATAGAGAAGCTAAAGTATATCCGGGACAAAGAAATGCGGCAGATAATAGCGAGTTCCGCGAAAGGTCCCGTGAATCAAGTGGCAGTTGAGAACAATCCGTCTATCGTTGCCAATAGCTCTGCTAATGCCACGTTTGAAATGACTCTCGAGAATATTGAAGAACTTCCGGACAGCTCACTTTCCGAAAAGGAAAAAACAGAGCTATTGGGTTTGATTTCAGAACTCGCGACAATGGATCGTGAGAAGCGCGAAGGTAGGCTCAAGAAAGTTCTCCATTGGTTGGGAGACAAAGGTTCAGATGTCTTTGTCGCTGCTATGCCATATATTTTTAAGACTATTCAGTCTCAGATGAATTAAGGAGTTCGAGATGGATGAATTCGTGAAGCTGGACCTGGATTCGGAGGACCTTGTTGACGATCACATTTCGGAGCTCAAGAAAATCATGCCCGAGGTTTTCAGCGAGAGCGGCATCGACTTCGACAAGCTTCGCCTTCTCTTAGGTGATGAAGTGGATGAGGGTGACGAACGCTACACATTCACCTGGCCAGGAAAGGCAGATGCCATCCGGCAGAGCCAGACGAGCACAAGTGCAACGCTGCGACCCTGTATCGATAAGAGCCGAGGCCGCGATGGCAAGGATGGGTCCTTCGATTCCGACAACATCTACATCGAAGGGGACAACCTCGAGGCCCTCAAGCTGCTGCAGCGTGCCTACCATGGAAAAGTGAAGCTCATCTACATCGATCCGCCGTACAACACGGGGCACAACTTCGTGTATAAGGACAGCTTCGGAGACTCGATAGCGAACTACAAGAAGCAGGCCGGGCTCTCGGGGCAGTCCAACACCGATACGAGTGGTCGCTTCCATTCCGACTGGTGCTCGATGATGTATCCCCGCCTCAAGCTCGCCAGGGAGCTGCTCTCGGATGACGGGGCCATCTTCATCAGCATCGATGACAACGAAAGCGCGAACTTGCGCAAGATATGCGACGAGATCTTTGGGACAGGCTGCTTCGTCGCGGACATCTCATGGCAGAGGAACTACTCGACGCGAAATGACTCAAAGGGAATCCCTGCCGAGGTCGAGCATATGCTGTGCTATAGTCGCAACTCCGGCTGGCAGCCCAATAGGCTGGAACGGACTGCGGAGATGGATGCGAAGTACAAGAATCCCGACGGGGATACGCAGCCGTGGACCAGTAGCGATCCGTTCGCCCCAGGTGCTGCAACGCATCAGGGGATGGTGTATGCGATTCAGCACCCTTTTACTGGCAACCTAATTTATCCCAGCAATGGTAGATGCTGGACTTTTGATCAGAGTCAGATACTCAAAATAATGAATGGATGGTGTCCGTACGAACTGCGAGACATTCATGATGAACAGGAGAGAGCAAAGGTCTGCGGCGTAGCGCCAGGCGAGGTTAGGAAAGGTGTAAAGGCAATTATGCTCGCCCAAGGCCTTGAGGCATCTCGCAGACAGGCGGGAGCCACATTAGAGAGGGGGCCTTGGCCGCATTTCTACTTCACGAGGAACGGCAACGGAGGCATCCGACGCAAGATATACCTCGATTCAGTAGGAGGCCGTCTTCCGACCAATCTTTGGAAGTACGAAGAGGTGGGACATACCGACGAGGCGAAGAAGGAGGTCAAGGCACTCTTCAACGGTTCCATACCGTTTGACACGCCTAAGCCTGTGAGACTAATGAAGCGGGTCTTGCAGGTCGGATCCAACGGCGACTCCCTCGTGCTCGACTTCTTCTCTGGATCGGCGACCATGGCGGACGCAATCATGCGGCAAAACGCCTTCGACGGCGGATCCCGAAAGTACATCCTCGTCCAACTGCCGGAGCCCATGTCCGGGGAGTTTGACAACCTCTGCGAAGTCGGTGAGGAGCGCATTCGCCAAGCTGGCAGGGAGGTCATCGAGGAAGTAGGAGAATCAAACCGGCAGTTGAAGCTAGGAGAAGACCCGAAGCCCATTCCTGACATTGGGTTCCGTGTATTCAAATTAGACGAATCTGGCATCGTAAACCCCAAGGAAGGGCAGCTCCTCATAGACAGGAGAAAACCAGATCGGAGCGACCTCGACATCATCTTCGAGGTGATGATCAAGTGGGGCTACGAGCTAACCTACCCTATCGAGAAAGCCGAATATGCTGGCTACACCTGCTACTCTGTGGCGGCTGGCGACCTCATCTGCTGCATGGAGCCCGGGCTCACCATAGAAGCGCTAGAAGCAATCGCATCCGAGCGGCCCCGACGCGTTTTCGTCATGGACAGCGCATTCGCTGGAGATGACTCGCTCAAGCTCAACGCCCTGGCGATCTTCAATCGTGTTGAGGAGCAGACGCAGCATAAGATCGAGCTCAGGACGGTGTAGGAGAATGGGCCAGCTCGAGTTCAAATATTCTCCCGACCAACGTTACCAGTTGGATGCCATCGACGCCGTCTGCGACCTGTTCCGCGGGCAGGAGTTCCTGGACGCTCGCTTCACGGCGGACTACACCTCACCTGGACGAGAAGGTAACTCTTCAACGCAGCATCAGCTGTTCACGGTGGGGCATGCGAACGGTCTCCGCGTCTCCGAGAGGCAGCTCGAGGAGAACCTCCACGCAATCCAAGAGTCAAACAACCTCCCGCCTACCAATGACACTACCGGTGGCCGCCTGCGCGACTTCACCATTGAGATGGAGACGGGAACGGGGAAGACCTACGTGTACACACGTACCATCTATGAGCTGAACAAGCGCTATGGCCTCACGAAGTTCGTGATCGTGGTCCCGTCGATCGCGATTCGCGAGGGCGTGAGCAAGTCGTTCGAGAGCACGCGCTCCCACTTCGAGCAGCTCTACGACCATACCCCGCTTGAATACTTCGTCTATGACTCGGGAAAGCCGGGGGCAATCAACAACTTCGCCCTGAGCAGCACCATCCAGGTCATGATCATCAATATCGGAGCCTTCAACAAGGAACTAGAATCCGACGCCAAGAAGGGTGTTACGAACATCTTCCACCGTCCTGGTGAGAAACTCATCGGCGGCAGGAGCCCGCAAGAGCTCGTGAGCAGCTGTAACCCCATCGTGATTATCGACGAGCCCCAGAGCGTGGACAACACCGCTAAGGCTCGGCATGCCATCGACACCCTTAATCCGCTCTTCGTGCTGCGCTACTCAGCGACGCACAAGCAGAAGCTCAACATGATCTACCAGCTCGGGCCCGTCGAGGCATTCCAGCAGCACCTCGTCAAGGGCATCGTGGTGGACTCCGTGCAAAGCGGCGAGGACCTCAACGGCTCCTTCGTGCGGCTCGAGTCAGTGGACGGCAAGGACGGCTACTCGGCGAAGCTCTCAATAGACGCGCGCGAGGAGCGAGGCGGCCAGAAGCGCAAGAAGGTCACCGTCAGAACGGGTGCCGACCTCTACGAGAAGTCCAACGAGAACGAGGACTACAAAGACGGCTGGATCGTAAGCAACATCGGTACAGAGCCCGGGGAGGAGTTCGTCGAGTTCGAGAACGGCACCTACTTGGAACTGGGGCAGACCATCAACGACCCCGAGAGTGAGGCGGTCAAGCGCGCCCAGATCGCCGAGACCATCGAGGACCACCTCGACCGACAGCTGAGGCTCCGTCCCCTCGGCATCAAGGTCCTGTCGCTCTTCTTCATCGACAAGGTGGAGAAGTACCGTGTCTACGACGGCAACGGCTCCAGTTGGCACAAGGGCGATTACGCCCAAATGTTCGAGGACGAGTACCGGCGCATCGCAGGGAGCAAGAAGTGGCAGAAGCGCTACGGGCGTGCTGGCATCCCCTTGCCCCTCGACCCAGAGCCCCTGCATGCAGGCTACTTTGCGAAAGACGGAAAAGGGAAGTTCAAGAACACGAGCGAGTCCGCCTCGACCAAGGCCGACACGAGCGCCTTCGAGCTGATAATGAGGAAGAAGGAGACGCTGGTGTCCCTTCCCGACGGGAAGGACCCGGACAAGGACGTCTGTTTCATTTGGAGCCACTCGGCGCTCAAGGAAGGCTGGGACAACCCGAACGTGTTCCAAATCTGTACGCTCGTCGAGACCAAGGACACGCTCACGAAGCGCCAGAAGATCGGCCGCGGCCTGCGCCTTCCGGTGGATAACGACGGCGAGCGCTGCCTCGACCCGGACGTGAACGTCCTCACCGTAATCTGCAACGAAAGCTACAAGGACTTCGCGAGCGGGCTCCAGAAGGAACTGGAGGACGGCGGATGCCGCTTCGGCGTCCTCTCTCCCGAGAGCTTCACGAAGCTCGTCCTCACGATGCCCGACGGCTCGGAGGAGGAGCTCGGCTACGAACGCTCCAGGAAGGTCTACGAGGAGCTCGAGCACAAGAGCCTAGTAGAAAGCAAGGGCAAGAAGAGGGGCGCCATCAAGCCAGAGCTCAAGGCAGCCGCCGAGGAGGGGGAGGTGCCGCTCCCCGAGGAGATGGCTCAGGACGAAGGCATGCAGGATCAGGTCTGCGGCGTCATCCTCCACAAGGCAGAGAAGCTTCAGATCCGCGACAAGTCCAAGGAGGTCGAGGTCGAGCTGGAGAAGGACGTCTCCGCAGACCCCGCGTTCCAATCGCTCTGGGAGCGCATCAGGCAGACCACGCGCTACGAGCTACACGTCGACACAGAGCAGCTGGTGCAGAAGGCAGTCGAAGGCATCAAGCATATGCCGAGGGTGCTACCCGTGGAGGTGCTCAGCACCTCTGCCGGCCTCAACGTCGAGGACAGCGGTGTCGTGGCAGACGAGAAGAGCATGCACACCTCGATCGTGCACACCGATGCCGCCCGGGTATACGACCTCCCCGATCCGCTGTCGGAGCTGGCGGACGCCGTCGGGCTCACGCGCTCTACGTTGGCGAGGATCCTCACCGAGTCAGGACGAATGGGCGAGTTCCCAGTCAATCCCACGACGTTCCTCTCGCAGGTGGCCCAGAAGATCGAGGCGGCAAAGAACCAGGTCGTGGCCAATGGCATCAAGTACACTAGGCTCCCTGAGAGCCAGTGGTACACGATGGACATCCTGGCAGTCGATGATCTCAGGGCGTACCTTGGCCAGAACGCATGGGAGCCGCTGAACCACAAGAGCCTCTACAACTACGTTGTGTATGACTCGTCGAGCGTCGAGAGGCCATACGCCATCGCGCTCGACCGCGCAGACGAGGTGAGGGTCTTTGCCAAGTTGCCGAGCAAGTTCAAGATCGACACGCCTCTTGGAAGCTACAACCCTGACTGGGCCTATGTGGAGGAGGACGAGGAGGGCAAGCAGCGCGTCTACTTCGTAGTGGAAACCAAAGGGAAACGGCGCGGTGAGAATCGTCCAACTGAAGAGGCGAAGATTGACTGTGCCGAAAAGCACTTCGAAGCTCTTCAACTCGGTAGAGATTTCTGTTACGAAGTCGAGGTCAAGTACCACCATTCAATCTGTTGATTGGCTGAGCGTGGTGAAAGGCAGGTGCATGAGTAGTTTCGATGCTACCTGGATCGTTCTCCTGCCATACTCAATTGCTGTCCCTGTTAATGGAGAGAGTAGCTATAGGAGCGCTTGGCTGCGTTTGGGTTTGCAGAAAGTGCTCTATATCTCGGTTAAGTGATTGCTACTTGATGCGTGAAAAAAACGAGTCTGAAATCAGAAAAGAGAAAAATAGGCAATGGAACAGTAGGCCGTAGGACATTCCAGACTGCATCTCTAATATTGCGAGATTCTATATAAATACTTCTTAAGGAGTATTCCGTGAGTAGGAGTGAGAATGTTTTCATTTAATGTCGAGACATTTGGAATAGTGGGCGTGATATCTCTTGTAGTAATTAATGGGCTCTTGAATATT
>JBMNUL010000071.1:0-13013 GCA_050946255.1 Coriobacteriales bacterium | reverse complement strand
TGGGAAGGTGCTCTCGATTCACGCGATAAAGTCTGCAGGAGACGCCCTCGAGATTCTGAAGGGAACAGGTGCCCTCGACAGCTGCACATGCATATTCCATTGGTTCTCCGGCTCGGTCGAGCAGTTGCATGAGGCCATCAGAGCTGGGTGCATGTTCTCCGTCAACCAGATGATGTCGTCTTCCAGAAGGGGCGCCGAATACCTCAAGGTCATTCCGAAGGACAGGCTCCTCTTGGAGACAGATGCACCTCCCGGCGAGAACGTGGAATATGCTCCAGAAGAGCTGCTCGGGTCGCTGCAGCGTGCTCTTGACGATATCGTGAGGATCAAGGGCCCGGATGCAGCGGATGTCATCCGCGAGAATGCTCTTCGGGTGTTTCGTTCGTGAATCGAGTCTGGCAAGTTGCGGAAGCTGGGTCGTTTATTCCGAAACGCGTTTCATCCTCAGGCTTTTCATAGAGCGGAGTGCCCTTTCGATATGCTATGCTCTACCTGATAGGTAGACTTAGTTGCAATTGGAAGAGGTGTCCAATGCTCGTTTCCACAAAGGGCCGCTATGCACTCAAGTTTCTCCTTGACCTTGCCCAGCATAAAGACGAGGGACCAATACCTCTGAAGGACATCGCCAAACGCCAGGGAATATCTAAGAAGTACCTCGAGCGCATCGTGGCCTTGCTCGGCTCATCTGACATGCTGAGGATAACCAGAGGGTATCAGGGAGGATACGAACTCGTGCGCGATCCCTCGAAGGTCAGCGTTGCCGAGATTCTCATGTTGACCGAAGGCGGATTCTATCCCGTTCCGGTAGAAGAGCTTCAACAGAACAACATCACCACATATGTATGGGAAAGTTTGGAAGGGGCTATCACAAGATGCCTCGAGAACATGACTTTGCAGGATATCATCGATAACTACAATCCTCCTTTGGACTATTGTATTTAGACGGAATCGCGGTGACCCTTGAGGGGGACTATGGCCTCGCAATCGATGGTCCCTAGATGTTGCGACAGCTCCATGTGCCGCCCCTTTGTGTTGGGAACCGCTTTGAGTGCAGCATTGCAACGGCTTTCAAGCTGTCATTGAGAGAGTGGCAGGTTGGGAGTTCGAGTAGGGAGGCGTTTTATGGGTGCAGCTAAGAACATTCTCAAGGTGGGCGCTGGATTGACGGCGGCCGCAGCAGCAGCGGTTGCATCGTATGCAGCATACCTGCAACTTCAGTACTACAGGATCGAGGACGGCCTCCGGACACCGATAGAGGGTGCGGAAAACGATGAGATCATCAAAGTTGGCCAAGATTACAAGGCGGTCACATTCAATATCGGGTTTGGTGCCTACACTCAGGATTTCACCTTCTTCATGGACAGGGGGTTCATGGAGGATGGCACCCCGACTCGAGGAGAGCACGGCAGGGCGTTCAGCGAGAACAGCGTTCTGAACGCCACGAATGGCGCTGCGGCTAATGTTTTCAAGCTCCATCCCGACTTCGTGTTGTTCCAAGAGGTGGACACCGATTCCGACAGGAGCCATCACGTCAACCAGAAGCGAGCCATCACGAAGACGTTCCTTGACTATTCGAGCACCTATGCGGTCAATTTCCACAGCGCATACCTTGCATATCCGATTCCAGAGAACCACGGAAGGGCGAACTCTGGGATCTTGAGCCTGTTCGACAAGAAGATCGACTCGGCGTTCAGAATGAGCTACCCGGTAGACCAGTCGTTCCCGGAGAAGTTCTTCGACCTGGACAGATGCTTCGAGGTAATGAAGTTCCCAGTGGACAACGGTCGGGAACTGGTGCTGATCAACAGCCACATGTCCGCATATGACAGGGATGGGGTCATCAGGTCCAAGCAGCTCGAGCGTCTATGCGATGTGCTGTCGCGCGAGCGCTCGGCAGGCAACTACGTCATCGCGGGCGGAGATTGGAACCATGCTCTGTGCAACAGCCAGGGTCTTATTCCGAGCAAGCAGCAGGTCCCACCTTGGGTCTCTGTTCTCAACGACAGCGATCTGCCCGAAGGATTCTCGATCGTCCGCGCTTCCAACATCGATGAGGTTGGAACCTGCAGAGGCTCGGATATCCCTTACAAGAAGGGAGTCACGTACACGGTGACCGTGGACGGGTTTGTGGTGTCGGACAACGTTTCGGCCACCGCGAGAAATATCGATACCGGCTTCTCATACAGCGACCACAATCCCGTGGAGATGACTTTCGAGCTGCTGTAGGGAAACGTCTCTCCGGTAAATGATCAGTAAGGTCGGCACTGTAGTCGAGAACAGAAAAGCCCAGGAGCCTGAAATCCAGGTTCCCGGGCTTTGTGTCAGATATTGCAGCAAAGCTGAATCAAGCCGGCGCTATGCGTTCTCCTTCTCGAATTTCCTCATGAAGTCAACGAGTGCGCGAACTCCCTCGATGGGCATCGCATTGTAGATGCTGGCGCGGAGGCCGCCTACGCTTCGGTGTCCCTTGAGGTTGATCATCCCGGCGTCCTTTGCCTCGGAGACGAACTTGGCATCGAGATCCGGATTGCCGGTCACGAACGGGACGTTCATCAAGCTGCGGTCGGCAGGATTGGTGACAGCGCACTTGAACAGCTTGCTCTCATCGAGCTCGTCGTATAGAATCTTCGCCTTCTCGACGTTGCGCTCGCGCATTGCCTCTAGCCCACCCTGGGCCTTTAGATATTTGAACACGAGCCCGCAGATGTAGATGCCCCAGCAGTTGGGGGTGTTGTACAGGCTCTTCTTGTCGATCTGGGTCTTGAACTCGAGCAGCTTGGGAACTCCGGCTAGGTCTTCTTCTGGAACCAGGTCGTGACGTACGATTAGAATCTGCACCCCGGCCGGCCCGACGTTTTTCTGAACTCCTGCGTGAATGAGGCCGAACTTGGTAACATCCACCGGTTCGGATAGGAACATGCTCGACTGGTCGGAAACTAGGATCTTGCCCTTTGTGTTGGGAAGCTCGGGGAACTTGGTGCCCTCGATTGTGTTGTTCTGGCAGATGTAGACGTAATCTGCGTTGTCATCGATTGGGAGGTCGGAGCAATCCGGGATGTATGAGAACTTCTTGTCCTCGCTCGACGCCACTACGTTCACCTTCACGAAGCGCTGTGCTTCCTGGAGGGCTTTCTTCGCCCAATTTCCGGTGTTGATGTAATCAGCCACGCCGTTTCGATGAAGGCTGAGGTTCATTGGAATTGCCGAGAACAGAAGGCTGTCGCCGCCCTGTAGGAACACCACGTCGTAGTTCTCTGGGATGTCCATAAGTTCTCTGAGGTCGGCTTCGGCATCTTCGATGATTCCCTGGAAGGCTGCCGACCTATGGCTCATCTCCATGACGGATGTGCCAGTGCCCTGGTAATCCAGCATCTCTATTGCAGCCTGTTCCAGAACCGGCTCTGGCAATACCGCCGGTCCAGCCGAGAAATTGTATACGCGTGACATTGCGTGCCTCCTTGTGGGCAACTGTGAAAATGGTTTTAAAACAGGTTAATTCTACTACAGCCAAGGAATGCAATTACCTTGATGTTCACCAGTGTCATCGCCTAGGAGACCGCCTTTCTTTCGAAGTCAGCGGACGGGGTTTCCCCGATGTTCACCAGTGTCATCGCCCCCGGCATCGTCAGGTATTGTCTTGGCAAGTTCCTTGAGTTCCAGCTTTGCAGCCCTTCTGTTGCCGATAGGAGTGGCTATGAGATGGTCTCCCTGTCGCAGCCGAGTTGCGCGTCTAGGTACCACGAAGCGTTCGGCTTTTTGGACTCTTATCACGATTGAGCTATCGGGCCAGTCGACATCCGCGAACTCCGCGCCATCCAGAGTGCTGCCGCGATGGACCAGCACGTCAAAGAGGCGGTCTGGGTCGTCGCTGTTGTTGGTCATCCCGTGCTTGTCGATGTACCTGTCGAGGAGCTCGCTGTAAATCGGGTCGATGTCCAGCAGGTCCGCGATGAACATTGCCACAAACGCAGCTATCGCCAGGGGAAGAAGATGCGAGAGGTCTCCGGACATCTCAACTACGAGGAGAATGCCGGTGATTGGTGCCTTGACTGCCGCGGAAAACGTTCCGGCCATTCCGCAAATCGCGAAGATCGCCACGTAATCCTGTGGAAGGCCATATGGAACCATGAGCATCCCGAACAGTGCACCGGAGATTGCACCGATTGCCAGGGTTGGCATGAAGATTCCGCCTGGGGTTCCGCTGCCAAAGCTCGTGCAGGTGAAGAGGATCTTCCCAATGAGGAGGACGAACATCATCGAGATGCTCACCTGTGTGACTTCCGAGACGGAAATCAGGTTATCCCCGCCGCCGAGCACCGCTGGGAGAAAGAGGCCGAATGGAATGGCGATCAGGAACGCGACCATCGGTCTTATGCTCGACGGGATCTTCTCGTAGATATTTTGGAACAGCAATAGCCCCTTGTTGACAAGCGCGCCCATCAACCCAGAGATTATTCCCAGGGGCAGCATCCACAGATAAGCCTGGAATGGCAGCTCGACGACGTCGGTGAAGTCGAGCACAGGCGTAAGTCCGAAGACGAAGCTGGCAACAGCAGCCGACACCAATGCGGATACCGCACTGGATATCAGCAGAAATGGGGAGAACGAGCGGTGGGCCTCCTCGAGTGTGAACACGATACCGGACAATGGAGCCGTGAAGGCGGCAGCCAGACCTGCTGCAGAGCCCGCTGTGAGAAGGCACTCCTCTTCCATACCGCCCTTCTTGAAGAGCCGTTTGGTGAACTTCCCACCACAAGCCCCAATTTGAACGCAGGGTCCCTCGCGGCCCATCGACAGTCCGAACAGAGCTCCAAGGGAACCACCGACGAAGCGGACCACGAGAATTGTCCAATCCTTCATCTTCAGGAGGTGCGCCAGCACACCCTCGGTCTGCGGGATTCCGGAACCGGATGCCATCGGTTCCCATTTGATCAGGCGGGCCACAAACAGACCTGCTATCACGGCTCCGGCGATTATTCCGACGATTGCAATTGGGCTTCCGCTTGCGAACGAGTACATCGAGCGCGAGATATCGACGCCTGCTGCGATCAGCATTCGGTATATCGAAGCGAGGATTCCAGCAATCAGGCCCACTAGGAGGCACTTGCCCCCGATTGTCCAAGTGAGTTTGTAGACGAGCCTGGAGCGGCTGATCTTGCCACGGCGGGGACTCCATCTGGGTCTATGCCAAGAGTGTTTTTGCCCTGGCTCTTTTTGCCCGGAGCCCTTTTTCTCAGAGTCCTGTTTCCCGGATTCCCTTTCCCAAGAGCTCTTTTCCCCAGAGCCCATGTCACTTGGCGCCGATTCTCTTGTCGTCGGTCGGTCATCCGTGTGCACGGATCGATTCCCGGCCTGCTCTCGCAGCGGTTCAGCTTGCTCTGTCGGATCGTCTTGGGCCATCGTGTTCCTATCGAAAAAGAGAAGCCCTTCAAAGGGCTTCTCATATACAAGCACATATCTGCCCGAATGACCACGAGGTTATCGGGGATTCGGCAACATTATGCGGTTTCCACGGATTGATGCGCAAGATGAACCAATATTGAAAACAAGATTCGGTCTAGAAACGGTGGCCTTGAATCGCCGTGGTGGAAATCACATGTGCGTGTTGTGGTCCACTCTGTCGTCCGAGGTGATGGCATTGTCATCTGCGAGAATGGCCCCGTTCGAGAAGCTGGTGCTCGAATAGTCGGGATCTGCCATCTGGCCATCGTAAGCCTCGTCAGTTGAGAACGGCATGTCCGAATATGCTCTGCCCGTATAGTTGGCGGGAGCAAGTGCGGTTCCATACACGCTGTCGAACTCGACCTCGTCGATGAGTCCCGCTTCGAGGTTGGTGGCCGCAACAGGTCTTCTGGAATCCTGCGGGGCGTGACCGAACTTCGCGATGTGCACTATAAAGCAGAGCCATCCGGTGAGGAACAGGCACCCTATTGTCACAACTAGCGAGGCGAACTCGAATCCTGCCCCTGCGGTTCCATTGAAGAACATGAAGCTCACGTTATAGAAGATCTGCCCGCCGTTCATGATCATGACGTTGGCTCCCCATCCCCCGAAGCTTGAGAGCCAGCCCATGATTCCCGTGGGGGTAAGCGCACATCCTGTGAGCCATGAGATTGCGAGAACCTTGGTGAGGGAAAGCTTGGTGGCTGAGATGAAGAGCTCCCAAACGCAGCAGATTGCGCCGGCGGTAATGAAAGCCGTGAGGTAGAGGGGCAGTCCGCTAACCGGGTTGGCGAGAGGTTCGACCAGCAGGAACTGGGAGCTGTCGTGGATGCCGAACCCATAGTAATAGATACCCGCGATTGCAAAGGACATTGCGAACACGAACACGTTGAAGGAGATGACCATCCAGAGTCCGTGCCAAGTGCAATGCCAGAAGCCCTCGCGGCCCTCGTTCTTCTTGCGGATCCACGGCTCGATCATGTTCTGTCCGATTCCAAAGGCGAATCCGGAGAAGGGGAGGGCAGAACCGAAGATGGAGTGCTTGCCAAGAAGGCGGTAGATGCCGAGTCCTCCAAGTATCCCGCCGATGATTCCCATGGTGACGAGGACGTCGGATCCGGTGGTCTGGCTCAAGATATTGGATGGATCTGTGCAATACGTAGACCAAATGTTGTAGATAACCTGTGCCAGGGTTCCCAGAAACCCTCCGATTATGAAAGTCCATCCAAGTCTTCTCGCCATGCCCTAGCTCCTCCTGTTCCCGATTCGCTTCTCGGCTTCTCTTGTTCCCTTGGAAACTGTTTGGCACGCGCTCTTCCGCGCGCACATGTACAGGTCCTGGTGAAAGTCTTGCAACCAGGCCTTGAAACAGCAGTTGTTTTCTTTTTGGGATACCTAGACTTTACATTTGAAAAGACTATAAAGTCACCTATTTCACACAGAACGTGTGAAATTACCTTTAGATTAGAAGAAATCTGCGAAAAATTTAATTATGGAAGGTAATTATTTTCCCAGTGGTCGAATCTTTCTGACTTTGCGGTGCTGCCTATCTGTTGAAGGACATCTCGGCAAGCTTGACTTCACCCCAGCTGTAATCGGACATGTACGATCCGTTGAACAGCGAGGTTTCACCATTGGATTTGAACCTGAACAGATCGCAATCGACCTTGTCCACCCTGATCCTGCGAAGCCCGTTCTTGTTCTCCACGATGTTGCCTATCCCGTTCTCGTCAAGGATTTCCCTCAGGCGCATCGCCACTTTGCGGTATCTGGCGAGAACGGTCTTGGTCACCATCTCGTTTTCCCATAGATAGGCGACTGCCTCGCGGGAGGAGACATATCCTCCCTCCCTGTCCACGAGGATGGCCAGCAGCTCCTTCGACTTGGCATGGTTGAATGCAATTGGGGTTCCGTTCACGAACACTTCGAAATGTCCGAATGTCCTGATCCGCACATTCTTTCCAGCAGAGGAGCCGGCCTTTTTCGGGATGGGCACTTCGGGGGAAGACTCCGAGCCGACCTTCTTGCTCATGATTATTAGCCAATGCGGCCCCAATGTCATGGTGTCGGCCTCGAAGAGAACTCTCTCGCTTCCAATCAGGACATTGAAGTTCAGGTGCGAGTCTGCTTGATTCAGGTTGTCGCGGATATTCCCATTGGAGTCGTAGACCGATTCTATTATCGATTCGACAACCTCGGGGGGATCGATACTTGACTGAATGAATGGAATCGCCTCGTCAATTGAAATGGGGATCTTGCCCAATCCGAGCAAGGTCTGCAGGTTGGTGCTGTAGACGCACTGCACGCTCTTCATTGGCAGGTTGACCATGAAGATGCTCTGGTATCTGTTCTTTGCCAAAGCAGCGATGAGGTTCGCTAAAATCCTCTGCACATCTGGCTGGCTCATGTTGGAGCCGGCGAAGATGAAATGACTGATCTTTTCCCCGTTTTCCCTCAGAAACGTCAAGCACCATCCAGATAACGGGACAATGTTGTTCTTGAGGTCGATGATGCTTCCGAAGCATGAGACTGGAGTCCCGATAAGTTCCTCGGATTCGATGCTCTTCCTCCCAATTTGGAGCAATGGATGCACGGAGATCAGCTTTGTGAATGTGTTGAGGTCTGCAGAGGCATCTTCGATGATTTCGGGCGATACCCCCATCATCTCCATGAACTTCTTGTTTGCATAGACTATCCTGGGATTTCCCTTCAGGCTCACCCTCACATGTCCAAACGGGATGTTCCACAAGAGGCTGTACATATGCGATTTATCGTTTTCGATCTCTGGAAAATCTGAGAAGCTGATGGATTCCGTGATAACGGAGAACACGTGGAGGCTTCCGTCCTCTGCCTTCCTAATGACGTGCTCGTCAGCCACGGTCTTGATCGTGTTTTCCTTTGTGACGATCCTGTATCTCATGCAGGAAGAGACTCCCGGCTCGTCGCTGTGCTTCAGGATGGCATGGACCACAGGCCTGTCTTCTGGGAAAACAACTCGCCTGAAATCATCGGCCAATAGAAGGTGGATTTCTTCTCGGGTGTATCCGATCAGCTTGCAGAGGTCGTCTCCGATATCGACGATGTGCATGACATTTGAAACGATGTAATGCAGTGTGCAGCTAGGATATAGTTCCAAGTCGGGTTTCGTTTCGGATGCCATTTCCTGCTCCTTAGCCTGGATTCGAGTCTCATGGGTTCCCATACTCGGGGTTCTGCCACATCGGTGTTCAGCACACCCAATGATTCCGAGCAGTCTGGAAGATGTTCTAGATACCCCTTGGAAAAGTGCAGCCCTCTTTGGAAAGCAAGGCTATTTTTCCGTTTCATATTGTGACAAATTCGTGACAATTGCAAGAACAAAATAAACTGCCGGAAATTGAGAGATTTCAGTTGATTCACCTCTAGGAGAGGCTGCTGAATGTTTCCCCTGAAATCTTGGCTGCTCATTATTCCTCACAAAGAATTTTCATAATTGTGAAAAATCAATGCGAAAAAGAAATTTCCTTCAAGAAGGCTTTCGGTTTTGTTACTGAGCTGTTTCCATAGTGTTAAATTGCCGATTTACTCGGGATTTACCATTCATTCCAGACATTTCGACCATTCAGTTCCAGTTAACTTTGATTTCATATTCGTGAAATAGTGGCAAAACATTTCTGACTAGCATTTGACGTGTCGGAGATGGTTGGAAAGGTCGATCGAGATATCGGCTCGCATCTTCCGATAGCCGTCGTAAAGCCGAGAAGCATGGATAGGAGGGGTCGAACGATGAGGATCGAACAGCATCCCATTATCGGGACCTACGACAAGGGGCGTTTGGTCCACTTCACGTTGGACGGAAAGGAAATGACTGGGTACGAAGGCGAGTCGATCGCCGCCGCATTGCATGCGGCAGGGGTAATGACTCACCGCTACACAGCGAAAATGCACAAGCCCCGTGGAATCTTCTGCGCGATAGGTCGCTGCACTGACTGCGTGATGATCGTGAACGGACAGCCCAATGTGAGGACCTGCATTACCCAACTCGAAGAGGGGATGGAAGTGAAGACCCAATACGGTGTTCTCACCAAGGAAGAATGGGAGGCGGAGGAAAAATGCGCCGTTTCGAGATGATTGTGATCGGCGCGGGTCCAGCAGGGCTTTCCGCGGCAATCGAAGCCGCCAAAGCCGGAATGGACGTGGCCGTCTTCGATGAGAATTCCAGACCAGGGGGCCAGCTCTTCAAGCAGATCCACAAGTTCTTCGGGTCCAAAGAGCATCACGCCAAGGAACGCGGATTCAACATCGGCAAGAGATTGCTGGAGGAAGCCCGCGAGAGCGGCGTCAAGGTTTTCCTCGGTGCAACCGTTATGGGCATCTACCACGACAAGGAGATCCTCGTCAAATGCGATGACGAGGTGCTGCACTTCAAGGGCGACTCGATAGTCATCGCCACCGGAGCAGCCGAGAACATGTTCACGTTCGACGGCTGGGACAAGCCCGGGGTCATCGGAGCGGGCGCTGCTCAGGCCCTGATGAACCTCCAGGGAGTCAAGCCCGGCGAGAAGATCTTGATGGTCGGATCCGGAAACGTCGGGCTCGTGGTCACTTTCCAACTTCTGCAGGCAGGCTGCGATGTCGTGGCCGTGATAGACGCGGCTCCAAGAGTCGGTGGATACGGTGTGCATGCATCCAAGATCGCACGCACGGGAGTGCCGCTCTACACGAGCCACACCGTGGTGAGAGCCCTCGGCGAGGAGAAGGTCGAGGGCGCGGTGATCGCCGAAGTGGACGAGAAGTTCCGCCCGGTCAAGGGCACTGAGATGAAGCTGGATGTCGATACGATCTGCATCGCGGTGGGCCTCTCTCCAATGAGCCAGCTGGCAGACAACGCTGGATGCAAGATGGAGTTCGCCCCGAAGAAGGGCGGTCATGTCCCCATCGTCGACGAGTACAACGAGACCTCGGTTCCGGGCATCTTTTGCTGCGGAGATGTTGCAGGCATAGAGGAGGCCTCTTCTGCAATGCTCCAGGGAAAGATCGCGGGGTCCACTGCGGCCTTCAAGGCCGGCTATATCTCAGAGGATACCTGGCGGGACTCCGTTGGCAGGTACCGCGCGTCTTTAGGCCAACTGCGCAGCGGGATGTTCTCTCCGGCCAACAAGGGCAGGACGGACATTGAAAAGACCGACGAGGGATATGAGCTCTCCAAGAGCCTGTTGAAAAACGGGTACGTCACCGAGGAGGAGCTTTCGGCATTCCCAGACATCAACTTGAGCGCACATGGCGTGCACCCAGTGATCGAGTGCACGCAGAACATCCCCTGCGATCCATGCCAGGACGCCTGCAGGTTCGGGTGCATCAAGGTTGGCGCAGACATCTCCAAGCTTCCGATTGTGAGCAGCGAGAACGAGTGCACCGGTTGCGGCATGTGCGTGGCAAGCTGCTCCGGGCAGGCGATCTTCCTCGTGAACGATGACTACGAGCCCGGTTTCGCCAGTGTGGCACTTCCGTATGAGTTCCTCCCGATTCCCCAGAAAGGCGACCACGGCAAGGCGCTTGACCGCTCGGGAAAGCCCGTCTGCGACGCCGAGATAATCAGCGTCAACTCGGCCAAGGTGCTGGACAAGACGAATGTTCTGACCATGAAGGTGCCGGTGGAATTCGCAAATTCCGCTCGGTTCTACGTAAGTGCCTAGGGGAGAGGTGGTTGAGATGGAAAAGATCGTGAGGCATGCGCCCACTGAACCATTCAAGCCTATGCCGGACGATGACATGATCGTCTGCAGGTGCGAGGAGATCACGAAGGGCGAGATTCGAAAGGCGGTTTACGACGGGATGACGACTATGAACGAGGTCAAGCGCTGGTTGCGCTGCGGCATGGGGCTCTGCCAGGGGCAGACATGCCAGAGAAACGTCCTCGGGATCATCTCCCGCGAGTCCGGGATCCCGATTGCCGAGCTCGGTCAGATTACCGGAAGGTCGCCTGTGCGGCCAACTGTGATGGAGGTCTTCTCCAACGACGTCTTCGACGTTGATGAGGAGGCGGTTTCCAATGGCTAGCACCACGGCCTACATGGCAGAGAAGAACGTGATGACAGGGGAGAAGAGAACAGCTTCTCTGATAATCATCGGCGGGGGCGTGGTTGCCTGCGCAACCGCCTACAACCTGGCCAAGCGCGGGATGAACGACATCATCGTCTTGGAGAAGAAGGAGATAGGCAACGGAGGGTCGTGCCGAAATGCCGGTGGCGTGAGGCAATCGGCCCGAGATGTCAGGGAGCTCCCCTTGGCGATGTATGCGGTATCGAACATCTGGCCGACGTTGGGTGAGGAGCTCGACGTGGACGTGGAGTACGTGCGCAGGGGAAACATCAGGATGGGGAAGACCGAAGCCCATCTCAAGAAGTTGCAGACCCTGACCGACAATTCCCGTGCCGTCGGCCTGGACGTCGAGATGATCTCGGGAGACCAGGCGAGGGAGATCTGCCCCTACATGTCCGAAGAGGTGATCGGCGCCAGCTGGTGTCCCACGGACGGGCACGCCAACCCACTCCACACCACGCTCGGCTTCTACCGCAAGGCCCTGGAAATGGGTGTGACATTTGTGACCGGCGTCGAGGTCAAGGGCATCCGCAAGTACCGTGGTCGCGCGAGATTCGTAGACACAGACGATGGGGTCTACGAGGGAGAGCAGATTCTCCTGTGCGCCGGGTGGAATTCGAGGGAGATAGCAGATTCGGTTGGAATAGAGCTGCCGATCATCCGCGAGTTCTCCGAATGCCTGGTGACGGAGATGGAGCCAGACATGTTCCCAGTGATGCTCGGATGCGCCGACTCCGACTTCTACGGCGGGCAGACCAAACACGGCTCCTTCGTGATGGGTGGAAATTCTGGAATCGAGCCGTACACATCGGAAAAGGAAAGGTTCGAGACGAACTCGCTCACCGCACCGAGTCTCTGCAGGGGAATCATCAGGTACTTCCCATCGCTCAAGGAGATAAAGGTCATCCGCACATGGGCGGGTTGGTATGACGTTTGCGCCGATCACGTGCCGGTTATCGACACGATCGACGAGGTCCCAGGACTGGTGATTGCCGCTGGATTCTGCGGACATGGATTTGGAATCTCGCCTGCTGTTGGGCTTGCCGTAAGCGAGCTGGTGATGGACGGGAAGTCTACCACGATAGACATCTCAGGGCTCGCCTACGACAGGTTCAGGGCAAAGGCGTGATTTGACGGATGCACAGGTAGGAAGGTTCAGGTACTCGACAGGGGGAGATTGAAATGGCATATCCCGAGATCAATTTTCTGTATCTCAGCGAGCAGGACATGATCGACGCTGGCGTCACCAATGTCCTGGAGTGCACCGATTGCATGGAGGAGGTCGTGAAGCTTCTCGATGCCGGCGATTACAGGATGGGAGGAGAGAACGGCAATTCGCACGGTTGCATGATTAGCTTCCCGGAGTCCTCTCCGTTCCCCAACATGCCGACCGATGGTCCGGACAGGCGCTTCATGTGCATGCCGGCATACTTGGGAGGCAAGTTCGACATCGCTGGGGTCAAGTGGTACGGCTCCAATGTAGAGAACAG
>JBMNUL010000070.1:0-13048 GCA_050946255.1 Coriobacteriales bacterium | reverse complement strand
CGGGCGCACGAGAGTTCCCCTCAACGAGACCCCGTTCGTGAAGGCCTTGGCGGGGTTTGCCGACCCAGAAAAGATGGAGCTCTCCTCGTTCGGCGACTTCATAATGTCCCCGTTCTCGGGCATCCCGATTTCCAAGGCCCAGGATCTCTGTGCCAAATGGAGGGGCACCAAGGGCGTCGAGCTGGTGGAGATTCTCTCCGATATCGTGGAGGTCTCGGAATCTTGCCACGAGATCATAATGTTTTTCCTCAATGAGAAGTACGACAAGATGTCCAGGCTCATGATTGCGAACTACACCAAACACCTCTCAAAGGAGCTCGGACTGGAGCTCCACGGTCACGGGGAATCCGACTTGAGAAGGGCTGTGCCAATTGAGCTGAAACTTGCGATCACCGCCTCCGAGAAGGCTGTGACGATGCTCGACCTGGGAAATCACCTTGGGATCCCGCCTGCAAAGTGCGTGGAGCTGATGTCTCTTGAGAAGGTCTCCTGCAGGTACATGATAAGGGGATTCGGCGACCATGCCGCAGACGAGGCGTCCTGTGTGAGATTCGGGACGATGGGAGGACTTTCCTCGAGGAAAGCGGGCGTGGTCGTGCTTACCGGACTTGCCTCTTCAACCTTCCCGGTTTCCCGTGACTTGGATGCAGGGGATGAGGTGCTGGACAGCTGTGGCACACCGCAGCTAGACGACATGCTCGAGCAGAGGCGCCATGCGTTCTACATGGCAATTCAGGCGGCGGAGAAGAGGCTTGTGGTCGAGCGACGGCTGAACGATGCCGATGGCAACGAGGAACGTCCGAGCGTTCTCTTCGAGGAGCTCTCGGATTGCTACAGGCAAGACCTGTCCGACTTCGACTCGATGGACAAGACTACCTCGCTCCCAGAATGCCTCGTCGACGATGGTGCCGATGTCCTGAGAATCATGCAGGAAGACGATCTGGGGACGATCACCAGTGTCCCATCTTACATTCAGCCAGATGATGGCGAGGAGGGTCCTCTCGATTGCAAGCTTGGCTATATGGACAAGTCCTTGCCCTCGGATTTCCCGGTGGGGATTTCCCCGGTCGATGCCGAGAGCCTGTCAGACGATCAGCGCTTGGACATCGCAGCTATGGCACTTGGCACTCCGGACAATCCCAAGCCGCTGACCCCCACGGGAATAGAGCTCTACATGATGTGCCCCTATCGTTGGTTCGTGGAGTCCAAGGTGAGGCCGCAAACCCTCGACGTGGTCCTAGACACGATGGCGCTCGGGACGTTTACCCATGCGCTTCTGATGAAGTACTACTACTTGCTGTCCGATGGTCTTGCAAAACCGAGGCGGATAACCGAGGATGACGTTCCACATGTAGCGCCCATGCTGCAGGCCTGCAGGGATTCATTCCTAGATGAGCAGGCCCATTTGGATCCGTCCGGGCCATTCACCAAGTTGACCCAGCTCGAGAAGAGGCAGCTCGACGAGAAGACGCGCAGGGTTTCCGAGCTGCTGGTCGACGACTGCTCGTTCCTCGGTGAGTTCGTCCCCTCGTTTCTCGAGCAGAAGTTCGGGGGAGACAACGGCGAGTTCGTCTATGGCGGGCATCCGTTTGTTGGAATCATCGACAGGATGGACCTTCGCCGAGACGGCAAGGTCGTGGTCATCGACTACAAGGGAGGTCTGAACAGCTTCGACTTCCCGGTTCACGGTTCCGAGATGACGACGCCGGAGCACATGCAGGTCCTCATCTACGCCGCAGTCGCGCAGCGGGTCTTCGGATACGAGGTCGTCGGCGCCCTTTACAGGTCCTATTCCAGGCGCCAAGAGGTCAGAGGCGCTTTCGACATGAGCCATATCGGGCCAGAGAACATCTTCGGAAACGACAAGGGAGGGCTTTCGGCAAATGAGATGTCGGAGCTCATGGAGGTGGTGGAAGACGACGTGAGATCTGCGATTCAGAGGATGCACGTCGGCGACATCGTCCCCAATCCCAAGAGCGGGAAAACCTGCAAATACTGCATCGTGCCCGATTGTCCTAGGAGGTTGTCCTGATGGCCGGGAAATTCACCGATAAGCAAGAAGAGTGCATAACGTTCACGGGAAACAGGCTCGTGATCTCGGCTGCTGCCGGCACCGGCAAGACCTTCACGTTGACGCAGAAGATCGCCTGGATGATGGAAAATGGGCAGATCGATTCCATCGACCAGGTGCTGGCGATAACGTTCACCAACAAGGCCGCTGGCGAGATAAAGGCCAGGGTGAGGTCGACTCTCAGGGCGCATGGTATGTACGATCAGGCGCTTCTCGTGGACGGGGCCTGGATCTCCACTATCCACGGGATGTGTTCCAGAATGCTCAAGGCACATGCGGTGGAAGCGGGTATCGACCCTGGATTCACAGTGATCGACGACTTCACGGCTGGGCAATTGCTGGAAGCCTCGATCGAGGAGGCCTTGTCCCCAGACAGCGAGAAGGTCAGCAGGGAGGGGTACGACGACCTTTTCGAGGACTTCAGCGCTGTCCCTGTTCCCGGGACTTTTGGGGCTCGCAGCGTCAGCGATATAGTCGAGACCCTTATCCGAGCATCTATGATGTCCCCTGATGGGTTCGACTCCATCTGCACCGGACCGGCGGCCAAGACACCGGATGTGATCGCGCGCGAGCTCCTCTCCGTGTTGCAGGATTCGATGGAGGTCTATTCCGGCCAGGATTGCAAGCTCAAGACTTTCGAAACCGGGGTCGGGAACAGGACCCTCCTCTCCTCGGCATTGGCCGATCTTGTCAACGGCAATGAGCCAATAAGCTTCAAGTCATTGCTCAAGGTGCTCGAGGAGTCTCCGAGCCCCCGCCCGCTGAAGGCGGCGAAGTATCCGGCTTGCGAGGACAGGTTCAGGGCAGATTGCGACGCCTACAACCTCGCATGTGCCGAGCTCTGCGGATACAGGGAGAACATCCTGATAGAGCAGGCTATCAGGCTGTCGAAGGAGGTGAGGGCGCTCTACGACTCGAAGAAGGCCGACATCGGGGCGCTCGACAACGACGACCTATTGGTCAGCGCATACAACATGCTCTCCAACAATCCGCAAATCGCAGAGGAATACCGTTCGAAATTCAAGCTGGTAATGGTAGATGAGTTCCAGGACACCTCGCAGATCCAGATAGATATCATCTCGATGCTGGTGTCAGAGAGCTCGCAGCTTTGCACCGTGGGAGATGCCCAGCAGTCGATTTACAGGTTCAGAGGAGCGGACGTCAACGTCTACGACCAATTCGTCGCAAACTCGGATGCCAAGACGGTGGAGCTGGGCACCAACTTCAGGTCGCATTCCGACGTGCTCGACTTCGCGAACAAGATCTTCGGTCAACCCCATGTTTTCGGGAAACGCTTTCTCAGGTTGGTTCCCGGCCGCAAGAGCGAAAAAGGAGGCTATCTGGGGGTTCCCAGAATCAGGTTGGTTTTGAACAACTCGAGGTCCAGGGAGGTCAAGTCCCCGGATAAGTCCAGATATCAGGCTGCGGCAATCGCGAGGGCATTCGCGGAGTACAGGGATGCGGGTGCTTCACCAAACGACATGGTGCTCCTCCTCGGGGCGATGACCAAGGCCCAGATCTATTCAGACGCACTTGCTGCCGAGGGTTTCGAGGTTACGATTGCCGGAGGCTCGGGGTTCTGGAGCAGCCGCGAATGCGCGATGATCTCCGCACTGTTGGGATTCTTGGCGAACAGGAACGATTCCGCCGCCCTCTATCTATGCGTCAGCATGGGACCGGTCCCAACTGGCGATGACGACCTGCTCTGGTTGCTCACCAAGCCAGATGGCACCCGCAGGGACATCACATTCGGGTTCGAGAAGATCGACGACACGGCCTCGCCGCAGCTCAGACTGCTGAAGAAGGTGATCTGCAGCGCTCGGAAGAACCTTGAGCACATGTCGGTGTCTGATGCCCTGGAACAGCTGCTCGCCGATTCCGGATATTTCGAGAGGCTGTCCTTTGACGGGAGCAGGGGCAAGGCCGCGTGTGCGAATGTCCTCAAGGCTCTCCGGGCAATCTCAGATTTGGAGAGCAGGGATCTCATGGGAGTGTCGGAGATCTCGGCTGTTTTCGACGCGAAAATCGAGAATGGCGGGAAGGACAGCCCGGGCGTCCTCAACATGGGGAGCGGGAATTCCGTGAGAATCATGACGATCCACTCATCCAAGGGGCTTGAGTTCCCGATAGTCGGTCTCGCAGAGCTCTATTGGCTCCCAAAGGCCAGTGGGACGATAGTCCAGACGTTCGCCGGCAAGACATACGCTGTACTCGAGCCCGGAAGGTCCCTCTCTGATGCGAAGTCGATCAAGAGCGCCGAGCAGGATTCGTCCAAGGGCGGATTCGAGATCCTCCCACCCGATAGGCTGGGAACAGCTTCCAGCTACTCCCAGTTCCTGGGGTCTTTGAAGAAGTTCAGCGACGACGAGGAGTTGTCTGAAGCGCGTCGCAAGTTCTACGTCGGTGTTACCAGGGCCTCCGAGGCACTTGTCCTCTCGGTGCCCGTGACCACGCTCTCAAAGGGAGGTCTGAGGCTCGACCCGTTGCAGGACGACATCAGCAGCGGTCTTTTCGGAGATGAGCAGTTCCCAGACTGCGACTGCGAATTCGACTACGGGGGAATCGATCCCGGTGACTACAGGTACTGCATGCTCGTTCAAGACGAGGAAGGCGGTGTGGTCTGGGAAGGACACGACGATTACGTGTTGCCGGAGGTGGCGCCCTCCGAAGTTCCCGACAGCATCCCCACTGCCTGTGCGGTGAGGCCCGTGGTTGCCATGTCCAGCTCGGTGAGCAGGGCCGAGGGCCTGTTCTCATACAGCTCGATATCGCCGCAGCATGGAGTGGCAGTTGCCCCCACCATCCGTGGGAAGATCTATTCGGGGGATTCTGACGAGAACGGCCTTCTCTTCTCAGCAGATGAGGACAGCGCAACGGAACTCGGCCTTGCTTTCCACAGCACAGCGGAGTTCATGGCCAATGCGGGGTACCTTGGAAACGGGGTCGGGGACGGAAGCGTGAGAGATCCGGGAGCAGATAGGGTGTCTGCAATATCCCGCCACTACGAACTGACCGAGGGGCAGCTGGGCAGGCTGTCTGAAGCGGTGGAGACCTGGGTAGGAAGCAGCATAGCAAAAGAAGCGGCTACTTATCCGAACATCAAGGCGGAGGTCCCGTTCTGCATGGAATTCCCCGCTCCAGATGTTCCGAACGGTCCGCATTTCATCAACGGCGAGATCGACCTCTTCTGCACTGGAAGAGATGATGGCGGCGCGTTGATCGTTGATTACAAGACCGGCGGTACGGACGAGGAGACTCCAGAACAGCTCCTAGAAAAGCACTCGCTGCAGGCCAAGTGCTATGCGTACTCTGTGCTCTCATCTGGATTTTACAACGTGAGGCTGGTATTCGTCAGGGTCGAGCGGAGGCAAGAGGATTTTCAGCCGCAGACTGTGACCTACGAGTTCGGGAGGGAAGACCTTGACGAGATCAGGGAGCAAATTTCGCTGGAACTCGGCAATTCGATGAATAGTATTCCAAATGAAGAGAATACTCCCGAAGAATAGGAGAATATTTGGCTGAAGCTGGCGGAAAAGAACTTTTACAGGCTGATGGACCAGCTGGTTGCGCCCGGATTTTATGAATTCCGTGTAATGTTTTCGGAAAATTTTTGTGAGATTTCCAAAACCGGTGGGATTTTGGAGGGCAAGTGCCTCTCAAGTTCGCTCCTATTTTGGTAGTCAATGATAAAATCTAGTCGAACCCCAAAATGGGGATAAATTGTCGAATCACAGGATAAGAAGGCGGGAGAAACAAAAATGGCAATCTTCGCTAGAATCACCGACGTTTTGAAGGCTAACATCAACGACCTGATCGACAAAGCCGAAGATCCGGAGAAGATGGTAAAGCAGATCATCCTCGAGATGGAGGAGCAGATCGATATGGCCACCCAGGGTCTCGGGCAGGCAATGGCCAGCCAGAAACTAGCCAAGAAGCAGCTCGACCAGGTCAACGCCGACATCGCCGAGTGGGACCAGAAGGCCCGCGCTGCCCTCTCCGGCGGGGACGAGGAGCTCGCACGCAAGGCACTTGCCGCGAAGGTCAACCTTCAGGACCAGCAGGTCAAGTTCGAGAGCGCCTATGAGACCGTATCCGCTCAGGTCGAGCAGATGACCGAACAGCTCAAGGACCTCAAGATCAAGCTCGAGGAGGCCAGGTCACGCAAGAACATGATCATCGCCCGCAGCAAGCTTGCAGATGCATCTGCCGTTGTTGCCAAGGGCGTCAGCACCACCAACGTCGACTCCGCCTTTGCCAAGCTCGACAAGATGGAGGAGAAGGTTTCTGAGAAGGAGTCCATCAACGAGGCCTACACCGAGATAAACGGCGGCGAAGATGCCGATGCCTACAAGGAGCTCGAGACCAAGTACGCTGTGGATCAGGAACTCGATTCACTTAAGAAGGAAATGGGACTTTAAAATCCTGTAAGCTTGGGGCTGTCGCAGCGAGTGCTTTCGATGCGGCAGCCCTCTTTTTTAATTTGGGACAGTGAAATGTATATGTTTTTGTGGGCCTTCATCTGCATAATTGTAGGTGTGGCGATCATGATAGTCGAAAAGAGGAAGAATCCTTCGAAAAAGAGCTCTTCCTCCGATGCGGTAGACGAGATGCGCTACATGCATCCGACTTCAGTTCAAGATGCCACCGAGGTGGTGGACCAGATGAGCGCCACCAGCCCCGGATATCGTCACTATGCAGAGTTTCAGGGCATCAGCGGTACCGACGAGCAGTTTGTGGGGCCATACAGCGGTCGCCCGGTGGCCTATTACGAAGTCAAGTGCTATCAGGTCACCAAGACGGCTTCTGGAACAGAGGAGACCCTGCTTGCCCACGAGAAGTCGATAAATCCGTTCTGGTTCAAGGATGGGTCTTGCGACAAGAAGGTATACGTCGACATTCAGAGTTTCGATGGCAGCACAACGCTGATAAATTCCTGCGATAGGATGGAGGGCCCCAACTCCGAATTCGCAAAAGTCGCCCTCGGACTTACTAGCAGCAGCACTGCTCCGTTCAGCCCCGGGGCCTACAACTTCTCTGCCCTGCCCAATCATCGGGAGTCCTCTTTCTCGGGAGTGTTCCACAGGTTCGAGGATCGGTTTCTCTGTGGGTTTTCCCATCTGCGCTCTGTCATAGCCAGGCGTTTCTCATCTGAAACGAACTTGGGATTTGGCCTCGCACCTGCGCTTGCAACTGGTTGGGGTCAGTATCTTGGGTTTTCTAGCGGAAGCTCATTCATTGGCTCGAATTTCAAGTTCTACGGACCCGGAGGTCCTGGTGGACCCGGTGGACCCGGAGGTCCTGGTGGACCAGGTGGTCCAGGGAGGCCGCCAGGAGGTGGTTTCGGATTTGGAATGGGCCCGAACATGGGAAGGATGGGAGGCGGCAACGATCTTGGCAGCACCATCGGCGGCATGATAATCGGGGCCACCCTGGCAAGTCTTCTATCCAATTCCAATGCCGGCGACTATGTCAACCCCGAGACTTTCCTCGGGTACAGGATCGTTGAGAACATCATCCCGCTGAACGCTCCTGTCTATACCATCGGCGAGCTCTACGATGCAGGTGGGAGGTACTACCTCGGCAAGGCTATCGGAGAACATGCCTCCTCCTCTTATTTCTCGGCACGTCCCGAGGAAGAGGTCATCTCGAAAGTGAACACCAAAGAGGCTTCTTCTTCAAGTAGCAACAAGGGGTGTGCGGTGGCGCTCATCGTGATCGGAGCCGCGCTTGCTGTTTTCGGCTTGTTGTCCCTCTTCCTGTACTGGTGACGTAGCCGAAGTTGTTCTGGTGACGTCGCCGATGTGTTCGTGAACTCCAAGCGATAACACTCAATCTTCAGACCGCCCTCGGGCGGTCTGTTGTATATTTTGGGGGTATAGTTTTTTCGTGAAAAGAGGACACATGAGCAATATTGTCGACAAGATCGATGAGCTCTACGAGAACCATACCCATGCGGAGGTTGAGAAGTTCATGCTCGATACCCGCGACGAGCTCATGAAGGACGAAGACGCGAACGCCCCCGATATCATTGCCGTATGCAACGAGCTGGGTGCCCTCTACAGGGAGGAGAGCAGGTTCAGCGAATCTTCCTACAACTTCGAGACCGCCCTGAGGCTCACCGAGAAGGTGAGGGGCACGAAGATGTGCGAGGAATACGGCGTGATTCTCTTCAACGATGCCGGGACATACCGATATGCCGGACAGTTCGAGAAGGCGCAGGAACTTTACGATGCCGCATACGAGATCCTAACTGCACTCGGCAAGGACGACACCTACGAGTTCGCGGGTCTTCTCAACAACATGTCGAACAACTATCAGGACTTGAAGCAGTTCGACAAGGCGGTCCAGTTCTCCGCCGCCGCATACGAGATCATCTGCAAGCTGTCCCCAGGTCAGACCGAGGAGGCCATCGCGCTCATGAACATGGCGACCCTCCTGGTGCGAGTCGGTGAGCTGGACAAGGCCTCCACCAACGTGAGGAAGGCAATCGACATCTACGAGTCGCACAACAATAGGTCCGGGCATTATCCCAACGCCGTGAACCTCGCGGCGGTCATCGATTTCAAGAGGGGCGATTACCAGGCGGCGCTCGAGAACTTCGAGCGGGCTGCCGAGCTTATCTACGATCACTTCGGCGCCAATAGGGATTACGCCGCGGCGATGGCAAACATCTCGGCCGTCTACGACAAGCTTGGGGACCACGACAAGGCAGCTGAGTACCTGAAGAAATCAGAGGAGATCAAGGCGAACCTCAAATGACGAAGGCATTGGATCTCAGCGAGAAGTTCTTCAACGATGTGGCGCTGCCGTCGCTAAAGCAGGCATTTCCAGACAAGTGGGACAGGATGGGCGCAGGCCTTGTGGGCAACGGTTCCGAGTGCATGGGCTTTGACGACGACATCTCTCAGGACCACGACTGGGGAATAGAGTTCTTCATCTGGCTGACAGATGAAGATTACGCCTCCATGGCAGATGACGTTCGAAAGTGGAAGGCAGATCTCTTTGCCGCAAATCCCGAGCAGCCCTTCAGGGTGATAAGCGCCTACGGTGTGAAGAACACGGTCTTGACGCCGGGAATCTTCTACAAGCAGCTCATCGGGTTTCCGCAGGGACCCCAGAACATCTTGGACTGGCGTCGGGCCCCGGAATCGAATTTCGCTCTCTGCGTCAACGGCCGCGTGTTCACGGACCCGGTGGGGGAGTTCACCCGCACCCGCGAGTATCTCAAGGGATATTACCCTGAGGACCTGAGGCTCAAGAAGATTGCCGCCAGGTGCATGGGAATCGCCCAGACTGGCCAATACAACTTCCTGCGCATCGCCCAGCGTGGCGACGTCGTGGCAAAGGAAGTCGCGCTGGCGAAGTTCGTGCAGGATGTCATCTCCATGGTGTTCATGCTCAACCGCAAGTTCATGCCATATTACAAATGGGCTTTCCGCGCCATGAAGGAGCTTCCCATTCTCGCCGATGAGGTGGCACCTCTTCTGGAGGCCCTTTACACTGGGCAGAAGGTGGAGGGCGAGCTCGACCCCGGAAACATTCTGCTGCACCCTGTTGGGGAAGACGACCGCAACCGCGGCATAATAGTGGAGAAAATCTGCGCGCTGATCGTGTCCGAGCTCAAGGCCGAGGGGCTCTCGAACTCGAGCTCAACGTTCCTCGCGCAGCATGGTGAGGAAGTTCAGAGGCTCGTGAAAGACCCGAACCTCTCCAGGCTCCCTGTTCAATATGAATGAGGAAATGTACTCTTGAGTTTCGCCGGATATCGGCGGGGTAGGAGAATGAAATGTCAAAGGATCTCACAGACGAAATCATCAAGATCGAGTTCGACATGTTCGACAAGGTCAACAACGAGGGCGGCAGGGCATCTTGCCAGGACGACTTCAAGACCTTCGAGATCATGAGGGGCTCGCAATTCGACGCTTGGTCCCAGGAGATGAGGGAAAGCTACCTCAACGACCTGAAGAAGGCTCTCGATGATGGCCGCAACCTCGTCATGGAGAAATATGCCTACATGACCGGGTATTCCTACATGGGCGAGGAAGATGACATCATCGAGAAGGAGACCCTGCTCATGAAGATCATGAGCAGGATGCACGACAAGACGATCGAGATGCGCCAGAAGTACCCCAACATCTCGAAGCATTCCAGGCCCGTTGCAACAAACACTCAGAACGGTACCGTTGGAGTTGACCAGTACCTGCTCTGCGAGCTCATGACCTATTCCGTGGAGACGCTGCGGCGTTACAACGCATATCTCGAGGAGCTCGAGAAGGATGGCAAGAGCCTTCCCCTGATGACGCTCGAGAACACTATGGAGAGGTACGGGTTCAAGGACTTGGACGAGGCAGAAGCCAAGATGGTCTAGCGCAAGTTCTTTGGATTTCCCGGGGTCTTCGGAGGCTGGCGTATCCAGCTAGCAAACGGTTCCGTAGACCCCGCCCCATCCATGGCCGGTGATTGCAGAGTTCATCTGGTCGCAAAGAGATTGCCGGTCGTATATGCCATAGGGGACGAGGTTGCAGATTTCCTGGAGATCTGGATGGAGGTCCAGGATCTGGGCGTAAAGCGTGAGCTCGTTGACATCGATGAGCTTCTTCTTCGAATACAGCTCGTCGATGAGCTTCTGCAGCTCCCCGTAGTGTTTGCTTCTCTCCATGGCCTCTCCAAACCGAGCGGGTTTAATGTTCTCGTATGAAATTGAATTATTGCACGTTTTGACAATCATTGGATAATGAAAAGGTCGATTAGATAAATAATACGGGGGTCGTGCTTTGAAGAAGTTAGCGCTGGTGCTGTTTTCGGTCATGATGGTGTTCGGGCTTGCTGCATGCGGTTCAAACAACAGCGGGACTTTCACGCAGCCGGGGACCCAGACCTCGTCAAATGAGAACGGGCTGATCTTCAATCTCAATCTCGCCCAGTTTTCCGAGAACATAAACTACGTATCTTCTGAAATAGGAGCCGACATCCCAACGATTTCCTCTCTCGACATCTGGGCCGATCTCTCATCGGGAACCGATTCTGCGAGCCAGGCCTACACCTACAAGATCACCAACTTCGACAACGCAGAGGCCACCCCGATGTTTATCGCTGGGGTCTACAACGACAACAGCCTGATCAGGGAGGTCAGAGTCACTTGGGCAGATTCCTCTGCAACTTCTGGGCAGGACACGTTCAGGAGCTATTGCGTTGCAGAAGTCATGGCGGTGACTGGGCTGGATGAGGACACTGCCGGCAGGATGTACGATACTGCCGCAACTGCCAAGTACACAGAGGGGCAGAGCGATACTCTCACGTATGCCTACAGCGGAAATGTCAGGTGCTACTACATGATCAGCTCCGGATACCACGTCTTCGTGGTAGAGCCTTTCTCCGATACCGTCAGGTCAACAGACGAGGCGAGCGGGAACATCACCTACGTCGAGGTGAAGAGCTCGACTTCCGATAGCACTTCTGCAAGCACCGATTCCGGGACCAGCACGTCCTCATCCGACTCCTCAACAACCTCAACGAGCACGGATGGGTCCACGGATTCCTCTAGTTCTTCCGATACGTCTACCAGCTCCGACACCACCGCGACTACCGATACGAGCACCAGCTCCGATTCGACTTCCACAACCTCGTCTACCGATACGAGCACCAGCTCCGATTCGACTAGCTCTACCGACAGTTCGGGCAATGTGCAGGTGACGACCCAGTCATAGTAGGCTGAGGAAATGGGCCGGTATACTCTCAGCTACCGATTGAATGGGCTCAATCATTTGCCGCATGGCCCAGAAAGACGATAATCGTTTGATGTGGGCACCCTCGGGAAATCCCGAGAGCTTTGGTTTGGAGATTCGCAAGTCTCGAAGAAGGAGAGGACCCAATGACATTGTCCGAAAAGGATGTCAGGGACATCGCCACATATACTCGAATAGGGTTGAACGACGAGGAGGTCACGCAGATGACTCGCGACCTCAACGATATCATCGCAAGTCTAGCACCCATCACCGAATACGACCTGGAGGGTGTGGAGCCGACGTTCCACCCGATTGCCGGGCTGGTCAACGTAATGAGGGAGGACGTTCCCAGGCAGGGTTTCACCCAGCAGGAGGCGCTCGCGAATTCCGACTCGGTAGAAGATGGGTCGTTCAAGATTCCGACCATTCTGGGCGGAGGCGATAACTGATGGGAATCGGTGTTTCAGGATTTGGGGTCAGGGACATCGTCGGGGGAATTGCCAGAAAGGAGTTCTCCGCTGACGAAATCGCCAGGGCGTCGCTTGATGCGATCGATGCCCTCGACAAGGACATCCACGCGTTTCTGGAGGTCACGCCCGAGCTTGCGATGAAGGCCGCAGAGGCAATCGACGCCAAGGTTGCGGCGGGGGAGGAGCTTCCCTCGCTCGCCGGGGTTCCAACCGCCTTCAAGGACAACATGAACCAGATTGGAACTCACACCACATGCGCTTCCAAGATGCTGGCGAACTACGATTCCGCATACACCGCCACATGCGTTTCCAAGATGGTCGACGCTGGTGCGATCCCGCTCGGCAAGCTCAACATGGACGAGTTCGCATTCGGCTCCTCGACCGAGACATCGTATTTCGGTCCAACAAAGAACCCTTGGGATCTGGAGAGGGTTCCGGGTGGATCCTCGGGCGGATCTGCAGCTGCCGTCGCGGCTGGGATGTGCACGCTCACCCTCGGAAGCGATACCGGTGGATCGATCAGGCAGCCCGCTTCCTTCTGCGGGGTCGTCGGCCTGAAGCCTACCTACGGCGTCGTCTCCAGATATGGCGTCGTGGCATTCGGGTCCTCGCTCGACCAGGTGGGACCGTTCGGAAAGACCGTCGATGATGTGGCTCTGGCCCTGAACGCCCTTTCCGGCCGCGACCCTCTCGACTGCACCTCTCAGCACGTCGACACGGACTTCACCGCCAATCTCGACCAGGGTGTCGAGGGGCTTTCAATTGGAATCGTACCCGAGTTC
>JBMNUL010000069.1:0-13087 GCA_050946255.1 Coriobacteriales bacterium | reverse complement strand
AACGACGTCATCGTCGACAACCAGGTCTACATGGGACAAGGTTGGGGAGCACTGGCCGTGCCGCTGCGTGTGTTCGCTGTACTCGTCATCATCTTCGGCATAGCCCTGATTCTTTACTGGAGAAAGCGCTGGAATACCTTGAAGGCTCGCGCAGCCGAGCTGGAAGCCCAGCAGCAGGCTACTGCCACAAATACGCCTGCAGGGGCATAGCATAAGGAGGGGTTGCCCTTAAACCATGCCCTTGCGATCCCTTCTGTGGAGACGCCGGATCCCTTTTAGGATTCGGCGTCTTCTTTTTCAAAATACAATGCGAGCGGCTTATGGGAATGCAAACGTCTGAACAACTTGTGGAAATTGAAATCTGCAATTGGAAGGTGGAACTACATGACGCCCCGATGTTTTCTCTCCCTTCAATGCTAGACGGAGGTTAAAAACTGTATCATTGGAGCTGTTTAAATTTCAGTGTCGGGGGAGACGGGCCCATAGCTGGGCGCGGCAGGAAGGCGGCTCCAATGAAGAACGAATATCCGCATCTTTTCGCACCGCTCGAGATACGTGGAAGGGTGTTGCGCAACAGGATAATGTCAGCTCCAAACATGCTCTTCCAGGTAGTTGATGGAAGGCCCACCGATTACTACGTGGGATACCTTGAGCACAAGGCCAAGGGCGGCGCGGCAATCGTGAACATGGGAGAGGTAAACATTTGCGACGGGTCTAGCCACACTCCGCGAATCGTGCTAGAGGACAAGAACCGAAACATCTTCGGAGAAATCGCCTCATCGATCAAACAGCATGGGGCTCTCGCGAGCGCGGAGCTCACACATGGCGGACGCAATGCACGCCAGATGTACAACACCCATGACATCATCGGTCCGGTAACCGAGGTCAGCGAACGTGGCGAGCACGTGAGGGCAATGACCATCGATGACATGAACGACGTTGCCGACGCTTTCGCGGACGCTGCCCAATACTGCATGGATTGTGGATTCGACATCGCGCACGTGCACGCAGGTCATTCGTGGCTGTTCCCGCAGTTCCTCTCCCCGTTCATCAACACTCGCACCGATGAATTCGGGGGTAGTCTCGAAAATCGCATGCGCTTCCCATTGATGTGCCTCAAACGCATGCGCGAGAGAGTCGGGAACAAGATGATCATCTCTATGCGGTTGAGCGGAAGCGAGCGCCGCGAGGGAGGTTTCACCCCGGCAGATATCGCTGAGTTCCTGTCGAAGGCGCAGGAGTACATCGATTTCGTGGAGATCACCACCGATGGATGGCTCTACAGCATGCCCACAAGCTACCTTCCTTATGCGCTCAACAGGCCCTTTGCAGCCGAAATCAAGCATAGTGGAAAGGTGAACATCCCGGTTTTCCTGCTCGGATGCATCGTTAGCGCCGAGATGGCCGAGGAGATCATCGCATCTGGAGATGCAGATGGGGTCTCGATGTCGCGCGCCCTCATCGCGGACCCGACCATGCCGAACAAGGTCAAGGCGGGACGAGAGGCGGACGTGATCCCATGTCTTCGCTGCATGCGCTGCACAGATGGGGACAACGCCACTCGGTTCTTCCACTGCAGCGTGAACCCGGTGACTGGGCATGAGACCAGGAACGGATTCATGGAGGACATCGTTCCCGCCAAGCACAAGCGCAAGGTGCTCGTGATTGGCGCCGGTCCTGCAGGAGTAGAGGCTGCGGCAACGGCAGCCGACAGGGGCCACGAAGTGACTCTGGTGGAGAAGCTGGGGGAAGTTGGCGGAACCGTTCGGTATGCGGAGAATGACAAGCTCAAGCCCGATATGCAGCGCTATCTCGCCTATATGCGCCATCGCGTGGACCGTGCGGAAATCAAGCTCATGCTCAACACCGAGGCGACCCCGGAGCTCGTGGAGAGCTTGGCCCCAGACCATGTGATCGTGGCCACCGGTGCCACGGCCGTCGCCCCGAAGTTCATATCCGGCTGGGAGCGGGCACACCACGTGATGGACGCCTATCTCGACCCCAATACGATAAAAGGTGACAACATCGTGGTGATTGGGGGCGGCCTAGCCGGAGCAGAAGCTGCCGTGTACATGGGGGAGATGGGCAAGAAGGTCACGATCTTGGAGAAGTTCACGAGCCTCGCCGGAGTGGGTACGTGCTATGGGTGGGGTGTCATGGATGCCGAGAAGCGCTATGGAGTGGAACTCCGCGAGCACGTTTCCTGCACTGAGATCGGTGACGGTTATGTGAAGTTCACCGACGACGAGACCGGCGCCGAGGAAGAGCTCAATTGCGACTCGGTGTTCTACGCCGTTGGAATGCGCAGCGACCGCGATCTCTACTACAAGATTGCGGACAAGGCCCCGTTTGTCGACCTCATCGGTGATTCCAAGCAGGTAGCGCGCATTGGCGAGGCCACTGCAGGCGGGTACTTCGCGGCATTGGACATCGGCACTTTCTAGAGGGGGACTAATAAAGTACCTCGGAGAAATCTAGTCAGTGCTAAGCGGGTGCGAGAGAGGACAGAACAATGTTCGAGTACATGCCGATAAGCGAGCGGGTTCAGAATATTCGAGCCAGATACCGCACAACGATGCCCAAGGTCTGCATCGAGCGCTACAAGATCGTCACGGAGTTCTACAGGGAACACCCGGAGCTGCCGGGAGATCTCAAGAGGGCGCTGGTGTTCAAGGAGCTGTGCGAGAAGATGCCTGTCGTGGTCCACGAGGGCGAGGTGATCGTCGGCACTCAGGCCTCAGCCTACCGCGGGTCCGCCCTCTATCCTGAGATCATGGCCGACTGGATAAAGCCCACGCTTTCTAGTGGCAACATCTCCACCCGAACCGACGACCCCTACGAGGTGGACGAGGACGAGGTCAAGTACGTGCTCGACACAGTCTCGTTCTGGGACAAGAACTCTTTCTCTAAGAGGTTCGACGCGGTCATCCCAAAGTCTTATGAGCCGCATCAGTTCAATGGAATAGTGGACTGGGCCATGCACAACTCAGCTTCTACTCCGATAGGGCACATTTGCCCAGGATTCGATGTGGCAATCGACCAGGGTCTTGCCCCGATAAGGGACAAAGCGCAGGCCTGGATAGATGCTCACGATGGCAAGATTTTCGGAAGCGATGCCCCAAAGTACGAGTTCTACCGCATGGTCGTTATCGTGATTGATGCGATCATTCGTTTCGCCGACCGCTATGGCGACGAGTGCGAGCGCTTGGCTGGGGAGGAGATGGACCCCGCCAGAAAACAGGAGCTTCTAGAGATGGCCGACACGATGCACTGGATCTACAAGAAGCCCTGCCGGACCTTCCACGATGCGGTGCAGGCGCTGTTCTTCTACCAGATGTGCGAGTGCCTTGATGGGCAGCAGCATGGAAACAGTCTGGGGCGCGTGGACCAGCATCTCGGCAAGTACTATGTTGCCGACCTCGCTGAAGGGCGCATCACTCCCGATCGAGCCCAGGAGCTCATAGACTTGTTCGTCCTCAAGATCGCCGAGATGAACAAGGTCGGCCCGGACGGCTCCGCAGCGGGTGCTCCAGGGTACACATCCGGACAGCTCATGACGATCGGCGGCGTCGACGCGCAGGGAAACGACGCCACCAACCCGGTGACATTCATGTTCCTGCAGACTGCCGGCAGGCTCATCTTGCACGACCCGCCCCTCGCTCTCAGGATTCACGAGAACACGCCACAAGAAGTTTGGGAAGCCGCGATTGCAACGACCTCGCGTTGCGGCGGGGTTCCGACTTTCGAGAACGACCAGGTGATCATCCCCGCCCTCATGAAGAGGGGACTGCCGTTGGGTATTGCAAGGCAATATGCCCTAATAGGATGCTTGGAGCCGATGGTCCCAGGCTGGGAGTTCGGTTGCCCGGGCGGAAGCGGGAGGCAGTCGTTCTTCGTGCTGCCCAATGCGCTCATGTTGGCAATCAACAACGGCGTGAACCCGATGCCACGCATGGACGGGCAACCGGCAGTTCAATGCGGCGTTGCAACCGGCTACCTCTACGAGATGGAGTCTATGGAAGAGGTGCTGGCTGCAGTCAAGGCTCAGATCGACTACTTTGCGGACTGGTGGGTTAGCCTCACCAACCTCTATGAGCTGGAAGTTGCAGACCAAGTTCCAATGCCGCTTCTTTCCGCCACCACCCATGGCTGCATGGAGAAGGGGCTCGACATCATGCGAGGCGGTGCCGAGTACAACTCCTGTGGAATAGCCGCCGTGGGAATCGGCAACATCGTTGACTCCCTCGGAGTAATCGACCAGCTTTGCTTCCAGCGCAAAGACGCCACGACCCGCGAGCTCTACGACGCGATAATGGCAAATTGGGAAGGATATGACGAGCTGCGTGCCCACGTTGTCAACGACCTCGAGCACTATGGAAACGGGGAGCCCGAAGTCGACAAGTATCTGAAATGGGTTGGCGATACCTTCTGTGACAAGATCAACTCCATGACTGGGCCCCGCGGGCACTATGCAGCTGGAATCTGGCCGGTCACAATGCATGTTGTCTATGGCAAGATCACCTGGGCCACACCCGATGGGCGCCATGCAGGCGAGCCTCTGTCCGATGGGATTGGCCCTGTGCAGTCGATGGACAAGAACGGTCCCACGGCCCTGCTCAACTCGGTGGGCTGGCTAGACCAGAGCAAGTGCAGCAACGGGACACTCCTCAACATGAGGTTCCATCCCAACGCGATCTCCTCTGCCAGCGGTAAGGAGAAGCTCGAGGACCTGATGAAGACCTACTTCGACAACGCCGGGATGCAGATGCAACTGAACATCATCGGAACTGAGACTCTGAGGGATGCTCAGAAATCGCCTGAGAACTACCAGGACCTTGTGGTGAGGATTGCGGGATTCAGCTCGTATTTCGTAGAGGTCAACAAGGAGACGCAGGACGATCTGATAAGGCGCACCCAGCAGGAACTGTAGACGGTTGTTTCGTCTCCTCCTTCTTGCGAGCCCGGCGAGAGGAGTGCAAGCGTATATATTTGGGTTCTCTATGCAATCGATTGACAGTCGTCCGCGTAGCATCCTTGTTGTTGGACCGGCTGGGTTTACAGGGGGTCGCGATATAGTGGACAACTGGCAAGGACCAAAAACCACAGAAGCTTCGAAGCCCAAAAGAGTATATGGGCTCCTGTTTCTCGGCATAATCATGCTGCTGGCTTGTTTGTTGGGGATTGTCTTCTTGGTTTTCTCCTATGTGGATGAAAACGCAATGAACGCGGGGAATGATTCGAGCTCGCTCTATAAGAGCGTATATCTCGAGTACTGGTTGGGTTCGTGGCTCGCAGTTCTCGGTATTCCTGGAGTCGCCTCGGTCTTGCTCTTCGCCAAGAACACTCGCGCACGGCTTTACATCAACATCGTGTGCAGTGTCCTGATGTGGGTAGTGGTGGCCTTGGTCGTAGCGTATATCATTGTCAATGCTGTGTTGTACTGGGGAGGAACGAGAATTCCTCTCTATATAGGCGTTGTCCTCGCGTTTTGCGTTCTTCCAACCTGCTACTCCATCTGCATCGTGATGTGCCGCAAGAGACTGCCGATGAAAAATGGAGTCCAACCCCCACAACAGGGGCCGAACTCCAATAACGATGCTGATGGCGACTGGTCTCGCAACACTTCGGCAAGCAATCATGCTGGATTCCGCGACACTACCCTGAGAGCTGAGCCCCGGCAGCAGTGATGAAAAAAGCCACTCGAAGAGTAGATTTCAGCGTTCCGTGTTTCGAGCGCCAGTCAATCGTCAGAACGTAACGGTCCCGCGTTCCTTCATGGAGGGAGCAACCTCTGCGGAATGCACCTTCACCTCGTAGATTGCCATTTTGTCACCCTTCATCTTCGCGACCTTCTCGAACATGAAAACTTGTTCCACGAAGCTGTCCCAAAGATCATCTAGGGGCACTGTCGACGGCATGATCTCTGCATCGTTGCTGCGCACATAGAACGATCCCTTGGAGGGGTCACCGGGGTAGGTCATGAAAGCGACCTTAGGGTTCTTCTCGAACTCTACGGTCTTTGGGCTTCCCTTGTCGGTTGAGACGAAGAACGACCCAGGGTGTGCTGGATCGTAGCAAACGTTCATGATACGGACGTTGGGCACCCCATCGACGCAAGTTGCAAGAGCCAAATCCGAGCTCTCTGTGAGAATCCTGCCAAATTCCTTCTTCAGGTCCATGCTTTGCCTCCTGTCAAATAGACAACTGTCCCTACTATATATCTAGCGTCCAAGAGTTCAACGTATCCAGTGCTTGTGAGTGTGGGTGGAGATTGACTAATGCCGAGGTCTACTCGAAGCCACAGCCTATGTGGAGAAAATCTGCAATTGCACCGTCTGCCCCTCTTGCTTGTCCCATGACCAGCCATCTGCGTTGCGTTTGGCCGCGTGGTATCTGCAACTGGTTTATACTTGGCAAACTGTTTCAATTACCTTTTGCTGCGTCTGCCGACTCCACCGACGGCTCACTCAGCTCAAGGCGGACTAATGGAAAGGTGGTAGCCACATGGCTGTCAGCAAAGAAGAGAAGGCCGAGCTCATCAAGAAATTCGGCAAGGACGAGCACGATTCCGGTTCCCCAGAAGTGCAGGTCGCAATTCTTTCAGCGCGCATCCGCAATCTCACTGAGCATCTCAAGACACATCCGAAGGATCATCACACCCGTCGAGGTCTGCTGATGCTCGTAGGTAAGCGCCGCCGCTTGCTGACCTACATCAAAGATCAGGACATCGATAAATATCGTAACCTGATTGCGGAACTTGGAATTCGAGACAACGCCTAATTCAAATTCGCGAACGACAATGGGGGAGCCAGAAGGTTCCCCTTTTGTTCATTTGGCGGTCGGTGTGGCCGAGGTGACCGCATCGATCGTGGGTCTGAGGACGATGGCATCCACGAATCCGGATGACACAAGCGCCAGGCATTGAAAGAACGTGCCGGAGCGCTTGAGGCGAGGATTTTTGGAGCTGCTTCGAAGATCCGAAGTAGGCTTCGACGCAAAGGGCGTCGACGAAGAGAATGGAAAGAGAAAAATGGAAAAAATCACAGAGTCCTTCGAGCTATACGGCAAGCAGTACACGCTTTCCACCGGTGAGCTTGCAAAGCAGGCAACGGGAGCGGTTGTCGTCACCCAGGGTGAGACCACGGTTCTCGTCACAGCGGTGGTTTCGAAGGAGCAGAAGGACTACGACTTCTTCCCGCTGACCGTGGACTTCATCGAGCACATGTACGCAGTGGGAAGGATTCCCGGCGGATACCTCAAGCGCGAGGGACGTCCCTCCGAGAAGGGCACGCTGACCGCCAGGATGATCGACCGTCCTATCCGCCCAGGATTCCCAGATGGATTCCGCAATGAGGTCCATATCGTGGCCATGCCCCTGGTCGCAGATCAGATCAACCCACCAGACGTCATCTCGATCATGGGTGCATCTGCAGCGCTCATGGTAGGCAGTGCCCCGTTCGAGGGGCCAGTTGCCGGTGTGCGCATCGGGCGCAACCGCGAGACCCACGAGTACATCGTCAACCCCACGTTCGAGGAGGAGGAGATCTCCGATCTCGACCTCACCTTGGCTGGAACCGCTGACTACATCTGCATGGTGGAGGCCGGCGGCGAGGAGATTCCAGAAGAGGAGATGCTCGACGCCTTCGCATTTGGACAGAAGGTGCTCGGCGAGTTCTGCGCAAAGCAGCAGGAGTTCATCGACAAGGTGAACCCGGAGCCCAAGGAGTGGCCGATCAGCCTTCCCATCGAGGAGGTCCAGCAGCGCGTGTTCGCGTATGCAGACCAGATGGACAGTGCACTCAAGGACGCCGACAAGCTCTCCCGCACCGACAAGGTTGCCGCCCTCAAGGAGGAGGTCATCGCCTCGTTCACCGAGGAAGAGCAGGAGGAGTGGGCAAGCGAGATAGCTGCCCAGTTCAAGGCCCTCGAGAAGAAGACGATGCGCGCGATGATCTTGGATACTGGCGAGCGCGTCGACGGCCGCAAGGTAGACGAGATTCGCCCTCTCTACATCAAGGCGGGCTATCTGCCCCGCGTCCATGGCTCGGGGCTGTTCCAGCGTGGGCAGACCCAGGTGCTCTCCGTCTGCACTTTGGGAATGCTCAACGAGTGGCAGCGCTTCGACACGATTGACCCCCAGGAGGGCAAGCGCTACATCCACCACTACAACTTCCCGCCGTATTGCACCGGAGAGGTCGGGCGCATGGGCAGCCCGAAACGCCGCGAGGTTGGTCATGGCGCCTTGGCAGAACGAGCGCTTCGCTATGTGATTCCGGACGAGGACGAGTTCCCCTACACGATTCGCGTGGTCTCCGAGGTCATGGAGTCCAACGGTTCGTCCTCTATGGCCTCGACCTGCGGTTCTACCCTCGCTCTCATGGACGCTGGCGTGCCTATCAAGCGCCCGGTTTCCGGAGTGGCAATGGGGCTCATCAAGGAGGGCGACAAGGTCGCCATCCTCACCGATATCCAGGGACTCGAGGACTTCCTCGGCGACATGGACTTCAAGGTCTGCGGCACCGAGAAGGGAATAACGGCACTTCAGATGGACAACAAGGCCAAGGGTCTCACTGTCGAAATCCTCGGCGAGGCACTCCAGCAGGCCAAGAAGGGCCGCGCCTTTATCCTCGACGCGATGCTGGCGGAGATCCCAACATACAGGGACCAGCTTTCCAAGTACGCGCCACGCATCATCACGATGCACATCTCCGTGGACAAGATCCGCGAGGTCATCGGGTCCGGCGGAAAGGTCATCCGCGGAATCCAGGAGGAGACCGGAGCCTCGATCGATATCGAGGAGGACGGAACAATCTTCATCGCCTCGAGCGATACCGGTGGCGAGGATGCCAAGAAGATGATCGAGGACATCGTCCGCGAGCCCGAGATCGGCGAGGAGTTCTACGGCAAGGTCGTTTCGATTCAGCCGTTCGGAGCCTTCATCGAGCTCACCGCATCGAAGGACGGTCTGCTGCACATCTCCAAGATCGCAAAGGGCCGCATCGACAAGGTTGAGGACATGCTCAGCATCGGTGACGAGGTACATGTAGTGGTTACCGAGATCGACGAGAAGGGCAAGATCTCCCTTGACAGGCTGGAGAAGCCCGAAGCCGTGCACGTCGACCATGGCGACGATGGCGACGGGCATCGTGGAAACGGGAGCCGTGGCGGGAACCGTGGCAACGGGAACCGCGGGAACAGCGGACATAGCAACCGCAATGACGATAGCCACAACAGGCGTGAGCCGAGGCGTCGTCATCAGTCCTAGGTCCTAGACCGCAGAAGGCGATTGCAGGAGGCTCCACTGATGCTGATGGTAATCGTGTGGGAACTGCGATCGAGTGGGACGAGGAGAGCCGAAGCCGCTGCGGAAACCTCAAGCTGCTGGCTGCTATCGCGTGTATTGCGAGGAGAGCCGAAGCTGCTGCAGAAGCCTCAAGCTGCTTCCCAAATTAGAGATTTTGCGGGCAACGGGGCCATGTAGCCCCGACCCGCTCGGCAAGGATTCCCGGTCTTGCACCAAGTGTGCCGACCGGGGTCTTGCAGAAAGGCCATTCATTCAATGAACTACGACAAGACCATCCTCAGCAACGGCGCCACGGTGCTGAGCGAGAAGCGTCCCGGTGTGCGTTCCGTGACCCTTGGAATCTGGTATCGCGTCGGCTCACGCGACGAGACACCAGACGAGGCGGGGCTCAGCCATTTCATGGAGCACATGAGGTTCAAGGGAACCGAGAAGCGTGCTGCCGCGCAGATCTCGATTGACTTCGACAGCCTGGGAGCTGAATCAAATGCATTCACCAGCCGCGAGTTCACGTGCTTCTACGCAAGGTGCGTCGACACCGCGCTCGAGCAGTCGTTCGAGATCTTAGCGGACATGTTGCTCCACTCCACATTCCCGAGCAAGGAGGTCGAGTCGGAGCGCAAGGTCGTGATCGAGGAGATCGCGAGGGCCGAGGACACTCCCGACGACCATGTGTACGACCTGTTGGGAGATGAGCTTTTCCCCACCCAGACGATTGGTCGGCCGGTGCTCGGAACCCGTGAGAGCGTGGGGAGCTTCACCCATGACGACCTCGAGAGATACCAGCAGAAGCACTATCATGCCGCCAATTGCGTGATTGCCGCCTCTGGGAACATCGACCACTCCAAGCTGGTGGAGCTCAGCGAGAAGTACCTCGGCGAAATGGAATCTGGCAAGGAACGCAACCTGCGCGTCTACACCCCCGAGAAGAACAGGAAGTTCCTCGTCGCTGAGAAGAAGGATACAGAGCAGGCCAACATACTCCTCGGGATGTACGGACTTCCGGCAGGTCATGACGACAGGTTCGCTATGAGCCTTCTCGAAACTGCGCTCGGAGGTGGCATGTCGTCCCGGCTCTTCCAGGAAATCCGCGAGAAGAGGGGGCTTGCCTATTCCGTGTACGCGGGCTCGAACGCCTACGAGGGGATTGGCTCGTTCGTGATCTATGCCGGCACCCGTCCGGAGAACATCGCCAAGGTGGTGGAGGTCGTGCAGGAGGAGCTTGCGAAGGTCGTCGAAGGCGGTCTCACGCAGGAAGAGCTCGACAGGGTCAGGGCATATGCCGTGGGTTTGACGACCCTTTCCGACGAATCTACGCGCAACCACATGATGAAGTTGGGGAAAAATGCCATGCAGGGCACTCCAATTCTCTCATTAGATGAGATAATCGAGGAATACAAGCGGGTCACTCTCGACGACATCTCGAAGGTGGCTTCCGAAGTTCTAACTCAGAAGCCCTCGGTTGCGATTGTGAGCCCGCTGCAAGAACGGGAAGTAGAAAGTGTTCTCAAGGATGTGATCGAACTATGATCAAGGTGCTGGTAAATGGATGCTTCGGCAGCATGGGAAGCAAGGTAGTTCACGCTGTGAATTCTCAGGACGACATGGAGGTCTGTGCCGGCGTTGACATCTCTGCAGAGGAAGGAGTCGGCGTTGAGGACGAAGGCAAGGAGATCGCTCCTTCATTCACAGACCTCGCAGCGGCAATCGAGGTCACCTCTCCCGATGTGATGGTCGACTTCACTCATCCCAAGGCCGTCTATCACAGTATCGAGATCGCACTCGAGCATTCACTTGATTGCGTGATCGGCACCACCGGCCTCACCGATGAGCAGCTTGCCGAGCTCGAGAAGAAGATCCCGGAGGGAACGGCGCTGTTCGTGGCCCCCAACTTCACGACTGGTGCAGTGTTGATGATGATGTTCTCCAAGATGGCCGCGAAGTACTTCCCAGATTGCGAGATCATCGAGTACCACCACAATCACAAGGCGGATTCTCCAAGTGGGACCGCAATTCGCACTGCCTCTATGATCGCTGGGGCCAGGGACTTCACCTGCACCTCTCCAGGGAAGGAGACCGAAGTCGATGGTGGAGAGGGTGCAAGGGGAGCCCTGATTTCGGGCGTTCCAGTGCATTCTGTTAGATCTGACGGCTTTGTGGCCCATCAAGAGGTTATACTCGGTTCATTAGGACAAACGCTCACGATCAGGCACGATTCATACGATCGCATCTCGTATATGCCCGGAGTGCTTCTTGCCATCAGGAACGTTGGCGAAAGGGCTGGGCTGATCGTGGGTCTAGAGAACTTCATGGAGGAATAATGGAAACCCGATCTCCTTTCGGTCGTCTCATAACGGCGATGGTCACGCCGTTTGACTCCAACCTCGATTTGGATCTTCCGCGCACGCAAGAGCTGGCAATTCGTCTCCTCGATGGGGGGAGCGACGGCCTTCTCGTCAATGGTTCCACCGGTGAGTCTCCCACGGTCTTCTATCCACAGAAGATCGAGCTTTTCAAAGCTGTTGTGGAAGCGGTGGACGGCAGGGCCCCGGTTATTGCCAACGTTGGCGACAACTGCACTGCAGACTCCGTCGACTTCGCAAAGCAGGTTGTGAAGCTTGGCGTGGACGCGATCATGCTCGTCGTGCCCTATTACAACAAGCCTCCGCAGGAGGGTATGTACCGTCACTTCCGCACTATTGCCGAGGCTGTGGATTTGCCGGTGATCCTGTACAACATTCCGGGTAGGACCGGAATCAACATGCTGCCCGAGACCACTCTCAGGCTCGCCAATGATGTCGAGAACATCATCGCGGTCAAGGAGGCCAGCGGAAACCTCGAGCAGATCAAGAAGATAATCGACGAGTCGGACGATGACTTCTTCGTTTATTCTGGCGACGATTCGCTCACCCTCCCAATCATGGGACTGGGTGGCGAGGGAGTCATCTCGACTACATCAAACGTGGCACCTCAGCGTATGAAGGAGCTGGTAGAGGCCCAGGCAAACGGCGATCACACCACCGCTGTTGCATGCGATATCAAACTGCAGCCGCTGATGAAAGAGCTCTTTGCGGCTACTAACCCGATACTCGTCAAAGAGGCCCTGAAGCTCTTGGGATTCCCAGTTGGAGGCCTGCGTCTCCCACTCATCGACGCCACTCCGGAACAGTCGGAGCACTTGGCGAAGGTCATGCGCGAAGTGGGTGTCCTGAAATAGGAGAAGAATAAACTTGAGCGATAACAAGAAGGCCAATCACAAGAAGAACCAGGACAAGGCCTCCTCTAATCACAACGGTAAAAATGGCTCCAATGGGGCAAATGCCACCGTGCAAGAAGAGAACAAGAATAAAGGCAAGCGCAGAGGTTCTGGCAAAGGTGGAAAGAAGTCCGCAACGAAGCTGAAGATAATCCCGCTCGGCGGACTCGACGGCATCGGCAAGAACATGACGGTGTTCGAGTACGGCAACGACATGATAGTCGTTGATGCGGGAATGATGTTCCCGGACGATGATTTCCCGGGAGTAGATCTTCTGGTGCCAGACTATACCTATGTGCTCGAGAACTCGCACAAGCTCCGCGGGCTGATAATCACGCACGGGCACGAGGACCACACAGGTGCAATTCCCTATGTGCTGAAAGACCTCGATTGCCGCACTGCGATTTACGGAACCAAGCTCACCTTGGGTTTCATCGAGGGCAAGCTTGACGAGCACAGGTTCCACGATGTCGACATGAACGAGATCACGCCGGGCAGCAAGATCAAGCTCGGTGCTTTCGAATGTGAAT
>JBMNUL010000068.1:0-13202 GCA_050946255.1 Coriobacteriales bacterium | reverse complement strand
CAGGCCCAGATACAGGCTCGAGCCTTCCTGGAGCGACTGGGTCGTGCCGACCGCCAGGCTGTCGATGGAAGTGCCCGCCGTTGCGGTGGCGTAAACCTCGCGGCTCGGCGTGTAGGTGATGCTCACCGAATCGGAGAGGATCAGGTCTTCGGTGCTCCCGTTGCCGTTCAGATCGTAGGTATCGGCAGTTGAGTCATCCGACCAGTTGCCGAGGTTTATGAGCGTGGTGTTGTCATATGCCAGCCATCCCACGACGTCCGAGGCCCCTTCGGCGGTGCCAGTTTGAGCGGTGAGGTCCAATGAGAGTGAGACATCAGTCCCAGGATAGAAATCAGGCACTGGCACCTCTACCCAACGGGCAGATGTGCTGATACCGTAAATAACCTCCAAGTCGTCATATGTGACCGTTTGCTCAGCCCCATAGATATCGGTATATGTGAGCGTTGCGGAATTATCCCATTCCCATCCGTCGGGAAGCTCGACGTAGAACACGGGATTCTCCATTTCCAAACCGTCGTCGGTGGTGCTGCGAAGATCTTCGGTCGTCTTGGTGAACGTGATCGTGAGAGTGTCGCCCTTCTGGGCCGTCTGTGCACTCGTGGTGCCGGTGAGGATGTCGTTGGCACCGGCAGCGATGACAAAGGGGTTCCTGCCTTCCAACGTATGCTCAGTGCGGCCAGACGTCGTGGAAGGATAACTGTACCATATATCCTCGCACGTCTCGTACAGGTAGGCATTCAGCAGATCCCCTGCGTCGTCATAGGTGTAGGCAGGATCCGTATCGAGCGCGACCTCCCAATCATTGGCGAGCACCTGCGTGTTGATATACAGATACGCAAGCTTGCCAACGGGGATCTGCACCTCACTCGGATACACGATGTGAATGGCACGCACGTCTTGATAGTTGTCTGCGCCGGTGATGTCAATCCAGCTGCCGACCGTCACGTCCTCGGCGAACAAGACTTCGGAACCATCGGAATACACCAGGTACACCTCATTGTCATCCATGCCCGTGACATTGCTGCCGCTCCTGAGCTCTATTTCCGTCGCATAAGTATGCTCATTGATGGTCACGGTCATGTCAGATAGATACACTATCTGGTCGTCGGTGCCGTATCCAGTTGACGTGGTGTTAGCAACATAGTGGGTAATCGTGGTCACCTTGTCCTTGTTCTCGGAATTGTAGGTATAACCGCCCGAGGTACCCAAGCCGTACGCCGCCTGGTTTTCCGAACTGTCGACCACATCAGCAACATATATTGCCTTCACGGTCGTGGTGCTGCTGACGGCTGACGAATCGTCCGACGACGAGATGAGGTTCCCATCGTCGTCGTATGCCTGAATCCATGCGGTTCCCACTGTGAATTCTTCGTTGTACGTCTTGGAAAGCCCCTTGATTACAAAGAAGGCCGTATCCGTTGACTCCGAAGACACATCGATGTCCTTGTAGATGTACCCATTGGTCTCGTCATAGGTCCATCCATCATTCGTGTATGCAGTGGTTGTATACGAGCTGTCGAACACGATGTCGTCGGCAAGCTGCACATATACGCGGATCATCGAAGGGGTGCGCGTACCGGTGCTGTCCGAATCAGTGGTATACAAAACCCCTGCGTACACGGTGGAAACTTCGTCTGCGTCAGACGACGTCGTATCCGAATACACGGTTCCCAGATTCGTATGGCCGGTATAGCCAACTGCAGTGAGCTGATACGAGGCAGTATTGGTGATGTAGACCGAGCTGTCCGACAGCACGTTTCCATCTGAATCACTCAGCTCGGCGGTGATGGTGAAGGAGGTTCCGTTGTCAGTCGTGTCTCCAAGTGTCTTGAACCCAAGCGGGATATCAGTCGTTGTGCCACCCGAAAGTGTCTCCAGATAATACGTGACGTAGATATTGTCGTCATCATACGTAACGCTCGTGGAAGCAACTGATTCATTTAAGGAGCCGTCGGTGGTATTGATGCCATTGTTGTAATAGGAGGAATCCAGATACGTGCGTGGGACAGTCACGGTCAGCGTAAGCCCAGAAGCAGAAGTGAGCTCGTCCGAAACCGTGACACTGGAATACATCGTGGCTTCGGTGCCGGTTGGCAGCTCCACCGAAGAGCCGCTGTAACCATCGATTGAAGTTTCCACGCTATAGGTTGAATTCGATGATTGCGAATAGTCTGAAATTGCACTGGCATGCAAAGGAGTTGTAAACCACACCAGGGCAATCGTTAATACAAAAACCCCAAATACTCTGAACACTTTCGAACCAGTGCGACGCACTTCACAAACAGCTGTAGATTTTCTGCGTGACAAAGGCTTTGCCTCCCTTCAATTAACAAACCACATTCGAGAAAATGCACCTACGATGAAGCGCATTATTCTCGATGGGACCACCCTGTTGTAAGTGCCCTTTGGGCAACAATTTCTAGGCGGTGTTCTATTTATTTTTCAACACATATCCACAAACGTGAATTTTTCAGAAAAAATATAATTGCCTGAAAATATAACTTCTGTATTATAAGTGCGAAATGTTTTCAGAAAATATATTTTTCTATCAAATATATTTAATGTACGGTAAATTATAGAAATTAATGTACAGTAATTTATAGAAATTGGTTCCAAACAGATGAGAGTTAGCGCATCTCCGAGAATGCGCTTGAACTCTCAAGTTACCGCATCTCCGAGAATGCGCTTGAACTCTTAATGATGCGAGTAGTATTCTTCCAGGTCCAACAGAGAACCCGCATCTCCCACTTTCCAACGACGAGCAAGTCAGACAAGTTTAATAGAACGGTATCGATGGGCGTGCAGAATCGGCCCACCATGCTCTCCTTTTGGGTAGTATCTATCAAATTAGTGCGTTCTTACTCTTTGGCTAGCATGTGCATATCATTGCTTCTGATAATCGATAGAGAAAGAGAGGATGGTTGCATGAAAGTACTGTTGGTGAACGGGAGCAGTCACAAGAATGGCAACACGATGGCCGCATTGAACGAGATGGTTAGAACATTTCAGGAGGAGGGCGTGGAGACCGAAATCATCCAGATTGGAGGGAAGCCCATCGCCGACTGCCTTCAGTGCGGACGATGCTCCGAGACGGGCCGTTGCATTATCTCCGACGATGGTGTGAACGACTTCTTGGACAAGGCGGCTGATGCAGATGGCTTCGTGTTCGCCTCTCCGACCTACTTCGCGCACCCCAGCGGACGCCTGCTCTCATTCCTCGACCGGGCTTTCTATGCAGACGCCAAAGGGGAGATCTACCCGACGTTTGCCTTCAAGCCGGGCGCGGCTGTTACCGTCGCACGCAGAGGAGGTACAAGCGCCACGCTCGACGTCATCAACAAGCATTTCGGCATTGCTCAGATGCCCATAGCCGGATCGACCTACTGGAACATGGTGCACGGATTGAAACCTGGTGAGGCATCTCAGGATGAGGAGGGAATGCAGACCTTGCGCAACCTGGCCCGAAACATGGTCTGGATGATGCGCAGCTTCGCCGACGCCCGCGCCGCGGGCACTCCCCTGCCAGCAACCGAGGGCGACGCCATGACCAACTTCGTCCGCGATGATGACCGACACTAGAAGTCAAATCGGACAAGCGAAATTGCAGTTGATCTCATAGCGCTGACGGTCTCCAACCTTGAGGAGGCAATTACCTCGGAGGAAGGTAGATCTCGGGTATCTCTTCCCTCACGCTGTCACTGTCGCCCAATACACGCGCGATTTTCGCATCGAAATCATCAGATGCGTAAAACACCTGCGTATTCCCATCAAAACGGCTTTGCAGGTATCCGCTGTCCTTCAGCTCAAGAAAGTCCCGACGTGCCGTGGCATAGGAGATGCCGTGGTTCTGCTGGTGATGACGAATCGTGAAAGTACGGTCGCTTCCCTTTGAAGCCCTGGCCAGAACAGCACACTGCCTTTGATTGAAAATCGAGCTGTTCATCAGCTTTTCCTTAATGGAGTTCGAATATGACTCGATCTTGGTGACGAACCTCGTGAACCTGTCGAGCATCTGGAGCGCGATCTGAAGGTTTACGGTCTGAATGGGGGTGATGTCGTAGAGACCGATTTCACGCTCGTGTTTGAGCGTATGGGAAACATCTTCTGCCGAGAAGTCGGTCTCGAGAACCCCGGTCCCGTTCTCCCATTTTTCGCGCGCATAGGTGAGAGGAAGCCAATTGAGAAGCTGGAAGCCCTGCTGCGAGAAAACCACCTTCTGCACCATCATCCCCAACAGCGAAGATGCGGGGCCAATTGGAACGAATGTGCGCACAAGATCTGGCGCCAATAGCGCTCGCACCAAATCCAAATCCGTATCCACTGCCGTGCTTCCATCCAGATATGAGGCAATTAGGTCGGTAAGCTCTCTGCGATCATCGGAGGTTTCAGAATGCTCTCCCCCAACCTGTTCCGTGGAAGATTCCTGATTCTGCGGCATCAGATAGTCGAGGGAATTCCTAATCGAGTGATTCTGCAGATCCTCCAATCTCACATCGCGCATCAGGTCTTTGGCGATGGACAAGATCAACTCTCCGTTGAAATCCCTCTTCGCATAGTATTTGACGTTGCACTCGGCCTCCAATGCATTAACCACCAACTGCTCGGCGGAATTGCTGGGGGCCGATAGCACACGCTTCTCAACAGGATCCCAAATCGCAAGGACCCTGCTCTCCTCGACATCAACGCCTTCTATGCGTGCTGCAGCGATCACGTCTCTCGTGCGCGCCCATATTCCCTGCGTTGTAAAGCTCGACCACAACTTTGCCTCGAGAGACGAGGTTTCCTGATACTTCCTTATCAGCTGGATCAACGTGCTGATGATCGTCGACGAGTACCTGTAGAAAATCTTGGCATCTGGGAGAAAGTCGGGCAGCACGGTCCCCGCGTTGAAGTTGACCTCGTGGATGAGCTTCCATGTGCGATTGGCTGGAAGGCCTCGCGGCATTGGAGAATCAAGGAAATCATCCCATGTGATTGTGGAAACAGTCACATTTTTCAGGATCAGCTGAAACGCCGGATCGGAGAAAAACCCTTCAATAGAGTCAAATTCATTACCATCCATTGCGGGACCACCTCCTAATGCGCAAGTGTTGTTTTTATTGTATACAAGCCTCCTACCTCGGGGATGTTCATTTTGAACATGCTCGAAGCAAAGCGCTGAGTCCTTGGGCCCCAACCATTTTCATAAATGTCAAGTATGGGGAAACATACCTAGGTCTTCCTGACTTTAAAAGGCTTCAATTTGGGAAATTCAAAAACCTCGCGTGGGGTCATATCGTAATCGCAAGGACGAGTTGAGGATGCCGCGGACCCCCAACTCTGGAGAAACACCACGACGGAGGAGGGAAAATGAGCCAAGAAGTAGCGAGTCAGGTCTCGATTAAGAGCAATGCGAGCGTCGCCGCCAAAGAGCGTGACTTGACTGAAGAAGAGGAAAAGAAAGTCTTTAGTGGAAACGGCTCCGCCATCGCTACCCCAGAGAACAGTTCGGCGGTAGAGAAGATTGGAGAAAACGAGGAGCTGCGAAGGGTAACCTGCTATTTCTGCTGGCAGCAGTGCGAAGTCACCCTGCGCGTGAAGGACGGGATCCTAAAGGAGGCAACGAACTGCCCCAACGGATTCATGGGTGCAGGATATGCGTGCGAGCGTCTTAGGGCCGCTCCGGAGTTCCACTACCATGCAAAGCGCCTCAACTACCCGATGAAGCGCACCGGAGAGCGCGGCGAGGGCAAGTGGGAGGTTGTGAGCTGGGAGCAGGCACTGGATGAGATCTCAGACAAGCTGTTGAAGCTCCGCGACGAGTATGGACCTGAGACCCTGACGAAGATCGGCGGAACCGTGCACGGCCCTGGAGACTGGGCCACATGGCGCTTCTTCAACACCTGGGGATCCCCCAACAACTTCAACCAAGGCAAGAACTGCGGCCAGGCGAACAACCTCATGGAAACTGCGATGTACGGCTGGGATTCCCTTGGATGCGGACCCGTACCCGGCGTGACCAAGAACATTGTGTGCTGGGGAGCGAACCCGATTCATTCGTGGATGACAAAGTGGAACGTCATCGCGGACGCCCAGAGGATGGGCGCGAACCTGATCGTCATCGACCCTCGGCTTTCCGAGACTGCATCGCACGCGGACCTGTGGATTCAGCCAGAACCTGCAACAGACGGCATGCTCGCCTGGGGCCTTATCCACGTCATCATCGAGGAAGACCTCTACGACCACGAGTTCGTCGAGAACTGGTGCACCGGCTTCGAGGAACTGAAGGAGAAGGCTAAGAAGTACACGCCCGAAAAGGTTGCAGAGGTCTGCAAGATCCCCGAGTTCGTCGTCAGGCAGTTCGCACGCATGTACGCTGACGGCCCGACCTGCCTCGTCTGGGGTCTCGCCGACTGCCATATGGGCAAAGCCGGACACTCTTTCGTCTATGCGAAGGCCGCCCTGCGTGCAATCACCGGAAACGTCGACCGCCTCGGCGGCAACGGGCAGACAGGCCCCCATGCAGACGTCGACTGGTTCAAGGGCATCGAGTGGCAGAACCTCATCGACAACATCGACAATATGGCCGAGCCAGTGAGCGCGAAGAAGATCCCGCTCTGCAGCCTCGAGTCCCTCAAGAGGTTCAACGAGTACATCCCCAAGGCCTGGGGCGGCAAGGGCTATGGTTGCTCTTTCTACTACCTGTTCCCGAGCTGGCGCGGAATCTGCGATGCCATCATCGACGGGGACCCCTACCCAATCACGGCCATGTTCATCCAGTGCGGCAACCCGCTGACCACATTGACCAATCAGAAGAGGTCTCTCGAGGCGCTCAGGAAACTGAAGCTGCTCGTTGGAATCGACTTCTTCATGACACCATCGCTGGCGATGTGCGATTATGTGCTGCCTGCCGCTTCCTGGATCGAGCGCCCGCACGTCATGTTCCACTGGGGTTTGACGTCCGTCTGCTATGGCCGTCCACAGGGCATGCCCGCACTCTATGAGCGCAAGGACGGCTACTGGATCTGGAAGGAGATCGCAAAGCGTGTAGGCCTCACCAACGAATGGCCAGAGACGCTCGAGGATATGTACTCGCTGTTCCTGAGACCCACCGGGAAGACCTACGAGGAATTCGTTAACTCGGATGTTTATTGGACGGCGCCTGCGCCAGAATACGAGCGCTACCGCACCAACGGATACGGATTCGGCACCAAGTCGGGCAAATGCGAGCTCGTCCCAAGCGTTTGCGTGGACCTCGGAGTAGACCCGATGCCCGATTACGAGCCCCAGTCGCAGAGCCCGGAGCGCACGCCCGAGATTGCAGCCGAGTACCCGTTCCGCCTGATTTCGGGTTCCCGCGTGCGTCCTTACCACCACACCATGTATCGTGAGCTCAAGACGCTCCGCTGGATGCATCCCGATCCCATCGTCCAGATTCACCCTGAGGTCGCCCGTGCGTACTACATAACCGATGGCGAATGGGTATGGATCGAGACCCCTCTGGGACGAGTCAGGCAGAAAGCGCAGATCACCGAGGGAATTCGACCCGATACGATCCACGCCGAGGCTTACTGGTACTTCCCGGAGGAGCCCGAAGAGGAGCTGTTCGGATTCTCGAAGAGCAACATCAACGGCATCATCGACAACTCCGACGATGTGCTCGACTATGCAGGTGACGACCCGTTCCGTTCGATGATGTGCCGGATCTACAAGGCTGACACCCCGACGAACTACGACCTGCCCGTGCTCTACGGCGTGGACTAGAACCAGCTGTAGCACTGGAATAGAAACATGCGTTGAAATGGCGATCCCGTTCTCGAGCACGATCTCAGACGGGGTCGCCATCAGGAGGGGCAATGCAGGACAAGGCATACATCCACTGCAAGAGATGCGCCAATAACTGTCGGATCGTCGTTGAGCTCGATGACAACGGCATTGTCTCCTCCGCGCATCGAGTTTTGCCTTACCAAAGCTCAGCTCCTAGCAGCAATCATGGGATAGACAATCTCAGGAACAAGGGCTGCAGAACCGAGACTGATGTGGTCGGGCTTTCGATAGAGAACCTGAGAAAACAAATGCACTGACAACGGAAACAGTGTTTGCTGCAAATCGATTTAATGAAGAACCCAAATTCGTATGTCATGGACCTTGCGTAACGCTAATAGAAAGGGAGCTGAGCATGATCACAAGAGGAATTGACCACGTTGCCATCACCGTGCCGGATATGGAAGAGGCAACCCGTTTCTTCAGGGAAGCATTTGGGGCAAAGCTAGCTTATGACCTCGTGCGTCCAGACGAGGCTTTGTCTGGAGCCGAGATAGAACAGCAGCTCGGACTTCCCAAAGGTGCCGTCTTGAAGCATATGAGGATGCTTCATGTGGGGAATTCGGCATCTATCGAGCTTTTCTCCTACGAAACAGAAAGTCAACAGCGCGCTGCACATACTTATGATTTCGGCCTGCAGCATATTGCGGTATATGTCGACGACATCGAAGACGCTGCCGCACGTTTCACCAAAGCCGGTGGAAAGCTGTACTCTGACATCCACCTGATCTTCGGAGAGATCGAGGGCACGGGACCAAACAACAGGTACGTCTACGGCGAGACCCCTTGGGGAACCGTCGTGGAGCTGGTCACCTATCCTTCTCCTATCAACTATCCCGATTATTCGGAAGCTCCGCGCTTCACTCCAGAACCATAGCTCCAATTCCAATTTGCAGTTCATAATCCTCTATATTTCCGACCATGAAGAGGGCGCCCGGTCTTTAACGACCGGGTGCCCTCACAGTGTTTATAGGGGGATCCTTTAGGTAATAACCGAAGCCATCCGGAGGCTCGGTCTCAGACTTGTCCTTAGCATTCCTCGCGGTTGCGAATGGCGGGAATCATACGCTTCACGATCCACCAGACTGCAATGACGACGCAGATTGCCAGCAGAACGAGCATGACCACGTTGGAGAATGTCTGTGCCCCGTCTGAAACTTGAGCCCATGCATTCCCAGCGAGAGCCCCGAGGGAGCACAGCAGCGCATTCCACGCAAGCGATCCCAAGGTCGTGTAGACCGTGAACTTGGCAAGCCCCATCTTCGCGGTTCCAGCCGGAATCGAGATGAGGCTGCGCAGACCTGGGATGCAACGGCAGATCAGCACAGAGATCTGCCCCTTTCTATCGAACCAATCGATGATCCGCTCTATGTCCGAGGGCTTGAACCCCAAGACGCGCATGAAGCGCTTGCTGAAGAGCGACATGAGACGCTCGCGGCTCAATAACCTTCCCACCGCATAGAACACAAAGGCACCGATAAGGGAACCGATGGTCGCCGCCACGATCACACCGGGAAGCGTCATTGTGGAGACGGTCGTGGTAAAACCGGCCAGGGGAAGCACAACCTCGCTGGGGATTGGCGGGAACACGCATTCTAGGAAGATGAGAAGTGTCACTGCGAGATACCCGAACTGGTTTATGAAAAGCTCCATGAATCCTCCCTGTTAGAAGACGAGCGTTCTTCAGATGCCACCTACATCGGGCATCAACAGGGATGATTCTATAGAGCAAAGAGAAACCCCAATTAACCATGAGATAAACAAAATATAAAATCGCGGACAGGGGCTTGAGATTAGGGAACGAATAGGCAGTTCGCGAAGTTGAGGAGCTACGCCGCGCGAGAACGGATAGAGAAAAAGTGACCCCGCTTAAGGTAACGAATCGTCGGATCGCATGTTGAGGAGCGACGCCGCGCGAGAAAATTCGGACGTAGCAACACTCCGCGCAAATTAGGGAACGAAGCGGTACCCCGAGCCCCAGACCGTGACAATGTGGCGCGGATTTGATGGATCAACCTCGATCTTCTCCCGCAGTCGGTTGACATGCACTGCAATCGTTGCAAGATCTCCGATGGCATCCATGCCCCAAACATTCTCGTACAGAGCTTCGCGGCTGAGCACGATATCGGGGTGGAGCATGAAATACAGGAGCATGTCGTACTCTCGCCTAGTGAGCTCCACCTCTTGGTCTCGGACCTTCACACGTCGAGATTGCGTGTTGACCTCTATATCACCTAGGACGATCGAGGAAGGCGCGCTCTTGGCTCCCGACAGGCGCTTGTAACTGTTCAGGTGAGATTTCACGAATGCGACCAGAACGCTTGGAGAGAATGGCTTCTCGATATAGCCGTCAGCCCCCAGCCCCAAACCTTGGATCTTGTCTATGTCGTCATGCCGGGCCGTGACCATGATGATGGGAACGTCCACCTGGCTACGAAGTTTCCTGCACACCTCGAAACCGTCCATCCCGGGAAGCATGATGTCGAGCAAGATGAGGTCGAATAACCCAGATGAGCCGAGCTCGAGGCCCTCCGGTCCGGTTGATGCAATCTCCGCATCGAACCCGTTTGCTACGAGATAATCCCGCTCTATTTCGGCAATGTCCTGGTCGTCTTCGACAATCAGTATCCTTTTCACGAGATATCTACTCCCCGTCCTCATCGCCACCGGCAGATAGCGCCGGGAACTTCAGCAAGATGCTCAAACCTCCAAGTGTCGATGGCTCGGCGACTGCACTTCCATTCATGCGGTCCATGGCGATCTTCACGACGCCAAGACCGATGCCATTCCCCTCCTTCGAGGACGAACGCGAATCGTCACCCCTGTAGAAGAGGTCGAACAGACGCTCTTCCGTCCCCGACTCGACACCAGGGCCATCGTCATCGACGCGCAACCACGAGAAAGAGTCTTCGGTACCACTGCTGACCTTCACATGGCAGGTCCCGTTCTCTCCGAGAGCATACTTCGCACAATTGTCCATGAGGTTCGACATGATGCGTGAAACGAGTCCTTTGTCAATGATAGCGCGCGCTTGGTTGAGATCTCTCTCCACCTCTATCCCCTGGAGCCCATAGGCGCTCTCGTTCTCGTCGAGCCACTCCGAAACGAATTCGTCCAGATTGCACTCCGACAACTCGTCGTCTGCAACATCTCTTTCGAGGTGCGCGATCTCCGACATCCTGTCCAGGAGGGAACTCATGTCGTGAGTCTTGTCTATTATCCTGTCGACATATTCTCTTTGGCGCTCCGGGGTAGAGGCAACGCCATCGCGAATCCCCTCGGCATAAGCCTGAATGCTGGTGAGAGGGCTGCGGAGATCGTGCGATGTTGCGATCATGAAATTCCTGCGCTGCTCCTCCGCGCGACGGTCGCGTTCGACGGAATCCGCAAGTCGGCCCGCCATGTCGTTGAAATCATCGAACACGGGCCCGAACTCGTCGTCGCGGTCGTCCGGCAATCGATATTGGAGGTTTCCATCGCGGATCTGGCGGGTGCCGTTGGAGAGCTCGGAAAGAGGCCCGGTGATTTTGCGGAGGACGAATTTCGACAGGAACCAGTTGGTGAGCAGAACGATGACCACGATTGCGACGAGAATCACCACTGCACCGATGACGATCATCTGCTTCGTGATTCCACCGCCCACCACGCTCGTGGTTCCGAGAAGATAGATATCGTATTGAGCTGTCCCCGTCGACAAGATGTGCAGACTTACGCAGCGGGTGTCTCTTGCAATCTTGACGTCTCCGCCGATCTGATTGGCGTATTCAATGAGCTGATAGTCTTGCTCCGATATATCACCATACGAGTAGACTGTGGTTCCCCCGCTTGTCACGAGCAGGGACATGTTGGCCGAATCGAGCGCCGTTGTGACAGCAGAATCGGAAAGACCACCGATGCCATCCGACTCGATGTCCGCGCTCACGGTTCCGATGACGACATCGCTTGCCTTGAAGAAATCCTCGCTGTCGTCAGTCCATAACCCGGTGCCATGGGAGATGGAATACCACATTGCCACTCCGACAGCTCCGGCAACGATAACGGAGACGAAGACGGGGATGACGATCATGAGTATGTTCGATATTCGAAGCCTGTCTTTGATCTTCATGGTGGCCTTTAGGATTGGCGGCATTCTCATATGTCAATGTAGCATTTATAGCGGCCGCAATTTCTAAACAGAGGATAAACTCTGAGCGCTCTGACGCAGAATCAGCTCAGACGAAGAATTAATGTCCGCCCCCTCCCTATGATGAAATGCGGATGCTTCAGATAACCGAACCAACCCACGAAGCAGATAATAAACAAGCATCTATGCGCATGATACAATTTGGATAACTTTTATATAAATGCTGCGAAGGGGACACATTTCATGGACGAGCGCAAATTGCGCAAGCACATTTTTTCCGGAAAGAAAACAGAGCGAATCATCTTCGCGGTTACCCCTGAAATGAAGAGTGCCATAGAGACAGTCGCCGATGATGAATGCATGAGCATGTCAGCACTCCTCCCTTCTACGGCGCTTACGAAAATCATGGCGCACAGAGACCTTTTCGAAGGCGAAGGTGAGTAGTTTGAGCAAGGATTACTGCCTTTCGATGAGCGGGGCGTCAGCGCGTATTCCAGAATGCCTCATCGCAGTGAGGGAATACCTCGACTGCGGAGACTGGAACAAGGTGCGCAGGCGGATAATCGAAGACAATCTTTTCCAGCTGAACGCGCCCAGTTCAAGAAAGCGCATCACTTCAGAGCTAGTAAAGCGACTCCGTACCCTAAACGATGATGAGATTCGTTTTCTAAACGAGTCCTTCGGAGACGACCGCAACGCCATCATATGGGTATCGATCTGCCGAACCTATCAATTCGTGCGCGACGTCTCTGAACAGCTCCTTGCCGACCGCTACAGCCGCACAATCCCCGATCTCTCATATGAGGCCTACGACGCATTTTTCGAAGAGCAATCTCAGATTCACCCGGAACTCTCAGAGTTAACCGAAATGGGCTACGCGAAGATGCGCAATGTCGTGTTCAAGATGATGCGTGATTGCAGGTTGCTGACAGATGACCTTGTAATCACACCTTTGCACCCCACAGGTGCATTCAGAACTGCTCTCGGATCTGAGCATGCCAACGACCTGCAGCTCTTTCCAGGGATGATGATGAAATGAGTCATGAGTTCGACCATATCAACAATGCGCGTTCTTTCATCGTGGACAAGCTTTCCGACGATGCGCTGCTCGGGCGAAACGGCTACCTGATGCGACAGGGGCTATACATCATCGATTACAAACCTGACCAAGAGCAATTCGCTAAGGACCTGATCAAAGCGATCTGTGAGACCGACCTGCCCGCGCGCGGAGTGCAACCCGTGATAGTCAACCTCTACGATATCGTGCTGCAATACC